>JBQMQE010000089.1:0-7551 GCA_052172655.1 Burkholderiales bacterium
GCTCCGGCTCGGGATTGAGCCAGATCGCTTTCGGATAGGTGTCGAGCATGCGCCGGATGGGCAAGGCGCTGGGAGCTGGCGTTCCACGTGCCATTGCGTCCGGCATGAATCCGGAGGCTATCCAAACAAACCTAACTGAGCTCGTCAATATAAACAGACTATCAGCGTTTGCGTCATAGGCCAAATGGACGATTAGGATTGCATCAATTTAGCGTATCGTCTGAACGTCGCCTATCCGGTTTGTTGCCAAAGTATTTGAAAGTGCCAAAAAGCGACATCGGCTTTCGTAGGGCGGATTAGCGCTGCGTCCCACAGGGATTTTCCGGTCAAGCGGGATCGAGACCATTGGTCGTAATCCGCCGAATGTGTTCCCGCCATGCGGCGCAATGCGCTTCGCTTGTTGCGCCCTACTGGAGGTCGATTTTGGCAACAGATCGGATAGGCAAGGTCTGAACATGCATTGCAGGCCGCAATACTCACAAAATAACACCAATAAGCAGAAGAAGTAGCGCGGTTCGAATTTAGGGGGCAGGCGGAGTAGCGCCTGCGGCAGAGTCAGGGGAGAGCATGTACGCCGAAACTGCGGGAACTGCCGCGGCCGTGCTGGAAACGGGCCTTGCGAGCCTGGCTCTGGTCGCCCGCCCCGATCGATCTGACGACGCGGCATATAGGCCAAATGGACTGGCGAGTGTGCTCGCCGAGGCGACCCAAGAGTATCGCTTAAGGCAGTGATTACCGTTCCGCTTCTCAAGTTTCTGCCGTATCGCTTTTCAAGTGGTTGTCAAGTCAATCGAGGTATGTTCTCATGCGCAGGAATCCAACCAAGAAATTCTTGGTGCAAACGACCCGCATCTGTTTCGAATTACGCACTGCGAGCTAGAGTTGATCATGATCCATCGCAAAAATGACAGCACAGCCGCGGCAATCAATCTTCGGCTGCGAACCGGAGCAATTATTACGTTCATGGGGGGATAGTCGGGTATCCCGGTTTCGGGTAGTTGGACCCAATGCAAGCAGAAAGCAAGCCATGAGGACGAGGTCGGGCCCGCGCTCGCGCTCGGCCGAATAGGGCGGATCGAATGGTGCACGCCGAACAGGCGGGTATGCCTAAACGTGTTCTGGACACGGGCCTCGCGAGCCTGGCGCTGATCGCCAGGTTCCACGGCAAGGCCGCGGAGCCGGAGCAGCTTGCGCACGAGCTGGGCCTCACCGCGCCGGCGCGGGCGGACGATTTGCTCGTCGCGGCCAAGCGCCTGGAATTGAAGGCCAAGCTGGGTCCGCTCGACCTTGAACGGGCGGCGCAGGGTAAGCTGTCCCTGCCTTGCATCGTGGAGTTGCGCGCGGTCGATGTCGAAAGCCGGCCGGCTCCCGGCGAAACCCCTGAGCTCCCCGATGCCGGTTCCAAAGGCGACGCCGCCCCCGAACCGCGCTTCGCCGTGCTCGCGCGCGTCGAAGGCGGCAAGGTCTTGTTGCACGATCCCGCAGAGGGGCGTCCGCTCACCCTGACGCTGGAGGAGATCAAGTCCGGCATTACCGGGCGCGCGCTGTTCGTCACTTCGCGCGCCTCGCTTGCCGCCGAACTCGCGCGCTTCGATTTCACCTGGTTCGTCCCGGCGATCGTCAAATACAGAAAGCTCATCGGCGAGGCGCTTGTGGCCTCGCTCGCGCTGCAGTTCTTCGCTCTGGGTACGCCCCTTTTTTTCCAGGTGGTGATGGACAAGGTGCTGGTGCACAAGGGCTACTCGACGCTCACCGTCATTGCCGTGGGGCTGCTCGCCACGGTCGTATTCGAGTCCGTACTCTCGTCGCTGCGGACCTACGTATTTGCCCACACCACCAGCCGCATCGACGTCGAGCTGGGGGCGCGCCTGTTCCGCCATCTGCTCGCGCTGCCGCTTGCCTACTTCGAAGCCCGCCGCGTCGGCGACTCGGTCGCGCGCGTGCGCGAATTGGAAAACATCCGCCAGTTTCTCACCGGCCCGGCGCTGACCTCGACGATAGACCTCTCGTTCACCTTTGTGTTCCTGGCGGTGATGTACTACTACAGCCCGCTGCTCACCCTCATTGTGGTGCTGTCCATCCCCTGTTACGTCGTGCTCATGGCCGCGGCTATGCCCGCCTTTCGCCGGCTGCTGAACGAGAAATTCGCGCGCGGCGCCGAGAACCAGGCGTTCCTGGTCGAATCGGTCACCAACATCCAGACGCTCAAAGCCGGCGCCACCGAACCCCAGGCGGTGCGCCGCTGGGACGAGCAGCTCGCCGCCTACGTCGCATCGAGCTTCCGCGTGTCGCGGCTTTCCGCTTTCGCGGGCGAGAGCGTACAGCTGATACAGAAACTCGTCACCGTCGGCATCCTCTGGCTCGGCGCCAAGGAAGTGATCGACGGCGCCATGACCGTGGGCGCGCTGGTCGCATTCAACATGCTGGCGGGTCGGGTGGCGCAGCCAGTGCTGCGTTTGGCGCAGTTGTGGCAGGAGTTGCAGCAGACCGGCATCTCGGTTGCGCGTCTGGGCGACATCCTCAATAGCCGTGCCGAGAACGCTGCCGCGGGTTCCAGGGCGCAACTGCCGGCCTTGCAGGGGCAAATCGAATTCAACCAGGTGCATTTCCGCTATCGTCCCGACGGCCCGGAAGTCCTGCGCGGCGTCTCCTTCCGGCTTGCGCCGGGCGCGGTGCTCGGCATCGTCGGTCGCTCGGGTTCGGGCAAGAGCACGATCGCCAAGCTGGCGCAGCGTCTGTACGTGCCCGAGCGCGGCCGGGTGCTGGTAGACGGCGTCGATCTGGCGCTGGCCGATCCGGCATGGTTGCGGCGGCAGATCGGTGTCGTCCTGCAAGAGAACCGCCTGTTCGCGCGTTCGGTGCGCGACAACATCGCGCTGGCCGACCCCGGCGCGCCCATGCAGGTGGTGATTCAGGCCGCCAAGCTCGCCGGGGCACATGAGTTCATCCTCGAACTGCCGGAGGGCTACGACACGCTGGTGGGCGAGCAGGGCGCGACCCTCTCCGGCGGCCAGCGCCAGCGCATCGCCATCGCGCGGGCGCTGCTCACCAACCCGCGCGTGTTGATTTTCGACGAAGCCACCTCGGCCTTGGACTACGAGTCCGAGCGCGTCATCCAGGACAATATGCGCTTCATCGCCAAGGGCCGCACCGTGATCGTCATCGCCCACCGGCTTTCCGCGGTGCGCGATGCGCACGGGATCATGGTCATGGAGAAAGGCGAAGTGGTCGAACAGGGCGCGCACGCCGACCTGGTCAAGCGGCCCGATGGCCGCTACGCGCGGCTTTACGCGATGCAGACGGGATAAGACGCTCATGCACGGCACTAGACTGCAATTATTCGCCGAACTCGTCGCCCGTTACGCCCGCGCTTTCAGGGCGGCGTGGATGGCCCGGCACGAAATCGCCCCGGGAGAGCGCACCCCGCTCGAGCGGCAATTCCTGCCGGCGGCGCTCGAGATCATGGAAACCCCCGCACCCGCGCTGCCGCGTGCGATTCTCTGGACCATGGTCGCTGCGCTGGCGCTGGGCCTCGCCTGGTCCTTCATCGGCCAGGTCGACGTCATCGCCGTTGCCTCGGGCAAGGTAATCGCCGCCGACAAGGCGAAGCTGATCCAGCCCGCGGAAACGGCCGTGGTGAAGCGCATCCTGGTGGACGACGGCCAGGAGGTGAAGGCGGGCCAGGTGCTGATCGAACTGGAAGCAGCGGCCACCGCGACCGCAGCCGAAACGGCGCGGGCGCGTGATTCCCTGTACGCGGCCCGGCTGGAAGCGGCGCGCTACGATGCGCTCGCGCGCGCCGCGTCGGGAACGCTGGCGCCATCCGCATTGCGGCTGCCGCTGTCGGCGGCAATTCTGGGGAACGCGAGCGGCAAGGCGTCCGCGGCTGAGCGCATCCCGCCCGCCCTGATCGCGGACGAATCCCGCGCCATGCAAAGCCAGTACCGGGAGCACCGCGCCAAGCTCGCAGGCATCGATGCGGAGATATTCAGGCGCGCCGCCGAGATCGACTCGGTCAGGGAACTCGTCGCCAAGCTCGCGCAGACCGCGCCGATCGCGCGGCGCCGTGCCGAAGACTACAAGAACCTGGTCCAGCGGAAATTCATGTCGGAGCACGGCTACCTCGAGAAAGAGCAGATACGCATCGAGCAGGAGCGCGATCTTTCGTACCAGGAAGCGAGGGTCAAGGAACTCGCCGCGGGCATCGAAGAAGCCCGCAGCCGCCGCCAAAGCCTGGTCGCCGAATTCGAGCGCACCGCGGTCAACGCCAAGGTGGATGCCGACAAGAAAGCGGCGCAAATCGAACAGGAATTAATCAAGGCGCAGACGCGCGAGAACCAGCAAATCCTGGTCGCGCCGGTCGACGGCACGGTGCAGCAGCTTGCCGTGCATACCGTGGGCGGCGTGGTCACGCCGGCGCAGGCGCTGCTGGTGATCGCACCCAGGGACTACCACGCGGAAGTCGAGGGATTCCTGGAAAACAAGGACGTGGGCTTCGTCAAACTCGGCCAGCGCGCCGAGGTGAAGATCGAGACTTTCCCGTTTACGCGCTATGGAACGGTGCCGGGATCCGTGATCTTCGTATCGAACGACGCCGTCAACGACGAGAAGCGGGGCCCGATTTTCCAGGTGCGGGTGAAGCTGGACCGGGGCACGCTCAGGGTGGAGCAGCGCGATGTGACCCTTACGCCGGGTATGGCGGTGAGCGCCGAAATCGCCACCGCACAGCGGCGGGTGATCGAATTCTTCCTCGATCCGATCAGGAAGACGGTAAACGAAGGCTTGAGGGAGAGATAGGGAGCATTGCCGAGATGCGCATCCTGTTCGCACACCAGAACTTCCCGGGCCAGTACGCCCACCTGCTCAGGCACTTCGCCGCGCAGCCCGGCAACGAGATCGTATTTCTCACGCGCAACGCCCATGCCCCGTTCCCCGGCATCAGGAAAGTCGTCTACCAGACCGGGCGCGTAGCGGGATCGCACACGCACCATTACGTGCGCCCGTTGGAAGACGCGGTGCAGCACGGCCAGGCCGTTTCGCGCGCCGCGCTCGAACTGAGGGAACAGGGTTTCGTTCCGGACATCATGATCGGCCACAACGCCTGGGGGGAGACGCTCTACCTCAAGGACGTCTTTCCTTCCACGCCGCTGCTCGCCTACTTCGAATATTTCTACCGCCCTGCAGGGACGGACCTGGATTTCGATGCGGAGTTCGCTCCTTCATTTGACAAGCGGTTGCGCATACGCACGCTGAATGCGGTCAACCTGCTCGGCCTGGACGCGGCCGACCTCGGCCAGACGGCGACACAGTGGCAGCAGCGGCAGTACCCGCGGCGCTATCGCGACATGATCTCCGTCGTGCATGAGGGCATCGATACGGAAACCGTCAGACCCGACGCGCAGGCGGTGCTGACGCTCAAGCAGGGCTTGTCGCTTTCCCGCGATGACGAAGTGCTGACCTATGTCGCGCGCAACCTGGAGCCCTACCGCGGATTCCACGTATTCATGCGCGCCCTGCCCGAAATCCTGCGGCGCAGGCCGAAAGCGCAAGTGCTGATCGTCGGTGGCGACAATCCCGGCTATGGGCCCAGGCCGCCGAAAGACCGCAGTTGGCGCCAGTTCATGCTCGATGAAATGGGCGGCAGAATCGATGCATCGCGCGTGCATTTTCTCGGGCAGGTTCCGTATGACACCTATCTCAAGGTGCTGCAGCTGTCCTTGGCCCATGTGTACCTGACTTATCCGTTCGTGCTGTCCTGGTCGATGCTGGAGGCGATGGCCGCCGGCTGCCTGGTGATCGCTTCGGCAACCCCGCCGGTCGAGGAAGTGATAGGCGATGGAGACAACGGCTTGCTGGTGGATTTCTTCGATGTCAAAGGTTTGGCGGAGAAAGTCGAGACGGCGCTCGGCGAGCGCGAACGGTTCGATCGCATGCGCGCACGCGCTCGGCAGACGATCGAGGAGCACTACGACTTTAGGAGGGTGTGTTTGCCGCGGCAGCTTGGGTTGATTCAATCGTTGTTGTCTGGTGCGAGCATTGCGCCGAGCGGGGCGAGGCGAGCAAAGCGCAGGAAGAGTTCCAGGGCGACGGGATCGCCTGGTTCGGATAGGCAGGCAGCGGCATAGGTCAACTTCGATCAATGCTGAAGGGTGATGCCGCTATGAAAATCAATTGGTCTCTCACCCTTTTAGTTCTTTAGTAAGGCTTTCTCACTAACGTTGTTCAATATCTTACTTTTCGATCGGTCTACCGCATACAAGGAGAACAATTGTGACTGATATTGATCCTAAGCAGATGACCTTTCAAGTACTCATAAATAGTGTGACCAAAGGCGCTACCGGGCTCACTGATGCTGCCTTAAAGGTGCTTGTTGAATTATTTAAGCTTGCAACAAGCACCGATGCACTGACTGAGATTGCCAATCGAATTGGCGCCGCGCTACCGCTGGCTACACTTACGGTATCAAGGGTCGCGACTGCCTATGGATTCAATGCATACAGGAAAATCTATCCGTTTCTGAGTTGGCCCTCTTCATTCTGCATAAGAACACCTAGGACTAGACCATTCGAGGTCCGATCGGTTAGGACTGCTTCGCTTCTGCTGGGACTGGTCCTCGCTATAATTCTAATTGATTCATTGGCACAGGATCCCAAGCCTGTACTTCAACAGTCCAACCCCATAGGTTTCCTGCTGGCACTCAAGGGATTCGTCGATACCGAGGATCCGTTCGACCTGTCAGCAGTCGATCGGCACTTCGGTGTCAAGATTAGGCTTCGCGAGACTCAGGAACGCGTGGGAAACAAGAGCTTCTCGTGGAATGCGCCAGACATGCTCACGCATTTCCGGTTCAGTTACGGACAGTCTGAAGCCGAGGCCGCGCGTGCAAGCGCTCGTGTCCACGTACAAATCGCGGATGACGCGGTGTGCGTCCGTGAAGCAGATCTCTTTAAGACATTCGGAACCCATCCGATCTTGCCTTTCAAAGGGGTGATCAATCGTGATTTTCATACGCCGGAGTCCAGCGCGAGATTCATAAAGCGCGCGAAGCGACCTGTGCCGCAGTTTGTTTCCTATGAAGGATTGGGTGTACAGAAACTGAAAATGATTGCCACATTTGATGTCTTCGAATGTCTGCAAGACATTCGTCTAACGAAGACAATTGACCGATAGGAGAACGACATGAGCAGGTACGTGGATCACGCTATTTTCGATAACCTTAGAGCGGTCATGGCAGAAGCGGAACTTAATGAACTCGAACAGCTGATTCAGTATTCAAGCACGCTTCGTCAAATGCTCGATGCTTACGCCCAAGCGTACGACTCAGGCGGCGGATCGTTCGAACAAATTGCGCTTGGCATCTCAGGAAACGGATCGGAGTTTCACGATCACTATGCTCAATCTGGCCAATCCGGCTTCATCCGCCTGGACCCGGATCGCCTTGCTACGGTCCAGGGGCTGGTAGCCACGCTGTCACATGAACTCGGACATTTTTCTGACCGCGTTCGGCTGAGCAATTCGGTGACCGTCGGATTCCAGATGCGTGACGCGGAA
>JBQMQE010000089.1:7561-16540 GCA_052172655.1 Burkholderiales bacterium
GTGTCGGGGCCGAGGGATTTGCGATAGTCATCAACAACAAGGTGGCACTGGAAATATATGTAAATAGTAATGGGTCGCTAAACATCCCGGTCGACGGATTCATCAACCGCGAAGCAGCCCAGACCGTCTACGACAAAGCTCAGGAGTATGTTCGTGCCCAGAACCCGAATGCGAGTACGCAGCTCATTGAGCTTAGCGCTGCATACTTCTTCGCGCTCGCCAACGAGAATAACCAGCCGTCTAATTCGCCCGGAATGACCTACTTAGAGTCTTGTTACGCGTGGGGGCAAAAGGAGGTCAGTAGGTTCTCCCCGCTGTTGTTTGAACCCAATGCTCCCATGATAATGGTTTCGGATAGCGAGGACAGCGGAGATCTCAAATCAAAGTTTGCGCTTAGTTACGGCGAACAGTCGTTCGCTCTCAACGTGGAGTCGAATGGGCTCCTGTTCGAGCCGGTTCTCAATGAACTTTTCGCCCCGATCGGTTCTGAGCCGATTGTCAATACGTCTACCATCACCACCATCACCGACCTCACCGCCAGCCATACCGGCAACACCGACCCCACCCAATCCCCCAGCTCGGACACCTCCACCCTCTACAACACCGGCACCGCCTGGATCACAGGCATCGGCGACGTCAACACCGCCAGCGGCAACTACGCTTACGCCAACGACATCCTCGCCAATTTCTTGCGGCCCGGGAGCCTCAGCTTGGCCGACCAAATCCTGGCCAGCCAGCTTGCCCAGTCTATTCGCGCCAATCCGGATCTGGCCAATTCACTCGTATACCGACCGGAAATTCTCGCCGCGGCCATTAATCTCTTGGGCACCGGCGTGCAGAACGCCATCCCGACTGACCCGCTGGTCCTCGACCTGAACGGCGATGGCGTGAGACTCGCCAGTTTCGGCGAAGCTCCAGTCCTGTTTGACGTCGACCACGACGGCGGCACCAAGGAAATTACGGGCTGGGTCACGGCAAATACGATAACGGCGGGAACGATTCCGACGATCAACACCGATGGCATCGTGTCCTACGACCTGAACGGCGACGGGGTCATCAACGACATCAGCGAAACGCTATCCGAGTACTTCAACGGCACGGTCGGAACGAACGGCGAGGCGGGCACCAAGCCCTACGCCGACGGCTTCGCCGCGCTGAAGTCGCTCGACTCGAATGCGGACAACCAATTCACCAGCGCCGACGCTGCCTGGAGCAACGTCAAGGTCTGGGTCGACGACAACGCCGACGGTATCAGCTACAAGGATGTGAACGGCGACGGCCAGTACGAGGCCGGCATCGATACCACCGAGCTTATGAGTCTCGATGAACTCGGCATCACCAGCATCAACCTCGCCCCGACCACTCAATCCGGCCTGGTGAACGGCGGCAACGAAGTCCTCGCCACCGGCACCTTCGTGCAGAACGGCATCACCCAGGAAGCGCAAGCCGCGCGCTTTATCGCCAACCCCACCGGCAACACCGCCACCGTGGGTGCCACCGGCACCACGGTGAGCGCCGAAGACGGCCAGAGCACCTACGTTTCCAGTCTCACCACGGGCGAAGTCATCGACGTCAGCGTCAAAGGCGTGAAAAACGCCTACGGCAACAGCGGCGACGATACCCTCACCGGCGACGCCGACGCCAACTGGCTGGTCGGCGGCCAGGGGTCCGATACATTCGATGCCGGTGCGGGCGACGACATGCTGATCATCGACGCCGCCGACTTGCAAGCCAACATACATGCCGGAGACGGTTTCGACATGGTGCAGGTCGTCGGCACCGAAGGCGTGACGCTGAATCTCGCCCAAGCCGAAGTCGAAGTCGTCGCTGGCGGCACCGGCGACGACATTTTCATCGGTGGCGGGCGCTCGTCCGTCTTCATCCGCGCCAACGACGGCGACGACATCGTCATCGGCGGCGCGGCGAATGACGCGCTCAGCGGTGAAAACGGCAACGACCTCATCGACGGCGGCGCCGGCAACGACGTCATCCGCGGCGGCCGCGGGCAGGACCAGCTCATGGGCGGCGCGGGCGACGACCTCGTCTTCGGCGGCCAGGACGACGACCGCATATCCGGCGGCAGCGGCAACGACGTCCTCAGGGGCGAGCAGGGCGACGACAGCATCGACGGCGGCGACGGCATCGACATCGCCGAATTCTCGGGCTCGTTTGCCGACTACCGCGTCACCAAGCTCAGCGACACGAGCTGGCGCGTCGTCGACACCAAGTCCGGCCGCGACGGCGCCGACATGCTGACCAATGTCGAGAAACTCAACTTCGCCGACATATCTGCGGTGGATCTCGGCATCGACCGCGCGCTGCCGGTGCGAGACGCGCTCACGGTGGACAGCCATACCGGCACCAAGGCGATCACCGTCGCCGAACTGCTCGCCAACGACCAGCATTGGGGCGCCGAGGCGATTTCCGTGCGCGCCGTGGCCAGCGCAACCGGCGGCGAGATCGTCGGCGCCACCACGGCGGCGGGCCTGTCGCTCAAGACGCGCGCCATGACCGACGGATCGTTCACCTTCTGGGAATACGACCAAGCAGGATTTGATGCTAAGAAGGCGGTGATCGACGCCGACTGGGACGCGGCAGTCAATACCTACGACAGCACGATCGCCGAGCAGGCGACAGCCGTGACCGAGTTCTATGCGCAGAACGGCATCCTGACCGCGGCGCAAGCCACCTTCGCCACAGCTCAAGCCCCCTGGAGCGCGGCCCAGACCACATTCGCCCCCGCGCAAACCGCGTGGAACACTGCCCTATACACTTTTACCACCGTGGAAACCAACTGGAACGACGCCGCGAGCGCCTGGAACAACTATTGGGACCAGAACGGCAACGGCGTGGTCGAGGCGGACGACGCTGGCCTTGGCTACGCCCAGGCTAAACTGAACTGGGACTACTTCTATCACGAGCGCAGCGGCAGCTTCAGCCTCAGCAACGCCAGCGCCGCCAACGGCTACAACGGCTTCGTTTCCGACGGCAAGACCAACCAGGGCTGGGGGCACGCCTTCGAAGCAGTGATTCCGGCGCGGGCCAATTACCTGGCCAACCCCAACGCCGCCAACACGAACGCCTACATCGCCACGCTACAGACATGCTGGGCCGAGCGGGCTTTTTACGGCCTGAGCGGATACGCCGACGATCAGTACGCCATCATCGATGGCAACTGGAACGTCTTCAAGCCTGACTATGACAGCCGCGTAGCCGCATGGAACGCGCAGGCCGGCAACGCGGGGACCTTCACCGCCAACGTTCAGGCCACAGTCACGGCCCAAGACGCCTACAACGACGCGGTCACACCCTACAACAATGCGGTGAGCGCCTACGATGACGCGCTGGCGATCTACACCACAGCTCAAGAGACCTACAACGACGCGGTGACGAGCTGGAACGCGACGCTGGCGGACTGGGAGACCTATCTTTACGGCGCAGACCGCCAGGATGACGGTATCGGCGGCTTTAGCGGCCGTGGCGACTTCCAGTGGCTAGACAGCGAACACACCCAATTTCGGCTGGTGGCACCGGACTATCCTGATTCCGCCCCATTCGACCAGCGCCTGGCGACGGCTTTGGCGGAATCCTGGCTGACCCAGCACACCCTGGATGGAAACGATCAGATCCTGTTCGCGGCGGGAGACGGTCAGGATGTCATGACCTTCAAGTACTACATACAGGACGCGGCAGGCAACGGCGCCGCCACGGCGTTTCTCCCCGGCACCGATGAACAGGCGGAAATGGCCGGGCAGGTCGTGCTCAAGATCCCGGGCATGCCGGACGACCCGCTGTTCGCGCAGCAGTGGTACCTGAACGACATCAACGTGGCGCCGGTGTGGCAGGACGCTTACGGCGAAGGCTACACCGGCAAAGGCGTCAGGATCGCCCAGTTCGAACCCGGGATGCCGTTCTCCACTGGGACGGAAGTTTTCGACTACCGCCACCCGGACCTGCAGCCCAATGTCGACCCGGGCTGGATCAGCGACCCCGACAACGGCATCCCGCAAAGTTTCAGCCAGCACGCCACGCTGGTGGCCGGTGTCATGGTGGCGGCGCGCAACGGCGAGGGGGCGGTGGGCGTGGCCTACGACGCCAAGCTCAGCGGCCACTACATCCAGGGCACAGGCTTGGAAGTCGCCGCAATGAACCAGGAAATCATCAACGCGCTGGCGCAGTTCAAGAACTACGACGTGGTGAACAACAGTTGGGGCAGTACCGCCAACTTCGACCTCAACGTCACGCCGGTCGGCGCCATCGAGCAGGGCATGCTGGATGCCATCACCCAGGGCCGCAACGGGCTGGGTACGGCCATCGTCATGGCCGGCGGCAACGAGCGCGCGAACGGCGGCAACACCAACTACAACGCGCTCACCGCCAACCGCGCCGTTATCGTCACCGGGGCCATCAACGCCCAGGCGGACCTGTCGACCCTGACCATCGGACAGGCACCGTTCAGCAATCCCGGCGCCAGCATTCTGATCTCGGCTCCCGGATCGAACATCGCGAGCACTTCGCAAATCCTCATGGGCGACGACGGCACGATTTTCGGTTCGGACACCGCCACGACCGAGGGCACGAGTTTTGCGACGCCCATCGTCAGCGGCGTAGTGGCGCTAATGCTGGAGGCCAACCCGAACCTGGGTTGGCGCGATATCCAGCAGATCCTCGCGATCACGGCGAGGAAGGTGAACGATCCGAATACAGACACCGTCTGGAATGGCGCCGGCAACTGGAACGGCGGCGGCATGCATACCAGCCACGACTACGGCTTCGGCGATGTCGATGCGAGGGCGGCGGTGAGGCTGGCGGAGATCTGGCAGGGAACGCACGTTAGCGGTAACGAACGGCACCTCGCCAGCGGCGAAGGCAGCGTGAACGGCGGGGCTGACCTCGGCATCGCGATCGGCGACGGGGCGGTGATTAGCCGCACCCTGGCGATCGGGGCGGGCTTGCGCGCGGAGCATGCCACCGTGAGCCTGGATATTACGCACTCGAACTGGGGCGATCTCACGGTCGAACTCATCTCGCCGACGGGAACCATCAGCGAGCTGATCGCCAACCCGGGCAGCAGCGCAGCGAACCCCGCCGGTGACGTGGGCTCGGGACAACTGGTCTTCGCGCTGGATACCACCCATGACTACGGCGAGAACGCCGAGGGAGACTGGCAGTTGCGCATCACCGACCGCAGCGGCGGCGGCACGGGCACGCTTAACGGCTGGAAGGTGGATGTGTATGGCAGCGATATAAACGAGACCAATACCTCGCTGGGTACGGTCGGCGAGATTCCTGTGATCTCGGCGACAGGTAACGACATCTACTATTACACCGACGAATTTGCCGCGGCGCCGGGCGCAGCGCGTGCGACCCTGACTGATACGAACGGCGGCATCGATACCATCAATGCCGCAGCGGTTTTGACCGGCTCGGTCATCAATCTGAACAACGGCGCGAACAGCATCATTGCCGGGCGCAGCCTCACGGTCAACGGCGATGTGGAGTTTGCGTTCGGCGGCGACGGCAACGACACGTTGACGGGCAATGCCCTGTCCAACCGGCTTCTCGGCGGGCGCGGCAACGATGCAATTGTTGCCGGAGACGGCAACGATATCATCGACGGCGGCCAGGGTGACGACACGCTGACTGGCGGCAACGGCTACGATTACTTCGTGCTCCGCACGAATTCCGGCACCGACACGATTACGGACTTTGCGCCGGGCGTGGACAGGCTGCTGCTGGTGGGCATGGATTCTGTTACGCCGAGTTTCGCCCAGACAGGGGCTGACACGCTGGTGACGCTGGATAATGGGCGTTCCCTGTTGCTGAATAATGTCGCGGCGTCGTCGCTATCGGAATCGAGCGTGTTGCATGTGGAAGAAGACGCTGTCCGGTATTTGCGCGATACGTTTATATTCGGCTCGGACGGCGACGATACGATATTTGGTGGAAGCGATGGCGACCGCATCTATGGCGGGGCCGGGAACGACTTGCTGGTGGGAGACTTGAGCAACACCGGACCCGGCGGCGGCGACTATATCGACGGCGGCGCCGGCGATGACGAAGTGATCGGCGGTGCCGGCGGCGATACGCTGATCGGCGGTGCCGGGCAGGATTATGTGCAGGGCGACGCCGGCAACGATGTCATTTACCTCGAAGGGGATTCCTTCCTCTACACCAATGCGTATTCCTCGAATGCCGCGGTGAGAGGGAACGGCGGCGCGGATACCTTTGTGCTTACGCAGACCACTGCGAACAGCGACATTGCGAGCAACTTCATATGGGATTTCGAACTTGGACAGGTGGGCTCGCCTATGGACCGGATCGATCTCTCGACGATTACGGAAGCAACGGATCTTTCCCGGCTTGTCATCGTCGATGGCAACCTGACCCTGGGCGATGGAAATCCAATTGCCGAAGTCAGCATTGCGGGCGATGCTCTCGGACGGACGGTAACGCTGTATGGCATCGCGGCGGGTGAGTTGCGTGCCGAGCACTTCATCTTCGCGACAGCGCAGGCCACGAGCAACGGCGTAATCACCGGAACGACCGCCGCCGACATCCTCACCGGCGATGCCGGCGGCAACATTCTGGATGGCGGCGCAGGCGCGGACGCGATGACCGGCCGCACCGGCGACGACAGCTACATCGTCGACAACGTCGGCGATACGGTGTACGAACTGCCGGGCGGCGGTTTCGATACGGTGAAATCCAGTGTGAGCTATGCGCTGCCGGCGAACGTGGAAAACCTCGTCCTCACCGGCACGGCCGACATCGACGGTACCGGCAACGACGCGGCCAACCGCATCACCGGCAATTCCGGCAACAATACGCTCGACGGCGGCGCGGGCGTCGACGCACTCCTGGGCGGCGCCGGCGACGACATCTACATCGTCGACAACCAGAGCGACACCATCACCGAGGATGCCGGCGAGGGCACTGATACCGTGCAAGCGTCGGTTTCGTTCGCCCTGGGCGACAATCTCGAGAACTTGACCTTGACCGGCACCGCTGCCGCAAATGCGACCGGCAATGCGCTCGCCAATGCGCTGACCGGCAATGCGGCGGACAACATTCTTGATGGCGCGGCCGGCGCGGACACGATGGCGGGCGGCGCGGGCGACGATACGTACTTTGTGGATAACGCCGGCGATGTCGTGACTGAACTGGCCGACGAGGGCATCGATACGGTGTACGCGGGCGTCGATTTCACACTGGCCGATGGCGCCGGCAATGGCGCCAATGTGGAAAACGTCGTGTTGTATGGCGCGGCGACCACCGCTACCGGCAATTCGCTTGACAACCAGCTCGTCGGCAATGCCTTGAACAATACCCTAGGCGGGGGCGCGGGCAGCGACTTCCTCGATGGCGGCGCGGGGGCCGACTCGATGACGGGCGGCGCGGGTGACGACATCTACGTCGTCGATGACGCGGGCGATGTGGTCACCGAAAGCGCCGATCAGGGCATCGACACGGTGCAGGCGTCGGTTTCTTTCGACCTGACCTCGCGCCCGAACGTCGAGAACGTCATTTTGACGGGAACATCGGATCTCAATGCAACGGGCAACGGCGCGGACAATACGCTGATCGGCAACGCCGGCGCGAATGTCCTGGCGGGCGCAGCGGGGAACGATTTTCTCGACGGGGGGGCAGGCATCGACCAGATGTCCGGGGGTATGGGCAACGATACCTATATCGTCGACAACGCAGGCGATACCGTGACGGAAAACAGTGCCGAGGGCACGGATACCGTGATCGCCTCGGTCTCCTACAGCCTCGCATCGCTGGGCGATGTGGAAAACATTACGCTCTCTGGGTTTGCCGACATCGACGCGACCGGCAATTCGCTTGCCAATACCTTGACCGGGAACAGCGGAGACAATCTGCTGAGCGGCGGAGCCGGGAACGACGTATACGTTTTCAACGCCGGATTTGGCCTGGACACGGTGGTAGACAGCGATGCGAGCGCCGGCAACGTTGACATCATCAGGTTTGGCTCAGGCATCGCGCCGGCGGAAGTGACCGCGGCTCGCGACGGACAGGACCTGATGTTGACCCGCGGCAGCGACAGCGTAACGGTACAGAACTGGTACGCATCGGACGCGGACAAGGTGGAACAAGTCGAATTCGCGGATTCGACGATGTGGAATGCAGCGCAACTGCGTGCGATGACCAATCTGGCGCCGGTGGTGGCGAACGGCATTGCAGCGCAAGCGGCCATCGAAGACGCCGCATTCAGCTATCAAATCCCGACAGACGTGTTCACGGATGCCGATGCCGAGATTGGCGACACCCTGTTGCTAAGTGCGGCTCTGGCCAATGGCGACGCTCTGCCTGCATGGATCTCCTTCGATGCGGCGACGCGGACCTTCTCGGGGACGTCTGCCAACGCGGACGTGGGCACGCTGAGCCTGAAGGTGACGGCGACCGACGGCGGGAGCCTGTCGGTATCGGACACGTTCGACGTGAGCGTGGCCAACACCAACGATGCGCCCACGGTGGCGAATGCCATTGCGGACCAAGCGGCGACCGAGGATGCGGTGTTCAGCTTCACCGTGCCGGGGAATGCTTTCGCGGATGTGGACGCCGGGGACACGCTTGCCTACACGGCGAGCCTCGCCAACGGCGATCCGCTGCCCGGGTGGCTGAGTTTCGATGCCGCGACGCGAACCTTCAGCGGCACACCGCTGAACGCGGACGTGGGCACGCTGAGCCTGAAGGTGACGGCGACCGACGGCGGCAGCCTGTCGGTATCGGACACGTTCGAGGTGACGGTGGCCAACACCAACGATGCGCCGACCGATATTGGTCTGTCGGCCAATACGGTGGCGGAGAACGCGGCGAACGCGAGCGTGGGGACGCTGTCGACGAACGACGTGGACGTGGGGGATACCTTCACTTACAGCATTCTGGAGGGAGGCGACGGAGCGCAGTTCGCGATCTCGGGGCACACGCTCAAGGTGGGCTCCACCGGCTTGGACT
>JBQMQE010000090.1:0-9617 GCA_052172655.1 Burkholderiales bacterium
GGCCAGCGCCGCGCGTATGTCGGCGAGTTCGCCCGGCGTGAGCAGATCGGCATCGGCTTCCAGCGCCGCCGTGACCGCCTCCTGCATGCGCCTCGCCTCCACGCGCTGCTCGTTGAGCGCGCGCGCCTGCGCATCGTCGCCGGTATGCGCGACCGAATCCTGCAGCATTTGCGTGATCTCCCCGTCCGACAAGCCGTAGGACGGTTTTACCGAGATCGCGGCTTCGACGCCGGTGCTCGCCTCGCGCGCCGATACCGACAACAAGCCGTCGGCGTCCACCTGGAAAGTGACGCGGATGCGGGCGGCCCCGGCAACCATAGACGGAATGCCGCGCAGCTCGAACCGCGCGAGCGAGCGGCAGTCCGCTACCAGCTCGCGCTCGCCCTGCACCACGTGGATGGCCATCGCGGTCTGCCCGTCCTTGAAAGTGGTGAACTCCTGCGCGCGGGCGACGGGAATGGTGGAGTTGCGCGGAATGACGCGCTCCACCAGAGCGCCCATGGTTTCCAGGCCGAGAGACAGCGGAATCACGTCGAGCAGCAGCCAGTCGTCCCCGGCGGCACGGTTGCCGGCGAGCACGTCGGCCTGAATCGCCGCGCCCAAGGCCACCACTTTGTCCGGATCGAGGTTGTTGAGCGGCGCCTGTTTGAAATACTCGGCGACCGCCTGCTGAATCTGCGGCATGCGCGTGGCGCCGCCCACCATGACCACCCCGTTCACGTCCTCCACCGTCAGCCCGGCATCGCGCAACGCCTTTTTCACCGGCGTGATGGTTTTCTGCACCAGGGCGCGCGTGACTTCGGCGAATGTTTTCAGCGGCAGGGTGTTATCGATCAGTTCGCCCGTACCCAGCCGCGCGGTGACGCGCGCCTCGCCGTGGGCGCTGAGATACTCCTTGGCCTCGCGCGCCTCGGTCAGCAGCAGGCGCGTGTCTTCGTCCGACAGCGGCGCCGGCCGCGCCTGCTCCACGATCCAGCAGAACACGCGGTGGTCGAAATCGTCGCCCCCGAGCGCCGCGTCGCCGTTGGTCGATAGCACCTCGAACACGCCCTTGGACAGGCGCAGAATGGAAATGTCGAAAGTCCCGCCGCCCAGATCGAACACCGCGTAGACGCCCTCGGACGCATTGTCCAGGCCGTAGGCGATCGCCGCCGCCGTGGGCTCGTTCAGCAGGCGCAGCACGTTCAAACCGGCAAGCCGCGCGGCGTCCTTGGTCGCCTGGCGCTGTGCATCGTCGAAATAGGCCGGGACCGTGATCACCGCGCCGACCAGTTCTGCGCCCAAGGCGGTTTCGGCGCGCGTGCGCAGCGTGCGCAGGATTTCCGCGGAGATTTCCACCGGGCTTTTCACGCCGGCGCAGGTGCGCAACTGCACCATGCCGGGAGAATCGAGAAAATCATAAGGGCAGTTCTCGGCGTAGGCGACGTCCTTCAGCCCGCGCCCCATGAAGCGCTTGACCGAGACGATGGTGTTCCTCGGATCGCACGCGAGCGCGGCCTGGGCCGGGTAGCCCACCGCGGTAGTGCCGTCCGGGAAATGGCGCACCACCGAAGGCAGCAGGCCATGACCCTCGGCATCGTTCAGCACCACGGCGATACCGCTGCGCACGGTCGCGACCAGCGAATTCGTCGTTCCCAGATCGATGCCTACCGCCAGCCGGTGCTGGTGCGGCTCGCGCGACATTCCCGGTTCAGATATCTGCAGCAGGGCCATCAGGCGTCCGCTCGCTCCAGGGCATCGCCGATTTCCTCGCGCAGGCGTTCGAGGAACATCAGCTTGCGCACCGTCCCGGCGGCAAGCGCATAGTCGCCGTCGCTATCCAGGCTGCGCTCGAGTTCGGCGTATTCATCCCTCATTTCGCGCGCGAGGCGCCGCTCCAGCTCGGCGAGCGCTGCGGGCTGATTCGCCGCTTCCTCCACCGCTTCGCGCCAGTGCATCTGCTGCAACAGGAATTCCGCCGGCATGGCGGTATTACTCTCGCTGGCGACGTCCACCCGCTGCAGCGCGAGCAGGTAGCGTGCGCGCGCCAGAGGGTTTTTCAGCGTGCGGTAAGCCTCGTTCACCTGTGTCGCCGATTGCATCGAGGCGCGCCGTTCGGCGTCGCCCGCATGCACGAAACGGTCGGGATGCACCTGCGACTGGATACCCCGGTACGCCTCGTCCATCTGCGCCAGGTCCACGGCAAAGCGCTGCGGCAGGCCGAACAGCTCGAAATGGTTGTGCTGGAAGTTGATCATGCGCGGACAAAAATCTTTGAAACGCAGCGGCGCCGGAAGCTGCAGTCCCTCGCGCCGGATGCGCCTTTTGCTCCGAAACCTAGATGTTAAAGCTTTCCCCGCAGCCGCACTCGTCTTTCACGTTCGGATTCCTGAACTTGAAGCCTTCGTTCAGGCCCTCGCGCGCGAAATCGAGTTCGGTGCCTTCGAGGTAAGGCAGGCTCTTCGGATCCACGATCACCTTCACCCCGTGGCTCTCGAACAAGCTGTCCTCGGGATTGACGTCGTCGGCAAACTCCAGCTTGTAGGCCATGCCCGAGCATCCGGTGGTGCGCACGCCCAGGCGCAGACCCACGCCCTTGCCGCGCTTGGCGATGAAGTTGGAAACGTGCCTGGCGGCTTTTTCAGTCAGCGTAACCGGCATCGTGGCCTCAGGCGGCTTGTTGCGCCGGGGCGGCGGCGTGCTCGTCCGCTGCCAGTCCGTGCTTGGTCTTGTAGTCGGCGATCGCGGCCTTGATCGCATCCTCGGCGAGGATGGAACAGTGGATTTTCACCGGCGGCAGCGCCAGTTCCTCGGCGATCTGGGTGTTCTTGATGCCCATCGCCTGATCAAGGGTCTTGCCCTTGACCCACTCGGTGACCAGCGACGAGGAGGCGATGGCCGAACCGCAGCCATAGGTCTTGAAGCGCGCATCCTGGATCACGCCGTCCGTGCCTACCCTGATCTGCAGCTTCATCACGTCGCCGCATGCGGGCGCACCGACCATGCCGGTTCCGACCGCCGCGTCGCCCTTTTCAAACGAGCCGACATTGCGCGGGTTCTCGTAGTGATCCAGTACTTTGTCGCTGTATGCCATGGTGTTACTCCTTCAATGCAATCCTACCTGGCATTTCGGTACTGCCGAAATGCCCCCAACTTAGGGGAGCATGAGGGGAGCTATCCCCTCATATCCAAATCTATCTTAATGTGCCGCCCACTGCACGGTATTCAGATCGACGCCTTCCTTGTACATGTCCCACAGCGGCGAGAGTTCGCGCAGCTTGGTGATCTTGCGCTTGAGCAGGCCGACGGTGAAATCGATTTCTTCCGCAGTGTTGAAGCGCCCGATGGTAAAACGGATGGAGGAATGCGCCAGCTCGTCCGAACGCCCCAGCGCGCGCAGCACGTAGGACGGTTCCAGGCTGGCGGAGGTGCAGGCCGAGCCCGAGGACACGGCGATTTCCTTGATGCCCATGATCAGCGACTCGCCCTCGACAAAGTTGAAGCTGACGTTGAGATTTCCGGGAATGCGCTGATCCAGGTCGCCGTTCAAGTGCACTTCCTCGATTTCGGAGAGGCCCTGCCACAGGCGGTCGCGCAAACCGCGGATGCGTTCGTTCTCGGCGGCCATCTCCAGCCGCGCGATGCGAAACGCCTCGCCCATGCCGACGATCTGGTGCGTGGCGAGCGTGCCCGAGCGCATGCCGCGCTCGTGTCCGCCGCCGTGAATCTGCGGCTCGATGCGCACGCGCGGCTTCCTGCGCACGTATTGCGCGCCTATGCCCTTCGGCCCGTACACCTTGTGCGCGGTTACGGTCATCAGGTCGACCTTCAGCTTAGCCAGATCGATCTCGACCTTGCCCACCGCCTGCACCGCGTCGCAGTGGAAAATGATGCCCTTGGGCCGGCAGATCTCGCCGATGGCGGCGATGTCCTGGATTACGCCGATTTCGTTGTTGACCATCATCACCGACACGAGGATGGTATCCGGGCGTATCGCCGCCTTCAATTTTTCCAAGTCGAGCAGGCCGTTCGGCTCCGGGCTGAGGTAGGTCGCTTCGAACCCCTGGCGCTCGAGTTCGCGCACCGTGTCCAGCACCGCCTTGTGCTCGGTCTTGACCGTGATGATGTGCTTGCCCTTGCCCTGGTAGAAGTGCGCCGCGCCCTTGAGCGCGAGGTTGTCGCCTTCGGTGGCGCCCGAGGTCCAGACGATTTCCCTGGGATCGGCATTGAGCAGCGCAGCCACGTGCGCGCGCGCCTCCTCCACCGCCGCCTCGGCTTCCCAGCCGTAGGCATGCGAGCGGCTGGCCGGATTGCCGAAATTCTCGGTCAGATAGGGAATCATTTTGGCCGCGACGCGCGGATCGACTGGCGTAGTCGCCGAGTAGTCGAGGTAAATAGGTTGTCTCATCGGCATGGCTCTTCCTGCAATCGGATCGGTTCGACTCAGGCCGGCAAGGAGACGACCTTGCGCGCAACCGCGACACGACGGTCCGCCAGCACGGTCACATTGCCGCCTTTCGCGAGTTGCTCGTTGACCAGGTCCTGCAGCGTCACCGAGTTCAGGTAATCGTGCAACTTCTCGTTCAGCGTGGCCCACAGATTATGGGTCATGCAGCGCTGGTCTTCCTGGCAATTCTCCAAGCCGCCGCATTGCGTTGCATCCAGCGGCTCGTCCACGGCGAGGATAATGTCCGCCACCGACACCTTCTCAGTCGGGCGCGCCAGACGGTAGCCGCCGCCGGGGCCGCGCACGCTCGCCACCAGCGCATGCCGGCGCAACTTGCCGAACAATTGCTCCAGGTAGGATAAGGAAATGCCCTGGCGCGCTCCGATGCCGGCCAGAGTCACCGGCCCTTGCTGGTGGCGCAGAGCCAGGTCCAGCATGGCGGTGACGGCAAATCTACCTTTGGTAGTCAATCTCATATTCGTCTCCAGCTCAATACCCAATATCCGATGAATTTGGTCAACTGTAACAAAACCTGAGTAATTTAGTCAACTATTTGTCCGCCGCCTGGCGCAAACCGCCAGGATCGAAGCGCTGCGCAACGGCGAGGTCGTCCTCGGTTCGCCCCTTCAGCGCCTCGATTTCCCGCTGCAACTGCTCCAGGCGATGATCCTGCGCCATCGAATGGTCGAGCAAGCCCTGTAGCGCCTTCGCCAGGGGATCGTCGCCGGCCTTCGCAGTGACGGCATAGGCAGAAAAGCCCAGCTTGGCCGCCTTTTCCTCGCGCGACTTGTCCTGGTCATCAACGATGATGCGCGCCGGAATCCCGACCGCAGAGGCACCCGGCGGAACGTCTTTCACTACCACCGCGTTGGAGCCTATCTTTGCCCCCTCTCCTACGACGATGGGCCCAAGTATCTTGGCCCCTGCGCCGATGACCACCCTGTTTCTCAAGGTCGGATGGCGCTTGCCCTTGTTCCAGGAAGTGCCGCCCAGCGTAACGCCATGATAAATCGTGACATCGTCGCCGATCTCCGAGGTTTCGCCTATGACCACGCCCATGCCGTGGTCGATAAAGAAACGCCGGCCTATGGTGGCGCCGGGGTGGATCTCGATGCCGGTGAGGAAGCGTCCGACATGCGATACCAGCCGTCCCAGCCAGCGCAGATTTCTATGCCACAGCCAGTTCGCGACACGGTGTATGCGCAGCGCATGGAAGCCGGGATAGCAGGTCACAACCTCCCAGGTAGAACGCGCCGCGGGATCGCGGTCGAATACGCTGGCGATGTCTTCACGGATGCTTTCGAACATAAGCGCGCCTGGGTGCTACCCAGCCTCCTGCTTGATTAACTCCAGATACAAAGCTAACTGAGTCCATTAACTAAATACATCAACTTATTGTTTTACAGCGAATATCAATAGTCAAACATGTGCGCTCAACGACATTATTCTACTAATCCCTAGTTTTTTAGTCAAGTATTCTTACCGAAAGAATTCAGCATGCCGCGCAGGATGTTTACTTCTTCCTGCTCCAAACCGACGCGGCCGAACAGGCGCCGCAGGCGAGGCATCAGCCGCCTGGGATTTGCCGGATCGAGAAAGCCGCTGGCAAGCAGGCTTTGCTCCAGATGGACGTAGAAACGCTCCACATCCTCGTGCCGCGCCGGCGCGAAGTCGGCTGCGGGTAGCGGCTGCGCGCCCAGCGCGGCCACGCGCGCCTCGTAGGCCAGCACCTGCACTGCCGCGGCGAGATTGAGCGAGGAATAGCCCGGGTCGGCGGGAATATGCGCCACTGCCCGGCATTGCAGGATTTCCTCATTGGTCAGACCGGACATTTCCGTGCCAAAGACGAGAGCGACCTCGCCCTCCTGCGCCGCGGCCACCAGCACCCGCGCCGCGCTGCGCGCATCGGCCGAAACGTACGCGAGTTCGCGCCGGCGCGCGCTCACCGCCAGCGCGTACACCGTGCCTTGCAGGGCCTCGTCCAGGCTGGCGCAGACACGGGCGCTGCGCAGGAGGTCCGACGCCCCGGTCGCCATGGCCTCGGCTTCGGCGTCGATCGGCTTTTTCGGGTTCACCAGGTAGAGCGAGGTGATACCCATGGTCTTCATCGCGCGGGCCGCCGCGCCTATGTTGCCCGGATGCGAGGTGCGCGACAGCACCACACGAATGTGCGACAGCGGGTCTGCGCTCATATTAAAATCAAGCCTTGCGCGCAGGCCGCGAAATCAGGCAAAGACCCCACATCATATGCATCCCATGCTCACTATCGCGGTGAAAGCCGCGCGGCGCGCCGGCGCCATCATCAACCGCGCGGCGCAGGACATCGACGCCCTCACGGTATCGACAAAACGCCACAACGATTTCGTCACCGAAGTCGACCAGGCGGCGGAACAGGCGGTGATCCAGATCCTGCTGAAGGCGTTTCCGGACCATGCGATTTTAGCAGAGGAGTCCGGCGCGCAAGGCAAATCGGACTATGTCTGGATCATCGACCCGCTGGACGGCACCACCAATTTCATTCACGGTTTTCCGCAGTATTGCGTATCAATCGGACTGCGGCACAAGGGCACGGTGACGCAGGCGGTGATCTACGACCCGGGGCGCAACGAACTGTACACCGCCTCACGCGGGCACGGCGCCTACCTCAACGACCGGCGCATGCGTGTATCCAAGCGCAGGCAGTTGGACGACGCGCTGATCGGCACCGGCTTCCCTTTCCGCGAAATCGGCCACGTCAGCGAGTACCTGCCTGTATTGGGCAAGCTGATGGCACAGACCGCGGGCGTGCGCCGCGCGGGCTCCGCCGCGCTCGATCTCGCCTATGTCGCCGCGGGCCGGCTGGACGGCTTCTGGGAAAAGGGGCTCGCGCCCTGGGACATGGCCGCGGGCAGCCTGATGATCCAGGAAGCGGGCGGCCTGGTGAGCGATTTCGACGGTGACGGCAATTATCTGGACGACGGGAACATCGTAGCCGGAACACCCAAAGTGTTCGCGCCGCTGCTGCAGATCGTGGCCGCGCATCATCCCAAGCAGTCCAGGTAATTGCGCGATGTCATCGTAGCCGCCGCTGCAGGCCTGGCGCGCGACGCCGCCGGGCAGCGGCGTTGGGCGGGGCGGGTGCCGGCGTCTGCTATCCCAGGCTCGCGCACAGCGCGGGCCACGTCCAAGTAATTTCAAGCCATAGTTGACTAATTCTGTCAGGTATCGTATAGTTGACATAATTGCTCATGTATTGCGCTGCTTGGTTTAGTGGTATGATATTTAATAGGATTTTCATATGAGACTGACGACGAAGGGGCGGTTTGCGGTGACGGCGATGGTGGACTTGGCGATGAGTCAGGGCAAACACCCAGTGACCCTGGCGGCGATCAGCCAGCGCCAGAAGATCTCGCTGTCGTATCTGGAGCAGTTGTTCGGCAAGCTGCGCCGCCGCGCCCTGGTCGACAGCGTGCGCGGCCCCGGCGGCGGCTATCGGCTCGCCCAGGACATGACGCAGATATCGGTCGCCGACATCATTCTTGCGGTCGACGAGACGCTGGACTCGACGCAATGCGGTGGCCGGGAAAACTGTCGCGACGAGAACAAGTGCATCACGCACGATCTGTGGGCCAATCTCAACCAGCATATTTTTGGCTATCTCGGCGCGGTAACGCTCAAACAGCTCGTCGACGAGCAAAAGCCCGGAAGAAGCGGCGTGGCGCAGGTGCGCGACATGCGCGAAACCCTGCAACAGCGCCAGCGCGCCGCGATTGCGATCTAAAGTTATCTGGAACAAAGGGGCGATGCCCCCATTGTAGATCCCCCAAGTCAGAGGAAACGCTGGTCAGCTAGTTATCCAAGGGACTCAATCAGAGCTTCCAAAATTCTTTATACAGGCGAAATCATGACAATCTCAGTGACTGAAAACGCGGCAAAACAAATCCGGAACCAGCTCATCAAGCGCGGCAAGGGCCTGGGGCTGCGCGTCGGCGTGAAGAAAGTCGGCTGTTCCGGCCTTGCCTATACCTTCGACTACGCGGACGAAATGCACCCCGGCGACCGGTTGTTCGAGGCGCACGAAGCGAAAGTCGTGGTGAACGCGGACGCGTTGTTGTTTCTGGCCGGCTCGCGCCTGGATTTCGTCAAGGAAGGCTTCAAGCAGGTGTTCAAGTTCGACAATCCCAACGTGGACAGCACCTGCGGCTGCGGCGAGAGCTTCAACGTCAAGCAAGCCGCCAAAGCCTAGGAAACCGCAATGAGCACGGCACTGCAAAATCTGGTCAACCAACCCTACGCGCACGGATTCGTCTCCGATATCGAAGCCGATGTCGCGCCCAAGGGGCTGAGCGAAGACACGATCCGGCTGATTTCGGCCAAGAAGAACGAGCCCGAGTGGCTGCTCGAACTCAGGCTCAAGGCCTACCGGCACTGGCTCACGATGGATGAGCCCCAATGGCCGAACGTGAAATATCCAAAAATCGATTTCCAGGCGATCAGCTATTACTCGGCGCCCAAGCCGAAGAACAAACTGGCCAGCATGGACGAGGTCGATCCGGAATTGCTGCGCACCTTCGAGAAACTCGGCGTGCCGATGAACGAGCGCGCGAAACTTGCCGGCGTCGCGGTCGACGTCATTTTCGACAGCGTGTCGGTGGCGACCACCTACAAGGCGAAGCTAGCCGAGGTCGGCATCATTTTCTGTTCGATCTCGGAGGCGGTGCGCGACCATCCCGAACTGGTGCGCAAGTATCTGGGCAGCGTGGTGCCCGCCGGCGACAACTACTATGCGGCGCTCAACTCGGCGGTTTTCACCGACGGCTCGTTCTGCTTCATCCCCAAGGGCGTCAAGTGCCCGATGGACCTGTCGACTTATTTCCGCATCAATACGGAAAGTTCGGGGCAGTTCGAACGCACGCTGATCGTGGCCGAGGAAGGCGCTTCCGTGTCCTATCTCGAAGGCTGCACCGCGCCCAAGTTCGACACCAACCAGTTGCACGCCGCGGTGGTCGAGCTGGTCGCGCTCGACCATGCCGACATCAAGTATTCGACGGTGCAGAACTGGTACGCGGGCGACGAGAACGGATTGGGCGGCATTTACAACTTCGTCACCAAGCGCGGTCTGTGCAAGGGCGTGAATTCGCGCATCTCATGGACGCAGGTCGAGACCGGCTCGGCGATCACCTGGAAATATCCGAGCTGCATTTTGCGCGGC
>JBQMQE010000090.1:9627-16530 GCA_052172655.1 Burkholderiales bacterium
ACTCGGTCGGCGAGTTCTACTCGGTGGCGCTCACCAATCATTACCAGCAGGCCGATACCGGCACCAAGATGATCCACCTGGGCAAGAACACGCGCAGCACCATCGTCAGCAAGGGCATATCGGCCGGCCACTCCAACAACAGCTACCGCGGGCTGGTCAGGATCGCGCCCACCGCCGCCGGCGCGCGCAATTACTCGCAATGCGATTCGATGCTGATCGGCGAGCAATGCGGCGCGAACACCTTTCCATATATCCAGGTGAGCAATCCCAGCGCCAAGGTCGAACACGAAGCATCGACCTCCAAGATCGGCGAAGACCAGTTGTTCTATTTCGCCCAGCGCGGCATCGGCGCCGAGGAAGCGGTGTCGATGATCATCAATGGGTTCTGCAAGGACGTTTTTCAACAATTGCCGATGGAGTTCGCGGTCGAGGCGACCAAACTGCTCGGCCTCAAGCTCGAAGGAAGTGTCGGATGATTTACCAGGACAGCAAGACTCTGCTCGCAGTGCGCGATCTGCACGCGACCGTCAACGGCATCGAAATTCTCAAGGGGATGAACCTCACGGTCAAGAGCGGCGAAGTGCACGCGATCATGGGACCGAACGGCTCGGGCAAGAGCACCTTCGCCAAGGTGCTTGCCGGCCACCCCGCCTATGAAGTCAGCGGCGGCGAGGTCGTGTATGAAGGCAACAATCTGCTCGAACTCAAGCCCGAGGCGCGCGCGCGCGCGGGGGTGTTCCTTGGTTTCCAGTATCCGATCGAGATACCGGGAGTGGCCAACAGCCAGTTCCTGCGGCTTGCGTACAACACGGTGCAGGCCGGACGCGGCAAGGACGAGCTCGATCCGCTGGAGTTCGACGACTTCGTGCGCGAGAAAATGAAGCTGCTCGAGATGACTCCGGATTTCCTCGACCGCAGCGTCAATGAAGGCTTCTCCGGCGGCGAGAAGAAGCGCAACGAGATCCTGCAGATGGCTTTGCTCGAGCCGAAGCTCGCGATCCTCGACGAAACCGATTCCGGCCTCGATATCGACGCGCTCAGGATTGTCGCCGGCGGCGTCAATCAACTGGCGAACAAGGACAATGCGATCGTGCTGGTCACGCACTACCAGCGCCTGCTCAACTACATCGTGCCCGACTATGTGCACGTGATGGAGTCGGGCCGCATCGTCAAGACCGGCGGCAAGGAGCTGGCGCTCGAGCTGGAACAGCGCGGCTATGACTGGGTCGGAGCGGAAGTGAAGGCGAACGCCCGCGTGGGACTATGAATACGGCCTCGACTACCCGCTATCTCGACAGCCTGCTGCAGGGCCAGCCCCCGGCCAGTCCGCTGACCTGGCTGAATCAACTGCGCGCGAACGCAGTCGACCGGGTCGGCGCGCTGACCGTGCCGACCACACGCGACGAAGACTGGCGATTCACCGATATATCGCCGCTGACCAAGCTGTCCTTTCAGCCCGCGCTAGGCGCGGCGCAGCTCGCGCCCGCGACCATCGAGCAATGGGCGATCGCCGAGGCGGCAGCCAGGTTAGTATTCGTAGACGGTATTTATGCGCCGGAGCATTCGTTCAACCATGCCGGATTCACGGTGGCAAATTTTGCCGCGGGCATGGCGGCGCACGACGCGGCGGTGCAGGCGCACCTCGGCCAGCACGCCCGATTCGAGCACAACGCGTTCGCGGCGCTCAATACCGCATTCCTGCACGATGGGGCGCTGATCGTCGTGCCGCGCGACACGGCGCTTGCGGCACCGGTTCATATTCTGCACATTGCGACGCGCAAGCACGCGGCGAGCTACCCGCGCTGCCTGGTCATTGCGGAGTCGGGCAGCGCGGTCACACTGGTCGAGGACTTCGTCTCGCTGCAGGACGAAGCCTATTTCACCGACGCCGTGACCGAAGTGGCGCTGGCCGGCAACGCCGAGGTCCATCATGTCCGGGTGCAGCGCGACGGCGCCGAGGCCTTCCATTTCGCCAATTGCGCGGTGTCGCTGGCGCATGCGAGCCGCTACCATTCGGTGAGCGTCGCGCTGGGCGCGCGCATTTCGCGCCACAACCTCAATGTGTTGCTCGCGGCCGAAGGGGCCGAGTGCAGCATCGGCGGGCTGGCGCTGATCGGCGGCGCGCAGCTCGCCGATACCCACACGCTCATCGACCATGCCATGCCGCAGGGCGTAAGCCGGCAGTTGCACAAATGCATCGTCGACGGCGCCGCGCGCGCGGTGTTCAACGGCAACATCATGGTGCGAGCCGGCGCGCAGAGCACCGATTCCTCGCAGTCGAGCCGCAATCTGCTGCTGAGCGGCAAGGCGCGCGTCGACACCAAGCCGCAGCTCGAAATTTTCGCCGACGACGTGAAATGCGCGCATGGCGCGACCGTCGGCCAGCTCGATGTCGATGAGGTGTTCTATCTCAAGAGCCGCGGCCTGTCCGATACCGCGGCGCGCAACCTGCTCACCTATGCGTTCGGCGCAGAGGTGATCGAGCGCATTCCCGTCGCCTCGCTGCGCAAGCGGCTGGAACAGGCGGTAATGGCGCAAACCCAGGCCGCCGCGCCCGCTGCGGCGGGACTATCATGAGCGCAAGCCAAGCCGCGCTGAAATCGCGTCCCGCATCCGCTTTCGACGTCGAGCGCATCCGCGCCGATTTCCCTATCCTCCAGACGAGGCCGGGCGGCAAGCCGCTGGTCTATCTGGACAATGCGGCCTCGAGCCAGATGCCGCAGCAGGTGATCGACCGCCTGGTGCGCTACCAGACGAGCCAGCACGCGAACATACACCGCGCAGTGCATACCCTGTCGGAGATCGCCACCGCCGAATACGAGGATGCGCGGCGCAAGCTCGCGCGCTTCATCAACGCGCGCGAGGAGCGCGAGGTGATTTTCACCAGCGGCACCACCGAAGCGATCAACCTGGCGATGCACGGCTACGGACGCAAATTCATCGGCGCGGGCGACGAAATCATCCTGACCACGCTCGAGCACCACTCGAACATCGTGCCCTGGCAGATGCTGGCCGAGGAGAAGGGCGCCAGGATCCGCGTGGTGCCGATCAACGATGCCGGCGAACTGCTGATCGACGCATACGAACAGTTGTTCAACGAACATACGAAGCTGGTCGGCGTAACCCACGTTTCCAACGCGCTCGGCAGCGTAAATCCGATCAAGCAGATGATCGCGTATGCGCATGCCCGCGGCGTGCCGGTGCTGGTGGACGGCGCGCAGGCGGCGCCGCACATGAAGATCGACGTGCAGGATCTGGATTGCGATTTCTACGCTTTTTCGGGACACAAGCTGTGCGGCCCGACCGGCATCGGCATCCTCTACGGCAAGGCAGCGCTGCTCGAGCGCATGCAGCCGTTCAAGGGCGGCGGCGACATGATCCTGTCGGTCACGTTCGAGAAAACCACCTACAACGTGATTCCGCAGAAGTTCGAAGCCGGCACGCCGCCGATTGCGGCCGCCATCGGCTTCGGCGCGGCGGTCGATTACCTCTCGGCGATCGGCATGGACGCGATTGCCGCGCACGAACGGAGCTTGCTCGATTACACCGCCGCGCAGCTTAGGGCCCTGCCGGGGCTGCGCATCATCGGCACCGCCGCCGAAAAAGCCGCGGTGCTGTCGTTCGCGCTCGAGGGCGTGCACCCGCACGACGTCGGCACGCTGCTGAATCAGGACGGCGTCGCGGTGCGCACCGGTCACCACTGCGCACAGCCGGTGATGCAGCGCTTCAAAGTACCCGCAACCTCGCGCGCTTCCTTCGCTTTCTACAACACCATGGCCGAGGTCGATACGCTGGTCGCGGGCATCCGCAACGTGCAAAAAGTTTTTTCCTAAAGGTTTTCTTTTGATGGCCGACACAAAATCCCTGTATCAGGAAGTCATTCTCGATCACAACAGGAAGCCGCGAAACTACGGCGAGCTGGCGCACGCGAGCCACAAGGCGGAGGGGCACAACCCCCTGTGCGGCGACCATCTCAGCGTGTCGCTGAATGTGGAAGACGAGCACATCGCCGCCATCGCGTTTCAGGGCGAGTCGTGCGCGATCTGTAAGGCGTCGGCGTCGATGATGACGGCGAGCGTCAAGGGCAAGACGCGGCAGGAGGCGGAAACGCAGATTCAGGAGTTTCGCGACATGGCGACCGGCCAGCTCGATGTCGACAAGCAGACGCACCATCTCGGCCGGCTCACGGTGTTCGCTGGCGTGCGCGATCTGCCGACGCGTGTCAAATGCGCGATCCTGCCCTGGCACACGCTGCACGCCGCGCTCCACTCGGTCGCGGATACCTCGACCGAATCCGAAAACGACCCGATGCACGCTCCGATCGGCGATGCCTAAACGAAAAATACCATGCCAAAGATAGCCGACATCGAAGACACACCGAACCCGAACGCGAAGAAATTCATCCTCAAGGAACCGCTGACCTGGGGCATCACGCACTCCTACGACAATGCCGAGCAGGCCGCGGACGACCTGCTGGCCGCGTCGATATTCGACATCGAGCACGTAACCAACGTGTTCTACGTCGACCACTGGCTCACGGTCACACAGGACGGTAGCGCCGACTGGCAGCAACTGCTGCGCCGGGTTGCGGATCGGATAAGGGCCGCGCCGGCAGCGAGCGAGCAATCCGCCCGGCTCACCTCCGCCGCGGCCATGACCGCGATCGACGATTTGAGCGCGGACGACCAACAGCGGCTCTATATGATGAACGGCTTGCTGGACGAGCAGATCCGCCCTTACCTGCAAGGCGACGGCGGCGACCTGCACGTGCTTGCGCTGGAGGGCAACAAGCTGACGGTACATTACCAGGGCGCGTGCGGGAGCTGCCCGAGCTCGATTTCGGGCACGCTGGTCAGCATAGAGCAACTGCTGAAAACGATAGAGCCCGATATCGAAGTCGTCGCGATTTAGCTCTGCGCCGATTCCCGCTCGTTGCGTTCGCCTAGGAGCATGGCCCTGGCACCGAAGCTAGCGCGCGGGCGAATGGTCGATGCGCCCATTCGCCTGGAACCGGCTGCCGCTAAGCGCGCCTGCCTGCATGGACCTATTTTTTCGGATCGTCCGGCCGCATTTCACCTTTGCGCACCCGGACGCCGCGCTCCTCGCAATGCAGCAATTCGCTGCCGCTCAGCACATACAGTTCGTATAATTGTCCGATCCGCACTGGAGCGTCGAGCTGAATAGGACATGAATGACTGACACCGCTGATTGGCAAAGCCTCGCGAGCGCGCTGCGGGAATTGCACCGCGCGCTGATGGAATGCGCGCGGCGGGATTATGAGCGAGAGCATAAGGTCACGCTGAGTCCGTTTGAGCAACTGCGCCTGCTGACGACCGACCCGTACTTCGATTGGTTGCGCGGACTGTCGGAGCTGATGGTGGACATCGATCTCGTGCACGACGCCGAAGCGCCGGTTTTGGCGGAGATCTCGCCGGTTGTGCGTGCAGCCGTTGAGCATTTTATTGTGGCACCAAGCCCGTCCGAATCGGGCAGCGCGTTTGCGCAGCGCTATTGGCCCTACTTGCAGGATGATCCGCATGTCGCGATGGCGCACGCAGGCGTGAAACGCGCTCTGGAGCCATGGCCGCGTCCACAGAAGACGGATGCAGCCAGCTTGCTGCACGAGCGGCATCGGCTGGCCGAAAAAGCGCGCCATCGCACCCGCAGTCGCTAAGGCGCAGGTTGATCCCGACGCCATGCTGCATTGGCGGGGCAGCCATTGTCGGCATCCGCTGAATATATAATGTCGGGGTCCAATTGGCGGTACCTCTCAATGTACGCGCCCCATGCATGCGGGGCGCTTCTCGCGGAAGGCAATCCATGGCTGCTCTGAGCGATTTTGTGTCCAACTCCATCCTATTGCGCGCATGCAACGCTGCCTGCGTGGCCACATCCGTGGCGATTTTGCTGGCAGCGTGTGGCGCCAAGACTGACGGGCAGGCAGCCGCACCGGGTGGCGCCAGGCCGGCAGTAGAGGTGGGAGTCGTTACCGTTGCGCCGCACACCCTGGGCTTGGTCACCGAATTGCCTGGTCGCCTGGAAGCCTCGCGCGTGGCTCAGGTGCGCGCCCGGGTGGCGGGCATTCTGCAGCGACGACTGTTCCGCGAAGGCAGTGAGGTCAAAGCCGGCCAGCGCTTGTTTGAAATCGATAGTGCACCGTATCGCGCCTCGCTGGCAGGGGCCGAGGCCTCGCTTTTGCGCGCGCAGGCAAATCTGACTCAGGCCGCCGCACAGGCCGAGCGCTACCAGCCCCTGGTCGAAGCCAACGCCGTCAGTAAACAGGAGTATGTCAACGCCGTGGCGGCACACAAGCAAGCCGAAGCCGATGTGGCGGCGGCCAAGGCCGCGGTGCAAACCGCGCAAATCAATCTCGGTTATGCCAACGTGACCTCGCCCATCGCCGGGCGCATCGGCCGCGCGCTCGTGACCGAAGGTGCGCTGGTGGGGCAAGGCGAGGCCACGCAACTCGCGTTGGTGCAGCAGATCAATCCGATGTATGTCAACTTCACCCAGTCGTCCGGTGATCTGCTGCGCCTGCGCAAGGCGATCAAGAGCGGCAGGCTCGAGCGCGCCGCCGCAGCCGATTCAGCCAGTGTGCGCCTCGTCCTGGAGGACGGCACGCAGTACGCCCGCGCCGGAAAACTGCTGTTCGCCGACCTGACGGTGGATCCCACCACAGGCCAGGTCATGCTGCGCGCCGAACTCCCCAATCCCGACGGCGTGCTCCTGCCCGGCATGTATGTGCGCGTGCGGCTCGAGCAGGCGCAGGCGAACGCGGTGATTCAGTTACCGCAGCAGGCGGTGACACGATCGGGAACCGGCGACAGCGTAATGGTGGTGGGCGCAGACGGCAAAGTGTCGCCGCGCGCCATCAAGGTGGGTTCGGCCCAAGGCGGGCAGTGG
>JBQMQE010000091.1:0-16439 GCA_052172655.1 Burkholderiales bacterium
GTCGAGAGGGAGGCAGACTCTTGACTGGCCCCCCACTATGTATTCTGTATTCAATGACTTAGCAACGCCTGCGCCTTCGCTCTCTCGATGAACACAGGCAGCGCATCAGGTCTCATACCTCGAAGGAACGGAAGCATGGCGCCGCGCGCCCTGTTGCAGTTGTTGCATGACGTTACGAGATTGCCGATGGCGTTGTCGCCCTTGATCTCGTTAAGGTGATCTATCACAGCATCATCCCATGTCAACGGCACGCCGCACCAGAAGCAAGGCTGACATCGTCCTTTATGGGCCGCGTGCATCACGAGTCTATGCTCTGGCACACATCCATCCTTGCCGGCCAATTCGTGCGCAGGTATCAGCACCTTCAAATAGCCGCGATTCTCATATCGGTACTTCGGCCGCGCCTTGTCAGTAGACCCAGTACGCCTCATCCGGTAGTAGTGCGTTTCACACATTCCACTGGAAACGCGCGTTGCCTTGTTGCCACACCCAGGCACTGAGCACTTTGCTTTCAGCGCAAGCAATGCTGGTCTATTACCTATCTGATACCGTTTCCTGCAATCGCTCGAACAATGTAGCTTCGGGGTTCCGGTGGTATGCAGATAGCTAAACAAAGTATGGCACTGCTTGCACTCAGACGTTACCGATTCTGGTGTATATTTCCTTGTAGCCATTGGCCTGCTCCAATCAGGTTAAGGGTCAGAGCCTCGCCAGTGTTTGCGCACTGCGCGGGGCTCATTCTATCCCTTGCGAATGTTACCAAATCCACCATCTTCAGCGGCTGTTTTTCTATTATGACATTCAACCGACATGGCAGTCCAATTCGCAACGTCCCAAAACAAGACAGGATCATTACGATGTGGGCGATGGTGATCGACTACCGAGGCAGCGGTAACACGCTTTAACCCTTCGGCACAATCGGGACACTGACACAGCGGATGCTGCCGCAAGAAGGCAAGCCGCGCCTGCTTCCAGCGGTAGGTATAGAGACCTTGGCCGCTGCCTTCAGGCTGCGATGGCTTCGGCTGCGGTGCCAGCCTTGGGCCAAGCACCTGCACGCGCGGCTTCAGGGTAGACAGTCGCGCCATGCTTGGCCCTCATAGGTTGGCGCCCGCTGCGCCAGCTCTGCACCGAATCAAGCGGACGAAGGAGCAACGACCGCATGACAGGCATCCGTGCTGGTATCCGTGGGCGCCGTGAAAGGTGCGGCCCTGCTCGGCTTTCGTTGCCGTGCCGGACTTATGGGCCGCCGCCATTCTGTGACACAGAACAGCGTTACTGGATCACAACAAGTATCCTCGTTGCTGCATGAATTCGACTGGATGTTTCGCGCTCTTTGAGAGGTTGCACGTCGCACACAAAATCTGCATGTTGCTGTCCGCGTGCTCACCGCCGAGCGCGATAGGCATTACGTGATCCAAGTGGTATTTCGTCTTTCCCAGATCAACGCGACAACATGCGCATTTTGACGACTGTAGCAACAAGAGCTTGCGAACCAACCCGACGCTAAGCACTCCGGCGTCAACCTTCTCGCGCCGGTCCCTGTTCTGTCGGTATATACGCACCTTGTCGTTATTCGCGGCCTTCCATCGAGCCTCGACAACGCGCCGTTCCGCTCTCTTTTCGCGATTTCGTTCTGCGGCCCGAAGGCGCACCGTTTCTTTGTTCGCGGCCATGTAAGCCGCCCTCTTCCTCGCTAGATCCTTATCCCTATTCTCCTTTCGGTACTTCGCGTCGCGTTGACGCCTCACCTCGGGATCCTCAGGCTTTCGGTCGGCCCACGTTCTAGGATGCGCTTTTGCGTAGGCAGCTATCTTCTCTTTTCTTCTCGCTCTTGATTCCCGCGCCATTTCCTTGTGGCGCTCAAGATTTGCCTCCTTTTGCGACTTCTGCCTAGCACGCACACGCACCCTATTTTCAGCGTAATAAGCCCGCTGATAAACCAGCATCCTGGCGTGCTGTTCTTCCGAAAGGATTCTTGGTTTTCCCATGCTCAATTATAAGGCCGCTCCCGGGGTATCCATACCTCGGGAAATCTTTGTACCAAATGTCGAAATAGTTCTTGACATCCTGTAGCACGTGGTACATACTCTAATCATACCAACGCAGCACCTACCGGAGATCAACATGACGGAAACAATGAAATGGGTCGAAGCGTTTAAAGCAGCAGTAGAAAATGACGAATCAACCGCAACCAAAGTCGCAGACCATGCCGTCTGGCAGTGGTATATCTGGAACGCAATTCAGCGTTACCAGCGCGAACACCCTGCCAGGTAGCAGCCGGGCACAACCAAACAGGAGAATGAAATGACAACGACACACACAATGGAACCGTGGCACTGGGAACGCGAACCAAACGGGCAATATACCGTCAATGTTGGTGGTATCAACGGGCGCGGAATGCATGTTGCATATATTGCTCCGCAGGGCACGGGAGCGGCAATGCTTGAGGCTGCCAACGCACGTCGAATTGTCGCTTGCATCAATACGCTAGACGGTATCACCACCGACGAGCTAGAACGTGGTAACAAAATGTTTCGCAACTTAATTGAAGAATGCTATGCGCTACGACAAGATAAGTTAGACCTACTCGCTGCGCTGAAAACATTTACCGACGCAAACGACGCATGACTCCCGCCGACCTCAAATCCGCCCGCCTGCGCCTCGGCATGACGCAGGCGCAAGTGGCGTTCCTGCTACGCGTCGATCGGGTGACCTGGACTCGATGGGAGTCCGGGGCGCGGCCGATGAGCCCGATGGCTTGGGCGTATTTCAAACACGTGGCCGGGTTGGAGCGACTGCCATGGCGAGCGTTCCGGGCCGCACCACAGCCCGGCAGTAAGTAAAAAAGGCTGGCGCTCTGATATGCGCCCAGCCAAGAGCAGCGCGGGGAGGAGGATCCGCGTCTGCGCACCGCCTACGCCGGCGTGAGGACCGTCGCAGGTCGGCAGGGGTTTGGAGCGGCCATCAGGAGTTGAACCCGATCTGCCAGCTTGGAAGGCTGTTACTCTCCGCCGAGTTGGCCGCATCTGAAATGCAAAGCCCCGCGACTTGTCGAGGCTAGGCGACTTCTTTCTCACCATAGCACCCGGAGCCATCAGGCTCCAGGCTTCGCGTTAGACGCGGCAAATGCGGCGAATCCGCATGTACTCTCAGAATATCCCCTTGTTTTGGAGAATGCAAGCCAAATTTTAGCCTGTTCCACACCATTAGGCGGGCGTAATGAAACAGATCATCCCATAGGTGGTAGGCAATCCTCAGCCGATCGCAAGCCTCGTTATCCTTCAGCCGGTACACGTAATGCAGGGCAAGTGCCCGTCTGCTACGCTTTGGCAGCCAGCGCATAGTCCGTTCTACGGCCAGCGCCCGGAAGATGTCAATCTCCGGCAACGGGGCTTCGGGCGGTGGCTCGACCAGGTAGTCGCCCCACCCTGTTTTGGTATCCCCAGGGATACGCCGGCGCCGGAAGTTGCCCTCGAAGCTCTCGCATTGGCTTATGCCTCCGTGGCCTGCCCTGACCCACCTGCCCCACTCCGACAGCCTCGCCTCGATGTCAATCTGCATGCCTCTCCTCCTCCATTTCCTTCACAGTCCACGCCAGCAGCTTCACATCGCTGAGTTTGTGGGCGAGGTAGAACACGCGACGCCTGCTTTCGTGCAGTTCGTGATGGCACGAGCCACACAGGGGCACGGTGGCAAAATCGCTCCAATCACCGCGGACGAATTCAATGTGATGAGCTTCACGGGCCGGGATGTTGCGGCCGTAGCAGTTCGCGCACACGACGCAGCGCAGAGTATGGATACGGGCAAGGTGGAGTTTTGCGGCTGCGCTCATGCTGCGGCCCTCACTGGCGCAGCATGAAATTGCACACCCAAACTACCGCCGTGCGCGTGAATCTGCTCCATGTACACCGCCATCCCGCGCACGGTAAGCTGTGTCGTGCTTCCGATCAGCACGCGCTCGCCGGCCGGATCAATCGCCCATTTTCGATAGCCCTCTTTCGCCAGCAATTCAATCTCGGGATCGTCATCCTCTGGCAGATACTTGCGCTTGTAATACTCATGCCATGTCTCGACGGCAAACTGCCGGCGATCTACCCAGGCCTGCTCGGCAATGTCCCGCAAAGGCCCGCTCCACATCGCTGAATTCTGATCGGGCTTGCGCGTTTTTCGTTCCTCGCGGATCACGACCTCAAGTGGGTGCTCGGCATCTATCGGCGCATGCCGTAGCGCCGCAATGGCAAGCTCGGCCTGCTGCTCGCCAACAAGCCGGATCGTGCGGGTTTGGTAGTTCGGCCTCATCGCTTCAGCAACTGCTCTACTCACTCGCTTCTTTTGCCATCTTCAGCACGACCTTGAGTTTGCTATCCCAAGCGGCCCCGGAATCCTTCGCCCATGCCAGCAACGCAACTACCACCGCGCGGTAACTTGGCTTCGCGTCGATGTGCTTCGCGGTAGCTTTTTTCTTTCCCGCCGCCTTTGCTTTCTCGGCGCCGGCCTGCAACTTTTCGCTGGCCTTGGGGCCGTCGCGCTTGAGAGTACCGATCGCCTGCGTAGCCGATACCGTGCCATCAGCAACGAGCTTGCGCACCGACGCGGGCGCCGCGACCAGCATGAGTAAATCATCAACCCGAGGCGACGCCAAACTCAGCCGCTTGGCAATTTCCTTGATGTCCCATCCGAAACCGACCAGCCGCTTGCATACCATTCCGATCTCGAATTGACTGAGCGGCTTCCCTGAATTGTTCGTGACCAAGCCCACGGTCAAGTCCTCCAAGCTCGTACCCTTCGGACTCACTACCACCGGCAGGGTCTTGATCTCCGCCCCGAGCTTGATCGCCTCCTGCGCCGCCTCAAGCCGACAATGACCATCGGTGAGATAAACGAGGTTCTTCCCATCCTTCAACGCAACGTAGCCGGCGAGCGGCCGGTTGAGGTAGAAACCATTCGCCATAATCGAGCCGACCAGCCCAGCTAGGTGATCGGCGTGATCGACTCCGTTCGACCGGACGTTGAAGCCAGGAATCACATGAATATCCCCGATCGGAACTTTCCACAGATCGCCGCTTGAAGCGCCGGCTTCGTGCATGGCCTCTTTTACCCGACCTTGAATCAATTCCAGTTGCATATTTCCTCCGTTGTTATCGGTTCAAAAGTTGACTTGTTCCACCTTCACCAACAGCGATCCACCCTTGATCACGTCGCCCCGGCAGATTTTCAGCACTTCGATTGCGTTGTCGTCGGCATATAGCCCGGCATGCTGCAACGCATCAAGTGTCGCTTTTAGCGAGTTATCCAGGTCGCGACGCCGCAGATCCGGGGGGCTGGCAATGATCTCCACGACCAACTTACCGACCATTTCCGTGGCTTTGGCACGGTTCACGGCCAACTGCACAGCCAGCCTGAATTCCTTGCCGGCCTCGGTCAGCCGCATCCCGCCGTTTCGATTCCGGGCCCAGCAGTGGTTGACACTGGGTGGGTAGGGCAGCACGAGGACCACTGCGGCCTGATTTGGGGCCACCACGGCGTTTTTGGCCCCCGGCACTACCTTGGCTACCGCCTTCTCCCCGTTCGCGTCCTGACGGGTCGTTTGTGCGGCCCTGCGATCAATCCCGGCTACCTCGCCCTCATTACCTAGCCGGTGTGTGGTGATTTTGCCGGAAGTGCGCCAAATCTTCATTTTTGCTTGCAGTTCAGCTATATCCTCGTTAGTAAACCAGCGAGTCATAACAAAAACCCCCTTTCCTGCATGAATACTACGGGGTGCTTCTTCCCTTTATTCAGGTTGCATTCGCTATGGAGCAACTGCATATTCCAGTCCTCATTTGCTCCACCTAAAGAAATCGGCACCACGTGATCTAGATAATCATTGTTAAGTGATCTCTTACAACATGCACATTTGCCACGTTGTAACTTGAAAAGCTTCGCAACCAATCCAGCGGATACCCGGCCCCCTTGCTCGGCTATTTTTGCTCTTCTGTTATGGTTCCAAATGCGCCGCGCATCAGGATGCAATAGCATGAATTTCTCTTTCCACTTTTTATTTTTTTCTTTGTTTTTCAGTCTCAACAACAATATCTTTTCTGGATTATTTTTTCTATACGTTGCGGCAGTCTCAAGCATCTTTTCTCGATTGGCATGATAGAATTTTTTCTTTATTGCCTTCCTTTTTTCTGGATTCTTAGCCTGCCATTTTGCGACTGCCGCTCTAAATCTTTTTGGATCGGCGGCTCTTTGTTTTCTGCACCATTCCGCCTCTTTTGTATTTTTCATCCTGGCGTTCTGGGCTTCGACTTGGGCGGCGGTTAGGAGTCTGTTCATAGTAATGTCCGGCTTCGCACTTCAGCCAAAACCTGCGGATACACAACCGGATGAGTTGCGCTAAATTTCGGTGCCGTTGGCTTCCACTTCCAAGCTCCCGGATTGTCAGAAACCGGATCAAGCCAGTCCTGCACGAAACGTCGATGATCAACCCCGGCACGACGGAAATCGGCACGGGTAACATAGCCCCGGATCTCAATAATGGCGCTGATCTCAAGGGCTCCAATTTTCCATTTCGACAGTATTGACGGACTCGGGACGCCAGCCGGAACATCGGGGATGTAGGCCGGTAGCTGATGTCGCTTCAACGGATTGCTGTAATGCCATCGCGCATAGCTGCGCTCACCAAGCGCTGGCTCAAACTCGAAGCTGCCGTTCCAATGCTTGCGCGGCCGGATCAGGGTCAGACCCAAAGCGTCACAGATATCCCGAATACCGTTATCTTCCGGGACCAGAACGGCACGGTAATCCGGGCCAATGTCCTGCCAGCCATACCCACCTTCAATGGTTTGCTGTAGAACGGCCATGTTGAATTTCAGTTTGGCCTGCACACCGACTTGTGTCCCATCGGCATGAACCAGCAAGATGTCCCATCCTGCCGTTTCCGCGTATGGCGTCCATTCCGGATATCGAGTCAGCCATGCAATGAAGGCAGCACACAATTCCGCTTCCGTGTAAAAAGATAATTCACGCTTCTTCATGCCTTCCCCACTTCCGCCACCGCCGCGCGCAATGCCCACTGTGCCCGTACCTCATCACGCAATACGTCGCCGGCTACTTTCCCGCGCTGATCTTCAACGCCGTCCAGGTATTTCACCCGCGCCTTCTTGCCTTCCATCTTCACCACATATCTCGCTTCTATCTCCAAGCGAAAATCTTCGCAGCTTGTGCATACCGTTCGGCCATCGCGCAAAACGACTGGTGCAGTCTCGATGTAGAGGCATCCTAAGCAACCCTCGGCCATCAAAACGCCTCTCCATCCTCGTCGGTTAACTGTTGGCTACGTTCCAACCAAAACCACATAGGGTCCGTACCTTCGATGTACTGGCGTGAATCGGCGTGAAAGTTCAACGACAGACGACCAAGCCAGTTGATGCGCCCGCGCTGCTTCTCGACGCACAGCACACACTCAGGATTTCCGGCCACCTTCTTGGCTTTGTCGCGCCACACGTTGAAGATGTAATCCGCCTTGCTGGCGATTTCGTGACCGCCCGCAATATCGTGTGCGCTGCCCGGCTGTTCCTCGCCTTTCGCGCCCTCGCGTTTTCGCATGTGCGCGACAAGATGCACCGTGCATTTCGTGTCCTTAGCCAGCGCCTTCAGTTCACCGAGGAAACGGCTTTGCGCGTCGTAATCATCTCGGTCCACCGCGAGCATCATCAGCGAGTCAATCACGAACTGCGTGATGTGCAATTCTTCAGCGCAGTAGCGGATTACATTCCTGATTTTCTCCGCACTCACCATGCCTTGCTGATCGTAGAACCACAGTTTGCGAGTGCCGAATTCAATCCATCGGTCAATCTCGCGCGGGCTTGGCGAATCGTTCCCAATTGCCATGTACCCCATGTCCTCCCAGACGACGTGCATTTCTTCTTCCATGCTCGCAATCCCGACCAGTTCACCCTCGTGGATCGCATGGAGCATGATCTGCTTCACCATGTTCGATTTTCCGTGGTGCTGCCAGCCGCACCAGATCACGACCTTACCGGGCGCAATTCGAACCTTCCCGTTCGCCTTGTCCCACGGTAGAGTCAAGCCGGTTGCCGCCGCACCGCCGAGCAACATGCGCCGCTTACCTTCTTCGGCCAGCGTCTCGGCCGGAATGATCCTGGCCTTTTCCTCGCGCATCGCATACTGGCGAAAGTCCACGTCATCGTCAGAGATCGACTGCAAGGACCGTCCTGCCCGCGCCATGTCCAGCACCTGAGCGCCGCGTTGCTCATTCGCCATGTGAAAAATCCTTTCCCCGCACGCCGCGGCCGTCTAGATCGAATTGCGAGATGTGGTGATTGCACACGACCTCAATCTCCCACCACGGAATCACTTCCGCAAAAGCCAAGAAATGAACCGTCTTGATGTCGCAACAACAAGAATTTGAATCGTAAAACATCTCGTCAACGTACTTGGCTAACCCCTTGTATTCCAGTTCCACCCTCGCGCGGTCCATCTCGTGCAAGTAGTTCGTCTCGCCGCGCCTCGCTATAATCTTCATCTCTCGTCACCATTTGCCAATGTGCGCGCCTCAAAAATCCTCTCCGCAGCAACCATCAGCCGCTCATGGTCGGCATCGGTAAGTTGGATTCCCTGCCGGATATTTGCTGACGCCGTAGCCACAATCCGCGCTTCGCTGGCGATGACCTCCAGCACGTCAGCAGCCGGGAAAGGCCGGCGCAAGGGCTTCGCGTGCTCGATCGGCTTGGGTGGAAACAGGGCGTCAAAGTCCAGACCGACGGCACCCAGGATCTGCTCAACACCACACCCGGCGAAGCAGTGCAGCAAGACAACCCCATCGTCGGCCTCGCGGACGGTCATACTCGGGTGCTTGTCCTGGTGGGCGGGGCAACACGCCACCCACGTTCCGCGGCCGGTAGCCCGCACCTTATCCAGACGCGATAGCAAGGCATCGGCGCTCATGCGTCCACCTGGACGAGCCCGGGCTGATTTGTCTCGCCCTGGTACTGAGCGAACTTGGTCCGGTTGAACAGCGTCGCCGGCCGCAGGTACTGCGCCATTTTATCGTCCCCGAGCCACTGGGCACACTTGCGATCCACGACGGCTCGCAAATCATCCGGCGCTGCCCCATCCTTCAAAAGCGACGTGATGAAAGCGATGTTGACCTTCACAGGCGCGAAGTGTTTCCCGGCTTTTTCATTCAGGTACGTGAGGATATCGGTTTCAACTTGGTGGCCGTTGAGTTTGGCGCCGTCGGGCTTGCCCGACATTGCTTTTTCTTTTACTGCAACTGCAACTGCAACTGCTTTGGCTTCGGTAGGGGTCGCCAAGGGGCTTGGCAAGGGGCTTCCGAAGGGGCTTAGCTTTTTCAGGTGGAACGCGCCGCCGTATTTTTCGAAAAACTCCTGCATAAATATGTTGTTGGGAAGCGATTCGAATTCCCGTCCAATGGAAATTACCCGGTTGTCTTTCGCCTCTAACTTGTTCCCGACCTGGATGCGCGCCATTTCCGTGACCCAAACTACCTCGGATTCTTCGTCATACCGGCAAAACCCCCCTTCGACTACCCTTCGAAGCCCCTTCGAAGCCCCTTCGATATCCATCCCGGTATCCTGCGCAATGTAGGCGATCGGCAGGTAATAAAGCCCGAGCATGTTGCAGTGCGGGCTCGTGATCAGATAGGCGGCGACGACTTGCGCCTGGAGGTCCCCGCGAATCGCGCGGCCGGTCTGCCCGGTCCAGAAACGAGACGAAACCTTCGAGTAGTAATTCACGCAACGCGCTCAGCCGATGGCGCCGGGCCGAAAATGTCCGGCCGTAGATCGTGCCTGCTCACCCTACCATTGCTCAGCGCCTCGATGTCCTTCGCGCGTTCCCACGTCACCGGAGAGCGACCGTTGAGCCACTGCCAGACGAGCCCCTGGGTGACGCCGAGCCTGCGCGCCATTTCCGTCTGACCGCCGATTTCCTCGACGAACTCTTTCAGATCCATGCCACAATAATAAACGCTTTTTTAGCAATGTCAATAAAATACTTCTTGACATAGGTACTAAAGCTGCTATTATTCACTCATGGCAACCATAACAGTCACGAAATCCAGCGCCGGCTACCGGATGGCGTTTCCCTACTCGGCTGAGATGGTTGCGGCCGTCAAATCCCTGCCGTCGCGCCGATTTGACCCTCAGTCAAAGTCCTGGACAGTGCCGACTTCGGGTGCCGCCGCACTTCGCGCCCTCCTCGGCCGGCTGAACGGCACGGAAATCCGCTACGGCGACGGCGCCAAGGAGGATCTGGAAGGCGCCGAGAAGGCCGTCCAGGAGGCCGTGGCGGCGTCGCGAGCCACCGACTGGCAGGGTGATATCCCCTGCCCGGATGGGCTCGCCTACTTACCGTTTCAACGTGCCGGGATAGCCTATGCGATGGCGCGGCCCGACGTGCTGATAGGCGACGAAATGGGGCTCGGGAAAACGATCCAGGCGATCGGCGCCTGCAATGCGGACCCGTCTGTGCACTCGGTGCTTGTGATCTGCCCGGCCTCGCTCAAGATCAACTGGGCCCGGGAGTGGGCAAAATGGTCCGTGCGGTCGATGACGATCGGAATAGCCAACGGTGGCGCCCTGCCGGCGACGGATGTCCTGATCCTAAATTATGACGTCCTGAAAAAGCACGCCGCCGCCCTGCGCGCCAGGACGTGGGACATGCTGGTGTCGGATGAATGCCATTATTTGAAGAACCCCAAGGCCGCGCGCACCCATCAAGTGCTCGGGAAGTGGGACAAAGACCCAGACAAGCGCATCACTGCAATCGCGGCCCGTCGCCGCCTGTTCCTCACCGGCACACCAATACTGAATCGGCCGATCGAGCTCTGGCCGCTGGTGCACGCCCTCGCGCCAGGCGATCTCGGGAAATCCTGGAAAACATTCGTCGTGCGCTACTGCGCCGGCGTGCAGGACGGCTATGGATGGGACGTTACCGGAGCGTCAAACCTAGAGGAATTGCAGGATCGCCTGCGCGCAGCCGTCATGGTGCGCCGGCTCAAGGCTGATGTCCTGACAGAACTGCCGGCCAAGCGCCGCTCGGTTGTGGTCCTGCCAGCCGAGGGTGCGAGCGCAGCGATCAAAGCGGAGTCCGCCGGCTACGATGTGGCGCAAGCTCGTATCGAGTCCGCCCGAGTGGCGGCCGAATTGGCGAAAGCAGAAGGTGAGGAATCCTACGCCGCGGCTGTCGCTCGGTTGCGGGACGCCAGCAGCGCCGCGTTCACAGAAATAAGCCGCCTGCGCCATGCTACGGCAGTAGCGAAAATCCCGCAGGTAATCGAGTACCTGACGGACGTGTGCGAGAGTGAAAAAGTGATTTTCTTCGCGCATCACCTAGACGTGTTGCGCGCCGTGAACGATGCGTTTCCCGGGTCCGTGATCCTCACCGGCGAATCCTCACAGGACCACCGCCAGGCCGCTGTCGATCGGTTCCAGACCGCGCCCGATTGTCGCCTATTCGTCGGCAGCATCAAGGCCGCAGGCGTTGGCATCACGCTCACCGCATCGTCGCACGTGATCATGGGCGAACTCGATTGGGTGCCGGGCAACGTCACCCAGGCCGAGGACCGCGCGCATCGCATAGGCCAAACAGACAGCGTGCTGGTCGAACACCTGGTCCTCGACGGCAGCCTCGACGTGCGCATGGCGCAGGTCCTGATAGCGAAACAAGAAATAATCGACAAGGCCCTCGACGATACCGAGCGCTTTGAACTGGGCGCCATTGAGGTCACTCCGGATGCGCCGGCCACGGCGAACACGTCCAGATCCCGCATCGACGGGCTCGCCGCAAAGCTGACTCCGGAGGATATCGCACGGATACACGCTGCACTGCGCATGCTCGCCGGGCTCGACGCGGATCACGCGCGACAGTTGAACGACATGGGCTTCAACCGCATGGATTCGCGCATAGGCCATGACCTCGCCGGTCGCCCGACACTTACCGCGCGCCAGGCTGCCCTCGGGCAACTGATCGCCCACAAATACCGCCGTCAACTCGGCGATGACGCAGTGTAATCGCACCGAGGCCAACCGCCCACCCGGGCGCACGAGGGGAAGAAAGATGAAACGTACCGCCGCACTTGCACTCGCCGCTGTCCTCGCCGGATGTCAAGTCGCGCCGCCCAGGTCGGACTACTCGCTGATCGACCCGGCCGGCGTGGACATGCACCGCTACCGCAACGACTACGCGGAATGCTCGGACCTCGCCAACCAGACCAGCGTCGGCGAGCGTGCCGCTGGTGGTGCGGTATTCGGCGCCCTGCTCGGCGCCCTCATTGGTGGCGCCATCTGCGGCCGGTCCTGCGCGGAAGCTGGCGCGCGTGGCGGACTGGTCGGCGGGACGGTCGGTGCAACGACTGGCGGAATCCGCGAGCAGCAGACCACGTTGCGGGCGTGCCTGGCCGGGCGTGGGTACGTCGTAATTCGTTAAGCCTAACCGAGGCCAACCGCCCAAGGGGCGAGAGAGGGGAAGAAGATGAGCGCGCACACGCCCGATTACATCATGCGTTTCATGGAAGCAGTCTTTCCGTCCTCGCCTCACCTAGCGCTCGCATCGTTCAACGAGCAGCACGCGCTTGAGACGGCGACAGTGGAAATAAATACGCTGCGCCAGCAACGCGATGAACTGGTAGCGGCACTATCGGCGCTCGCTGATCTCGCACGCAATCAGCCGCGTCCATCAGGCGAACATGCGTTATGCCGGACGCTGCTTGACATCGAAGGTATCGCCCGCGCCGCCATCGACAAGGCCCGCGCATGAAGCTCCCGGACGAACTTCTGCCCCATTACGCCGATGTTGATCTTCGGTACGGGTTTGCCGAGGCCGTCGTCCGGCATTGCGCGCAGGTGTGCGAGCAAGTGGGGGCAGAACACAATGACCCGTTTCAATCGATGCGATGCCGGAGCTATATTCTTCACGCCTTCGACCTGGGGGACAAATGAGGCATTCCCTGCGTCAATCCCGCGACCTGTGGGTGTGGACCTACAGCCGCTCAATCTTCTTCTGGTCCGGCGTCTCGTCTTCACGGCAAGCCGCAATTCATGCCTTGCTCGATGCGCGCCGTGAAGCTGCTCAATACGTGGTGCAGATGACAATGAGGCGGGCGGCATGATCCCGCACGCTCTCGGCCTAGCTCTGTGGCTCGTCGTCGGGGTGCAGGCGTGTGCAATTTATTTTTGGTGGATTGGAGGGTGAGGTGAGCCAACTTGGCAAATTAAGCAGCCGTATTCAAGCCGCAGAGAAGGCGATGGATATTGCGCTGGAGCGCGCATTCCCTGTCCTGTCGATAGTTGAATTTAACATCATGTACGGGCAGGTAAATCCAAGCCGCGGCGAGGTTATTGGCTATAGCGGAGGGAGTTACGCCTACCTTCGGGTTCGCCTTGAAAGTCGCACGCGAGCAGTGCGTGATGTATCGGCGTTTGACGTGCGACTGGTGAAACCATGACCGCCCCCACAAACCAAGCCGTGCCGGTGAGCCGCGAAGTGCTGGACGAATTGCAACGGGATGCGGCGCGATATAGGTGGCTGCGCAATCCCACTAATCCTGTCCATCGCGCGTATTACTCGCGTGGCGATTATGGCCGCGGGCTGTTCACTGGCAGCGCGTTAGACGCCGCCATTGACGCTGCAATGGAGAAATCATGAGCACCGACTACCGCGAACAAGCCCCCGACAACCTTACGCCCTACCTGCAAGGCAAGGCCGATCAGCGCAGCTTCGATTTGGTTGTCGGCATCTTGTGCGCCATTGCGGTGGCGATATTCATTGTGTGGGGGGAGTGATGGCTGACCTTGAGATCATGAGACTGTGCGCGGAGGCAATGGGGGTTACGTGTCGCCAAGATTCTGACCGGTATGGGCAGTTTATTCGCATCGTCAATCATGCGGGCGATCTCAATGGTGGTGCTTATGACCCCCTCCATGACGACGCACAGGCGATGGCGTTGGTGAAGAAATTGCGCCTTACAATTGAACTGGCGCACGAAGGTTGGTGGGTATGCGGGCCGGAACAAAAACATGAGGCACAAGGAAACAACCTCAACCGTGCCATCTGCGAATGCGTTGCCAAGATGCAGCAGAGCAAGGTACAGCCATGAACTCCACCAACATCCGTAAATCATGGAAAGAATATCCATTGCGCACGTGCCGCTGGTTATGCCATTGCTACATCTGTAATGAGCACATTACCAATGGACAGAAATATTTTGACGGTGGGTACGGTCGCAGAGCACACGAGCAATGCGTAATACAAAAAGATGAGGAAGATTTCACGGCGTCGCTAAAAAACAGGGATGGATTATGACCTCTATCGAGCCCCTGCACATCGCCCCACGCGGCACGCCGATCTTTGATGCGGCCCGCCTGGCTGTAGCGGTCGCCGTGCTCGTGTCCGCCCCGTGGGCATGGCTGATTCAGCAGGAGCGCGACACCTATGATCGCCTGCTTGCTGATGCCACGGCGAGACACGCGCGGGTGTCGGATCTGGTGATCACGTATTCAAACGGGGCGCGAGCCTACATGGAAATTGGAGAGCAGAAATGAAAACCCCACGCTACACCGACCTACATCGCTACAAGTGCGCCTACCGAAAGGATACGGACGTGGGCCGGACATTCGCCCGCGAGCGCAGACGCCTAGAGGAAGAAGCCGCGAAACAGCAGGTGGCGGAATCTGAAACAGTTGCCAAGGTGCGCACGATCAAGAAGGAGGCACAGGCATGATCCTCGGACGCCTGATCTGCAAACTGCTCGGTCACAAGTGGCGCAGGCCGACAAAGAAAGAGCGCACATATGCCCGCGAAATGCACATCGGCATAATGCTCGCGCGAAATTTCGATTTGCATCAACTGCGCATTTGCCGACGCTGCGGGGCCGAGCGATTGGTGAAGGCGAGGAAACCTAAACAGGAGGCAACGTGAGCCAGCAACAGGTCGAACTCCACAAAGAGCGCATCCAGCGCACGCTCACCGCATTGGAACGGCTGTGGTGGTGCACCGGAACATCAGAAGAAGATTTGATGTTTCTGGCAAACGAACTCGGATTGAAGAATGAATTCTACCAACTCATCAAACCTGCCCGCAAACTTGCAAGCGTGGGTTAACGACTACAACCAACAGGAGAAAGAAATGGGAACAATAGCGAAAGCCGGGGATGGAGATTATGAACTCCCGACCGCCGGTGCGGTGATCGGTCGTTGCTACATAGTGGCTGATCTCGGAACACAGGACACGTCGTTCAAAGGCACGCCGAAGAAAGCGCACAAGATCCTGCTGACGTGGGAACTGGCTGAAATAATGGCAGACGGGCGCCCGTTCGCTATTTCCAGCCGCTACACGCTGTCCCTGTTCGACCAGGCAATTTTGCGCCAGCATCTTGAATCATGGCGCGGCCGCAGTTTCAGCGCCGAAGAACTTGTCGGCTTCGATGTGAAGAACGTCCTCGGTGCCTACTGCATGCTGTCCGTCGTCCATAACACCGAAGGTGATCGGACCTACGCGAACGTGAAGGGCATCATGCCGGTGCCAAAGGAAATGGACAAACCGCCAGCAGTCAACAAGAACGTCTATTACGACATCGAGTCCGGCGACATTTCAATTCTGCCTGATTGGGTGCAGAACGTGGTCAAGAAGTCCGACGAGTGGAAGGCGCGAGGATCTGCGCCGACTGCGTTGAAGGAGCTTGCCGAAATGGATTCGGACGTGCCTTTCTGATCATGCAAATCACCCTAGACATCGAGGTTGTGCCCAACCTTGACGAAGCCGCCATTGCTGAGATTGCCGCCAGCATCCAAGCCCCCGGCAATTACAAGAAGCCGGAATCTATTGCCGAATGGATGACCGAGAACAAGGCAAGGCTGGTCGATGAGCAAGTCCACAAAGCCGGGCTGGACGGGGCAACGGGGAAGATCATCTGCATCGGATGGGCTTGGGGTGCGGAAGCCATTATCAACGCTACGGGCGACGAAGACATCATCCTCGCCGCCTTGTTTGCGGATATCACGAACCACGGCCTTACCGCCCCCGCCGACGTGATCGGACATAACGTGTCCTGGGACCTTCGCTACATCTGGCAGCGTGCCGTGGTCAACGGCATCAAGCCGCCGTGGCAAATAAAATGGCACGGGAAGCCATGGGACCATATCGACACGATGCGCCTGTGGAACGACGACACGCAGCGCAAGATCAGTCTGGACAGGCTCTGCAAGGTTTTGGGCGTGCCAACAAGCAAAGGCGACATGGACGGGTCCAAAGTGTGGCAAGCCTACAAGGACGGACGGATTGACGACATTGCCACTTATTGTATGGCGGATGTTGAAGCTACTCGGCAATGCTGGAAACGGATGACGTTTCAGTAAGGCTCACGCCATGACCGAGCGCAAGGAGAAGGAAATGACAGACGAAGAACTGGA
>JBQMQE010000092.1:0-1263 GCA_052172655.1 Burkholderiales bacterium
AAGAAACTTCGACTAGAACCCAGCTCAGCTACCAGCCGGTTTTATGGTGGATACAGACGATGTGATGTAATGCAACGACTGTTATTCTATTGAATCTATTAATTTATGTCAAGAAAGACCGTAAGTATAAGCTGCTACGCAACATAATGACTCGAATCAAAAATTGACGGCGCCCTGAACTTCAGGCAATCTACTCGCGGGCTTAGGCCTGCCCGAGAAACGATCCCAGCCACGTGACCTGCAGTCCCGTAAAGAAAGCGGGCTGCGTAGCCGGGAACAAATTAGCTTAGGGCGAATGTCCGCGGTACAGCCTTCGCTTGCGCTAAGGCTGACCGCGAGACATCCTTACCTGCACTAAGGCCTTGAGCCTGTTGGAAAAGGCCAAGCAGCTGCCGGGTTCAGGGCGGTCTTCGCCCCTGGCGTCGCCGCAGTCGATGGAGCTACTGGAGCCACCATCGAACGTGCTGCCGGCATTGCCGGTTTCACAGCAGGTTTAGCCTTTTTTTTTGCCGCTTTCTTTTTGGCGGCTGGCTTTTTGGCCTTCTTAGCTGGCTTTTTTTTAGCCGCTTTTTTTTTCGCAGGTTTTTTCTTGGCGGCCTTTTTCTTGGCCGCTTTCTTTTTTGCAGGCTTTTTAGCTACTGCCCTTTTCTTTTTGGCTTTTTTAGCCGGTTTTTTTGCTGCTTTCTTTGCTTTTTTCTTCGTTGCCATGGTAAAGCTCCTTCTTCAGGTTAAAGAAAAACAACTACTGCAAACCCGGCTACCATAGCCCGGGTTATCCGCCCGACCGAAGCGAACCCCGGCCAGCCGAATCCCTTGCCTGCACGCGCGCCGGCCTCATGCGGCCTTGCGCTCCTGCAGGTCACGATACAACACGGCGGTATCGAGCTCGATACCGCCATCCCAAACCAGAGTCATTGCCGCGGGATCGATCGCCACCCGGCGAAATTCATCCTGGTCGCGCCAAATCTTGAACGCACCGATCTCCAGCAAATTGCCGAGGAACACGCTTCCCTCCAGCCCGTCGTCGAAACGCAGCCACAGACTATGGTCACTATCTGTCCGAAACTCGGTCAACTTACCCATGATTGCCTCCGCTGGACGCCGATGGAATGAAGGCTGCTAATCCCAATTGAGTGCGCCTCCGGTCTGGTACTCGATCACCCGGGTTTCAAAGAAATTGCGCTCTTTCTTCAGATCGGTCATTTCACTCATCCAGGGGAATGGATTTTCTTCGTGGGGATACAAGGCATCAAGGCCGATTTG
>JBQMQE010000092.1:1273-16421 GCA_052172655.1 Burkholderiales bacterium
GTCATTTCACTCATCCATGGGAAAGGGTTGCTCGCCCCGGGATAAAGCAGTTCCACGCCAATCTGCTGGCAGCGGCGATTCGCGATATAGCGCAAATATTCCTTGAACATCGACGCATTCAGCCCGAGCACGCCACGCGGCATGGTGTCCTCTGCATAGCGGTACTCAAGTTCCACCGCCGTTTTCATGTATCCCTGGATCTCGTCGCGGAACGCGGGGGTCCAAAGATGGGGGTTTTCCATCTTGATCTGGTTGATCAGGTCGATGCCGAAATTGCAATGCATCGATTCGTCGCGCAGGATGTACTGGTACTGCTCCGCTGCGCCGGTCATTTTGTTCTGGCGCCCCATGGCGAGAATCTGGGCGAAACCGACGTAGAAGAACAGCCCCTCCATGATGCAGGCAAACACGATCAGGCTCTTGAGCAGTTGCTGGTCGGCCTCGGGCGTGCCGGTCTTGAACGCCGGATCGGTGAGCGTGTCGATAAACGGGATCAGGAATTCGTCCTTGTCGCGGATGCTGCGAATCTCGTGGTAGGCGTTGAACACCTCGCCTTCGTCCAACCCCAGGCTCTCGACGATGTACTGGTATGCGTGGGTATGGATCGCCTCTTCGAAAGCCTGGCGCAGCAGATATTGGCGGCACTCCGGCGCGCTGATGTGGCGATAGGTGCCAAGCACGATGTTGTTCGCGGCGAGAGAGTCCGCGGTCACGAAGAAGCCGAGATTGCGTGTGATGATGCGCCGCTCGTCCTCGGTCAGACCGTTCGGATCTTTCCAGGTAGCGATGTCGCGACTCATGTTGATTTCCTGCGGCATCCAGTGGTTGGCGCACGCCGACAGATACTTCTCCCACGCCCATTTGTACTTGAACGGCACCAGTTGGTTGACATCGGTGCGGCCGTTGATGATGCGCTTGTCCTCGACGCGGATGCGGCGCAACTCTTCGGCGCTCGCCGACGGCGCAGTTTCCTGCGGCGCGTGCTCCTGCCGGCCGCCGGTGCTCGCCGACGACGCGGGCATGAAACCCCGCACCGCCTGCAGACCCAGGCCGGGAATCGGGGAGACTGCCACTTCGTCTTCAAAATTGAGCATGTTCATCTCTCCAGTCTTTTCACCTGCCTACTGGCATGCCTCGCATTCCGGGTCGTCAATCGAGCAGAACTTCGGTTCGGCCGGCTCGGTGCTCTTCGGCGCGGCGGCCATTCCGCCCTCGGGCACGGCGTTCAACTGCCCGGCCTTCACCGTGGATTTCTCGGCGTGGGTTGCTCCCATCGAACGCAGGTAATAGGTGGTTTTCAAGCCGCGCTTCCAGGCGAGCTTGTAGGTATCGTCCAGCCGTTTGCCCGAGGCGCCCGCCATATAGATATTGAGCGACTGCGCCTGGTCGATCCATTTTTGCCGCCGCGCCGCGGCCTCGACCAGCCACAGCGGCTCGACTTCGAACGCCGTCGCGTAGAGGTTGCGCAGTTCGGTCGGCACGCGGTCGATCTTGGCCAGGTTGCCGTCGAAATACTTGAGGTCGGCGATCATCACCTCATCCCACAGGCCCAGGCGCTTGAGATCGTCCACCAGATATTCGTTGACCACGGTGAATTCGCCCGAGAGGTTCGATTTCACGTACAGGTTCTGATAGGTAGGTTCGATCGACGCCGACACGCCGATGATGTTGGCAATGGTGGCGGTCGGGGCGATGGCGAGGCAGTTGGAGTTGCGCATGCCGTGCTGCCGGATGCGCCCGCGCAATGCGTCCCAGTCCATGCTGACGCTCATGTCGATTTCGACCAAGGGGGATGACGCCGCCCCCTCGCCCTTCAACGCGCCGCGCTCCTCGCGTAGCATCGCCAGGGTGTCCTGCGGCAGGATGCCGCGGTCCCACAGCGATCCGCGGTAGGACGAGTAGCGGCCGCGCTCCTCGGCGAGGCCGGTCGAAGCGAGGTAGCCGTAATAGGCGACCGCCTCCATGGAACGGTCGGCGAACTCCACCGCCTCCTTCGATCCATAGGGGATGCGCAGCACGTGCAGGCAATCCTGGAAACCCATGATGCCCATGCCCACCGGGCGGTGCTTCAGATTGGAGTTGCGCGCCTTGCCGACCGCGTAATAATTGACGTCGATGACGTTGTCCAGCATGCGCATCGCGGTGGCGATGGTGCGCTGCAGCTTGGCTTGATCGAGCCTGCCGTCCTTGAGATGTGCGACCAGGTTGACCGAACCCAGGTTGCACACCGCGATCTCGTGCTCGTTGGTGTTGAGCGTGATCTCGGTGCACAGGTTGGAGCTGTGCACCATGCCGACGTGCGACTGCGGCGAGCGGATGTTGCACGGATCCTTGAAGGTGATCCAGGGATGCCCGGTCTCGAACAGCATCGACAGCATCTTGCGCCACAACTGCAGCGCCGGGATCTTGCGGAACAGCTTGTGTTCGCCCCTGGCCGCCCTTTCCTCGTAGGCCACATAGGATTTCTCGAATTCCTTGCCGACCTTGTCGTGCAAATCGGGACAGTCCGAGGGCGAGAACAGCGTCCACTCGCCGTTTTCCATCACCCGCTTCATGAACAGGTCCGGAATCCAGTTGGCCGTGTTCATGTCGTGGGTGCGGCGACGGTCATCGCCGGTGTTCTTCCTCAGTTCGAGGAACTCTTCTATGTCCAAATGCCAGGTTTCCAGATAGGCGCACACCGCGCCCTTGCGCTTTCCGCCCTGGTTCACCGCCACCGCGGTGTCGTTGACCACCTTCAGAAACGGGACCACGCCCTGCGATTTGCCGTTGGTGCCCTTGATGTGCGAGCCCAGGGCGCGCACCGGTGTCCAGTCGTTGCCCAGACCGCCCGCGTACTTGGCGAGCAGTGCGTTGTCCTTGATCGATTCGTAAATGCCGTCGAGGTCATCCGCGACGGTGGTCAGGTAGCAGCTCGAAAGCTGCGAGCGCAGCGTGCCCGAATTGAACAGTGTCGGCGTCGAGCTCATGAAGTCGAATGAAGACAGTACCTGGTAGAACTCGATGGCGCGCGCCTCGCGGTCGATCTCGTTCAGCGCCAGCCCCATGGCGACGCGCATGAAAAATGCCTGCGGCAGTTCGATGCGCTGCCCGTGGTCGTGCAGAAAGTAGCGGTCGTACAGCGTCTGCAGGCCGAGATAGCCGAATTTCAGATCGCGCGCGGCGTCCAGCGACTTGCCCAGGCGCGCCAGGTCGAATTTGGCCAGCCGCTCGTCCAACAGCTCGGCCGCGATGCCGCGCTTGATGAATTCCGGAAAATACTCGGCGTAACGCTTGGTCATTTGCGCCTGCGGCACTTCCTCGCCCAGGATCTCGATGCGGATGGTGTTGAGCAGCAGCCGCGCGGTGACGAAGCTGTAGGCGGGATCTTTTTCGATCAGCGCGCGCGCCGACAGGATCGCGGACTTGCGAATTTCCTCGATTGGCACGCCGTCGTACAGGTTCTTCAGCGTCTCGTTGAAAATAATGCCCTTGTCGACCGCATCACCCAAGCCCTCGCAGCAAGCCTTGAGCAGGTTTTTCAACCCGGCCAGGTCGATCGGCCGCCTCACGCCGTTCTCTATTACATGCAGCTCGGGGGTAGCGGCCTTGTCTTTCTGCTTGGCCTGCTCCAGGCTGCGCGCCTTGCTACGCTGCTCGCGGTAAAGCACGTACGCTCTGGCCACCTCATGCTCGCCGGAGCGCATCAACGCCAGTTCGACCTGATCCTGAATGTCTTCAATATGGAACGTGCCGCCGCCGGGCTGGCGCCGCACCAGGGCAGCGACCACAGCTTCGGTCAGCCCGGCAACCAACTCGCGGATGCGCGCCGACGCCGCGCCCTGACCACCTTCGATCGCCAGAAACGCCTTGGTCATGGCGACCGAGATCTTGCCCGGGTCGAAACCGACCACCGCGCCATTGCGGCGAATGATGCGGTATTCGGGATAGGCTGATTGGCTCACTGCAGACACTTCGGCAACATTGGCACCGGCCACGGAGGGCGATTTTTCTGAATCGGTGACAAGCTGCATATGCATTTTTCCCCTACGGTTCTAGTGTGCCAATCGCTGCGTTTCTGTCGCTGATCTCATATCTTCGTTACGACCGTGACCACAATATATAGTATCCCATTACCAGTTCGCAACTAATTTTAGTGATGCGCTTTTGATTTTGCAAGAAGTTTTTGCAAAATTATGTTCACGCGCAGCATAAACGCAAGAGAAACACGGAACATAACGCGCGCTGCCGCCGCAATCGTGCGACGAGGAAACTGCGAAGTCGGGTTTGCCGCCGCTTGCGTCGCGGCGGCGCAAGAAAATACTTTAGCGCCCTGCGCTGCGGCGTCGAAGTTTCTTATCCGATCGAATTGCGAAAGCGAACCCAATCGAAGCTGGGACCGGGATCGGTCTTGCGTGCCGGCGCAATGTCGCAGTGGCCGGCGATAGCGGCGATCGGATAGGCCGAGCGCAACGCGCGCGTGAGTTCTGCCAGCACGCGGTATTGGGGCTCGGCGTAGGGCACGTCGTCCGCGCCCTCCAGCTCGATGCCAATTGAGTAGTCGTTGCAGCTGCTGCGCCCGCACCAGGCGGATGCGCCGGCGTGCCAGGCGCGCTTGGTGCAAGGCACGAACTGCAGCAATTCGCCCGTGCGGCGGATAAGGAAGTGCGCCGACACTCGCGCCCCGGCCAGGCTGCGATAGTAGGGATGAGCGGCGTAGTCGAGATCGTTGGTAAACAGGCGCACGATGCCATCGCCGCCGAATTCGCCCGGCGGCAGGCTGATGTTGTGTATCACCAGCAGCGTGATCGCTTCACCCGGCGGCCGCTCGTCGCAGTTGCCGGAGGCTACGTAGCGCGCTCGATCGACGCGCCCGTCGGCGTCGGCGATCATGGGCGCGGTTCGTTGATCCCCAGCCGTTCCATGCGGTAGCGCAAGGCGCGAAAGGTGATACCGAGGAGCCTCGCCGCCGCGGTTCGATTGAAACGCGTCATGCCCAGCGCTTCGAGTATCGCCTCGCGCTCGACGCGGTCGAGATAGTCCGGCAACGGTAATTTTCCGCCGGGCGGCGCCTCGCCCGTCTGGCGCGCCGGCGTGAGCCGCAGATCGCTCGCCTGGATTTCCTCGCCGCCGCACAGGGCCACGGCGCGTTCCAGGATATTCTCCAGCTCGCGCACATTGCCGGGAAAATCGTAGCCGGCAAGAGCCGCCTGCGCCGCACTGGACAGGCGCGGCGCCTGGCTGCCCGCTGCGCTCAGGCGCTCGAGCATGGACTGCGCCAGCGCGGCGATGTCTTCGCGGCACTCCTTCAGGGACGGCATTTTCAGCTCGATCACGTTGAGACGAAAATACAGGTCCTGGCGGAACCGTCCTGCCTCGACCAGCGCGGTGAGATTCTGGTGGGTGGCGCAGATCATGCGCACATCCACCGGATCTTCCGCGGTGGCTCCCACTTTGCGCACCCGCTTCTCCTGGATGGCGCGCAACAGCTTCACTTGCATGACGAGGGGCAAGTCGGCGACCTCGTCAAGAAACAGCGTGCCGCGGTGCGCTACCTGGAAGAAGCCGTCGCGGTCGGCCTCCGCGCCGGTGAAGGCCCCCTTCTTGTAGCCGAAGAATTCGCTCTCCATCAGGTTTTCCGGAATGGCGCCGCAGTTCACCGGAACGAACGGCTGGTCATGGCGCGCCCCCCGTTCGTGGATCAGGCGCGCCGCCAGCTCCTTGCCGCTGCCGGATTCGCCGCTTACGTAGACCGGCGCCTGGCTGCGGGCAAGCTTGTCGATCATCTCGCGCGCCTGCTGCATCGCCGGCGATTCGCCCAGCAGTTGCAGACGCGCAGGCTTGGCTGCCGACATCTGCTGCGGCAGATTGAGCGCCGATTTGACCAGGGTACGCAGATCCTCCAGCGTCACCGGCTTGGACAGGTAATCGAATGCCCCGGCCTTGAGCGCCGCGACCGCATTCTCGGCGCTACCGTAGGCGGTGATCACCGCCACCGGAAGGTCATCGCAATGCTCGCCGATGTAACGCACCAGATCCAAGCCTTCGCCATCGGGCAGACGCATGTCGGTCAGGCACAGGTCGAAGCGCTTCGCTTTGAGCAGCGCGTTCGCCTCGGCCACGCTGCCCACGCATTCCACTGCCAGCCCCATGCGCAGCAACGTCAGCTCGAGCAATTCGCGGATATCGGCCTCGTCATCGACTACCAGGACTGCAGCCGCGGCCTGCGCGCTCCTGCGCTCGACGCGCTTCATGCCGGCCTGCCTCCGCACACGATACGGAAATCCGCCCCGCGCGCTTGCGCCGTCGACCCGACATATTCGATAATGGCCGCATTCGCGTCGCACATCTCACGCGCGATGTACAGGCCAAGGCCGGTGCCGCTGCTATAGGTGGTGAAGAAGGGTTCGAACAATTGGTGCCGCAGGTGCGCAGGTACGCCCTCGCCGTCGTCGATCACGTCCAATTCTACCCGATTCGACTGACGCCTAACCACCACGCGCACGCTCGCCTCGCGCTGGCGCGAGTGGCGCCAGGCGTTGCGCAGCAGGTTCCACAGCACTTGCTGCAGGTGCACCCGGTCAAACGCTATCTCGGTCGCATCGTGCACTTGCAGCGCGAAGCTGGACGTGGGGATGCGCTCGTTCTGCGCGAACTCGTCGATGAAGGACGGCAGAAAATCCTCCAGCCGGATGGTCTCTGCATGCACCCGATCGCGCCGCGCCAGCTCGAGCACGTCGCGCACCATGCGATCAATGCGCCTGGAATTGTCCTGAATGATGCCGAGCAAGCGCTCCTGCGAGGGACCGCGCTGCTCCTCCAGCAACAGTTCGCTCGCATGGCTGATCGCCGAGAGCGGATTGCGGATCTCGTGCGCGATATTGGCGGTGAGCCTTCCGAGCGCCGCCAGCTTCAGTTGCCGCGCCTGTTCTTGCAGCCGCGACAGGTCCTCGAGGAACACCAGGGAAATGCTGCCGCCTTCGGCGCCGGCCTCGACAAAGCGCGCGCGCACCAGCTTGCCGCTTCCGGGCAGCAGCAGGGTTTCGCCCGTACTGCCCCCGGCGCTGCGCCAGCGCGCCAGCGCGCGCGCGATCTCGAGCGAATAATGTTCGATCTGATCGAGCTCCGGCGGCTGCCACCCGAGAAGCAGCGACACCTGCGGATTGTGTTGGCGCACCAAGCCATTGCCGTCGACCACCAGCACCGCGTCCTGCACGTCCTGGATCACCAGCTGGCTGATGCGCAACTGATTGGAGAGATCGACCGAGCGCTGGCGCATCACCCGCTCCTGGCGGATGACGCGCTGCGCCAGCTGGTTGGTGATCAACGCCGTGGCGAAATAGCCGATCGACAGCAGCCCGGGTTGCACAAAATTGGTCTCGCTGCGATCGAACAGCAGAACCCAGTAAGCCTGCTCCAGCAGAATTGCGATTGACGCGAGCGCAGCGTAGAACAGCATCAGCGCGCCACGGCTCACCAGCGCCGCCGCCGCGAGCGAAATCAGCAGCATCACGCCGAGGCCGCTCTTGAAGCCGTCGCTGGCGTTCATCAGCAACACCGTTGCGACGATGTCTGCGACCACGTGCATGCTCAGCTGGAAATTGAAATGGCTGCGCATTCTTTCCAGCAACACCTGGAACACCACCGCCAGCAGCAGATACGCGCCGCTGGCATACTTGAACAGCGGCAGGTTGTGACTGCCGAAATTGAGGCTGTCGTCGAAAATCATGACTGCGGCGAGGAACACCGCGGCGAGCAGCAGCCGGTAAATGTTGAAGTAGCGCAGCGAAACCCAGAACGAGTCCGGCTGCGTGTCGGCTGCAAATTGCCAGGTGGGCATCGCCGGTCGCGCTAGCCCGCCAAGCGGCGGTGCTCCGTGCAGCAGAAGAATCTGTCACCTTCTCGGATCGCCTCGCTTTGCGGAAGGTAAAGGCCGCAATGCCCGCAGTTGACCATCTTCTCTGCGGCGTCCTCAGGCCCGCCTGCGCCCGCGTCCTTGCGCCGGAAACCCTTCGCCAGCCACCATGCGGCCGCGAACACGAGGATCAGCAACAGCAGTTTGCTCAAGCTACGTCCTGGCTAGCCGGCGCCGGGCTTGATTTCAATGCGCGCCAGATACGCCTCGCGGCTCGCCACAAACGCGCTTATCGCCGCCGCGACGCGCATGGCATCGAAGTCGGCGCCAGCCAGCGCCGCGCGCATCCCGTTCGAGTCGGCGGCCCGATTGGCAATAAAACACGGCACCAGCGCGGCGATCTGCGCGTCCACGGCGAGAATGAGCTTATCCGACATACGCCTCCACAGCCCATTCTAGCAGACAGCCGCTCCGGGCAGGACCTGCAGCGGCTGCGCGAAGCGCAGGTCAATTGCCGAAGTTACATAGCGCAGTTGGCCCGATTCGTCGCCGACAATGCCGGGCAGCAGCGCCGCGCGGGCGCGGCACTGGCGTCGATAATAGTCTTCAAGTCTGCGCGTTTTCGGCCGATGTATACCAGACGACCACAATCCCGGATCGCAGGTTGAAGAAAAATGATTGACGGACAGAGTTGCGCCATCACACCGGACCAGTTGTGCGTCGGTCTTTATGTCACCCTGGATGTGGGCTGGATGGAGCATCCGTTCATGTTCCGCAACTTCAAGATCCGCAACCAAAGCCAACTGGTCGCCATCAAGGCGCTCAGGCTCGGCAAAATCAATTACATCCCGTCGAAGAGTGATGCCCAGCCGCTTGCGCCGGAGTCGGCGGAACCCGGCGCGGCACCGACGGAGGTTACGCGGGCGATGGAGGAACTGTGGAACGAGAAGCACGAGCACATGGCTCAGCACCGCACGCTGCAGGACGCGGCCATGCGCAGCGAGAAGAACTACCTGCGGACCACGGAGAGCGCGAAATTCATCATGCGCGAGCTCGCCGCCAACCCCGAGGACGCGCTGCGTCGGGCAGAGGAGAGCGTCGGCGACCTGGTCCAGTCCTTTCTGACCGATGAGAACCTGGTGCTGCGGCTGGTGGGCGATGAGGTGGCGAGCGACAACGCTCAGCGCCACAACGTGAACGTGGTGGTGTTGTCGCTGTTGCTCGCGCGCGCCGCCGGCCTGAACGAGGACATGATGAAAATCCTCGGCTTGGGTGCGCTGTTTCACGATATCGGTTTGGGCAGGACACCGAGCAAATTCGGCGCAGTGACCGCGCCCCTCAGCGTCGAGGAACAGCAGGCCTACGAGCTTCACCCCGTTCATGGCGTGGAGTTGGCGGCGAAAGTCCTGGACCTGCCGCCCGAGGTAGTCGACATCATCCACCATCACCACGAATGCATCGACGGCAGTGGCTTTCCGGACCGTCAGAGCGGCGACGCGATTCCCCCGCTCACCCGGATCGTGGCCATCGCGGACGCCTACGACCTGTGCTGCAATCCAAATATCCTTGCGCATGCGCTTGCGCCCGCCGAAGCCATGGCACACATGTACAAGCACGAACGCCATCGTTTCGACGACGAGTTGCTGCAGCAATTCATCCGCTGCATGGGAATCTATCCTCCGGGCACGCTGGTGGTTCTTTCCACCGGAGCGATGGGTATCGTGGTGTCGGTCAATTCGGACAGCCTGCTGCAACCGTCGGTGTTGCTCTACGATTCGCAGGTGCCTCGCGCCGCCGCAGTGGTCTTCGACATGCGCGAAGACGCCGAAGTCAAAGTGGTGCGAGCCGTTCGGCCGAATGCCTTGCCGCCGGAGGCAGTGCAATACCTGAATCCGCCCAGACGCGTTTCCTTTTTTGTCGACGCGGCCGGTCGCTGCGTCGGCTGAGTTCAGTCGCCGATCCGGCGCGTGAGGCGTTGCGGCGCGAGCGTGCCGCCAGGCTACTCGCTCGACGCCGTGCGGATCAGCCGGTCGAGCACGTCGCCCAGCTCATCCATGGTCACCGGCTTCAGGATCACTTCACGAATGCCCGCTGCGCGCGCCTTGCCCTCGTCCTGCGCCCCGATGTAGCCGGTGGTCATCAACACCGGTATCCCCGGGCGCACGGCCAGTACTTCGCGTGCAAGTTCAAACCCCGACATGTGCGGCATCGACAGGTCCGTCACCACGACGTCAAAGTCCTGCGGATGCGCGCGGAAGGCCGCGAGCGCCTGTTCGGGATCGATGAACCCGCTGATTTGGTGCCCCAGGTGCGACAGCACCCGGCTGGCAAGCATTACCAGCGCCTCCTCGTCGTCCACATATAACACGCGCTGCCCGGCGTAGAACAGATCCCGCGCGGGGGCGCTTTGCGCTTTCTTTTGCGCCTTCTTCCGTACCACGGGGAAATACAGCGCGAAGCTCGAACCCTTGCCCGGGGTGCTTTCCACCGCCACCGCGCCGCCATGGCTACGCATGGTCCCGTGCACCATCGACAGCCCCAGCCCCGTGCCTTCGCCCACCGGCTTGGTGGTATAGAACGCATCGAAGATGCGCGCCAGCGTGCCGGCATGCATGCCACAGCCGCTGTCGGTCACCGTCAGGCGCGCGTAGCGCCCTTCCTTGATGCCGGCAATGCTCTGTGCAAGCTTTTTTCCCACCCTGACCGGCTCCAGCCGGTATTCGATGGAGCCCCCTCGCGCTCCGATCGCGTGGGCCGCGTTGGTGGTGAGGTTGACGATCGCCTCGTGCACCTGCCCCGCATCGGCCAGCACCTGCGGCGTATCCTGGGCGAACTCCTTCCTCAATGAAATGCCCGCCGGCAGCGTCGAGCGCAGGAGACTGAGCACTTCGCCCACCACCGCGCCCAAGTCCACCACCTCCTGTTGCGCTTCCGCGGGCCGCCCAAAAGCCAGGATCCGGCGCACCAGCTCGCCCGCCCGCGCGCTCGCCTTGCGGATCTCCTGCAGGCTCTCCGCCGCAACGTGGTCCGGCCCGACCTCTTTGACCGCCAGATCGACGTTTCCCCGGATCGCAGCCAGAATATTGTTGAAGTCGTGCGCTATTCCCCCGGCCAGCGTGCCCAGCGATTCCAGCTTCTGCGCCTGCAGATGCACGTCCTCCAGCCGCTTGCGGTCGGTCACGTCCAGCATCATCGCCACCAGGCATTGCTCGCCCTGCAGTTCAATCACTCGCCCAGTCACCTCCACCTTGACCAGCGCACCGCTGCGGTTGCGAAAATCCGCTTCGAACCCCTCCACCCGCGCCTGCTCGCGCAGCCGCTGCACCAGTTCCTCGCGCTGCGCCAAATTGGCATGGACGCCCAACTCGGCCACCGTACGCCCGATCGCCTCATCGCGCATATAGCCATACATGCGCAGCGCCGCGTCATTGACTTCCAGTATCTTGCCGTCGGCGACCCTGGTGACGCTGATGCCTATCGGGCTCGCCTGGAATACCGCCGACAGGCGGCTCTCGCTTTCCTTCAATAGTTCTTCGGCCAGCCGGCGGTCGGCCTCGCGCGTGAAGTTATCCAGCGCAAAGCTGATATTGGCCGCCATCTCGCCCACCAGGGCGCGCGCCGCCTGGTCGAACGCGTTCGGCTCCGAGGAATAAATCGAAATGGCGCCGATGGGAATGCCGTTTCTGCAAAGCGGCAATGCGGCCGCGGCCTGCCAACCCGCGCGCCGCGCACGCTCGTGCCAATGTGCGGTCGTCGGGTCATGCAGATAATCCTGACACCAGCTCGGCCGGTTTTCGCGAATCGCAGCGCCGGCGGGACCGCGTCCGGCAGGCGTGCCTGCGTCCACCGAAACCTCGATGGTCTGCAGATAACCGGTAACATCCCCGAAAGAGGTAAGCGGCACCACCAGCTTGCTCGCCTCATCCACCATGCCGATCCAGGCGAGCTTCATGCCACCGAAATTTACCACGGCAGCGCAGACCTGCTGGAATAGCGCCTGCTCGTTGGCGCAGTGCATGACCGCCTGGTTGCACTCGCTCAACGCGGCGTACAGATTGCCGAGGCGCTGTATTTTCGCATCGGATGCCTTGCGCTCGGTGATGTCTTCCTTCACCGCGACGTAGTGCTCAATCTCGCCGTTTTCGCCTCTGACGCCTGAAATCTCGGCGAACTCCCAAAACAGCTCGCCGTTCTTGCGGCGGTTGCACAGCTCGCCGCGCCATTGGCCACCGCTCGAAATCGTTTCCCACAGTTGCTGGTACACCTGCGCTGCGTTCTCCCCTGACTTGAGAAAGCGGGGGTTGCGGCCGACCGCCTCCGCCCGCGTGTACCCCGATATCTGCTCGAAGCGGGGATTCACGTACTCGATGTTGCCTGCCCGGTCGGTAATGACGATCGCGGCCGGGCTTTGCTCCAGCGCGCGCGACAGCATGCGCACGTCGTGCTCGGCGCGCGTGCGCTCGGTGATGTCCCGCGATATGCCGAACAGTCCGATGACCTGCCCTGCGCCATCGCGCAGCGGCCCCTTGGTGGTCAGGTAGGTGCGTTCCCCATCCACCGAGGAAAGGGTTTCCTCGTAGGTACTCGTCTGGTTCTCGCCGATCACGCGGCGGTCGTCGGCGCGGATGGTCTCGGCCTGTTCCGGCGGAAACAGAAGCGTGTCGTCACAACCCAGGGCCAGTTGCGCGCCCTTGCCGGACGCCCGCACAAATTCCCGATTGAACAGCAGGTAACGACCTTGCCTGTCTTTGGCGAAAATTGCGTCGGAGGAACTATCGACGATGGCGGCGAGCAGCTCCTGGCTACGCAAATACTCCGTCTGCGCTTCACGCTCGCGCCGGGAGGAAGTCAGGTCCTGATTGCGCAGACGTCGCACCAGGCCATAGAGCAGCACTGACGTAACGGCGACAAACAACCAGCCCTTCAGGGTACTGGCGAGAACAATGTTGGCCGGATCGTCAAATAGCCACACCAGCGCGTTGTCGGAGAGCAGTATCCACAGACCGGCGAAGAGGGCATATGCAAGAACCAGCTTCAGCGTGCCTGCCGTCATCTGCTTTCGTCCGCCCGCAGATTGAGGCTTGGTCCTGCCTGGATTCAATGCTTCTCTCTTGTCGGGTTTGCCACCGCCGGCGACTAGATGGCGTTGCATTGGTGTGCGGCAATGAAGAAAATTCCCGCACCGGGCAGGCGAGACATCGATCATGCCGGGATCGATGTGCCTCGCATGCAGCGGCGGCGGCGCGGCGGACTTCGGCATACACCGTCGACTTCGGCGTAGTATATCGCGCAGTTGCCCACCCGCGGCGACCGTTTGCGCAGAAATTCCTCCTCCCTGCGGCTAGTCCCCGGTACGGTCAGCGCTCGGCCGGCACTATTTCCAGCGCGTCCGCCATTTTCAAATTCAGAGGGTCGCCGGCATCCGCCGTCGGCGCTTCCATGACCGCCGTGACTGGCGCGGGCGCGACGCTGGGCGCGGTGGTTTCCGGCGTTGCTACGGGATACTGCGTGTACCAGGACATGCCCAGCCAGGCCGTCGCGCTGAGCACCACGCCGGCGAGCGCGACGCGCTTCAGCCGCAGCGCGCGCCGTGCGCCCAGGGTGATCGCCTGCGCCGCGCGCATAAGGATGTCGGCGCCCCTGCGAGCCTGCAACGCGGCGTCGGACTCGGCGCGAGACCTGGCTTCTGCCGCCTCCAGTGCTTCAGTCTCCGCTTCGATGCGCGCCTCTGCCTCCCGCAGCGCCTCCGCCTCGGCACGTTGCCGCGCTTGCGCGGCAGCGGCCAGCCGAAGCTCGCCGGCGGTTCGCTCGCGCGCGGCAAGCGCTGCCCTTTCCTCGTCTTGCATTCTCTCCTTCTCCGCCTCGCACAGGCTGGCTTCACTCGCGGCGCGCTCCTCGCTCGCCGCACTTGCCCATGCCTGCGCCGCAACATGCTCCTCGATCTGCCTCGCCGCCCCCTGCTCCGCCACCTGTCTGCGCCGCGTTTCCTGGAGCAAGGCGATATCTGCCGCCGACTTGAGCTGCGCCGCCGCGGCGCACTCCTCGGCGGCGTGCGCAAGCGCGATCGCCGCAGCCTTGGCGCGGTTCTCCTGCTTCAGCCGCTTTTGCTCGGTTTCGAGCAGCAACTGCTCGGCCTCGGCTCGAGCGCGCGCTTCGGCGACGGCCTCCTGCTCGGCGCGCAGGCGCTCGTCCGCGGCGGCCGCGGCGGCCTGCGCCAGTTGCAGGCGCTCCTGCTCGGATTTCAGCCGTTCCAGCGCCTTCGCATTGGCTTCGGCCTGGAGTTCGGCGCGGGTGCGCGCAATCTCCGTGGCGCGCTGCTCCGCCTGGGCTTGCGCCTCCGCCGCGCCCGCAGCCTCACGCTCCGCATCGGCCTTGGCCAGCGCGGCTGCGGTCGCGCCGCGGTCGGCCTGGGCGCGCGCGGCGCTGGCGGCTACGGCGCCCTCGGCGGCGGCTATGCGCGCCTGCAATCCTGAAATCGCCTCTGCTTCGCTCGCGGCCTTGATCTGCGCCAGGCGTTCGAGCTCGGCTTCGGCGCGCGCACGTTCGTCGGCATTGGTGCTGGCGGCAAGTTCGGCTTCCAGGCGGCCTTGCACTGCGGCAAGCTCCCGCGCTTGCGCGCGCGCGCGCGCCGCCGCGGCTGCTTCGGCCTGTGCTTCGGCGCGCGCCTTGGATTGGGCCAAGGCGCCGAGCTCGCGCTCCAATAGCAGACGTGCCTGCCGCGTCTCCTGCATCTGCGCCGAAACGTCCTGCCTGACCTTGGCCTGCGCCAGCAGGCGCTCCTCTTCGCGGATCCTCGCTTCGGCCTGTTCGGCAAAGCTCCCTTCAACTTCAATGCGCGCGACTGCGACGGTGGTGCGTTCCTCCTCGGCACGCGCTTTGCGTTGCGCCGCTTCTTGCGCCTCCTCCTGCGAGAGCGCGCGTGCCTGGGTCAGTTGCTCGGCTTCTATTTCGGCCTGTGCGCGCCGCCGGCTGGCCTGCAGCGTCTCGGCTTCCGCCGTCGCGCGGGCGCGGCTGAGTTCCTTTTCCAACTGTTCCTGGCGTGCGCGCGCCTGGGCGGCGATCTCCATTTCCTGCAGCAGCCCCCGCAATTCCTTCGCCTCGGCCTGCATGCGCTCGGCCTGGCTGCGCTCGATCGCGGTTTTCGCCTGGCTGCGCGCCTGCAGTTCGCGCTCGGCCGACAGCCGCGCCAGCGCAGCCTCGGTCGCCTGCTTGTCGGATTGCGCGCGCGCATCGGCTTCCGTCGCAGCCAGGTTTTCGGCCTGCCTGCGTTCTGTGGCCGCGGCTTGCGCGCGGTTTTCCGCTTCGATGCGGATG
>JBQMQE010000093.1:0-16347 GCA_052172655.1 Burkholderiales bacterium
AAATGAACTCGTAGCAATCGATTTCAACCACAATTCTTGTACTAAACGGAGCAAACATGAATGCACGTACCGAGGTGAGACCCATCGACGATCTGCGCAGCTACATCGCGGCGCTGGAGGCGAACGGCCAGTTGCACCGCATCAAGTCCGAGGTGGACTGGAAGTTCGAGTTGAGTCATGTCGCGAACGTGAACGAGGAACAGCGCGGCCCGGCGCTGATGTTCGAGAACGTCAAGGACTACGACATTCCGGTGTTTACCAGCGCGTTCACGACGCCGCAGCGGATGGCGATCTCGCTCGAGCAGGATCCGTCGCTGTCGATGAGCCAGTTGTCGAAGAAGTGGATGCAACTGACCACCCAGCAAATGGTCAAGCCGGTTTTCGTCGACCAGCCGCCGGTGCTGGAGAACATCATCGAAGGCGACGCGGTCGATATCACGAAATTTCCGTCGCCCTGGTTCTACCCGGACGACGGCGGGCCGTTTTTCGTCACCTCCGGCTTCCTGGTGACGCAGGACCCGGACACCGGCTGGACCAACCTCGGCACCTACCGCTCGCAGGTGCTGGGCAAGGACATCCTCGGCTCGCAGATCATCAAGGGCAAGCACGGCGACATGCACATGAAAAAGTACGCGGAGCGCGGCGAACTGATGCCTGCGGCCTATGTGGTCGGCTGCGATCCGGTGCTGTTTCTCGCCTCTTCGACCCTGGTCAGCGCCAACGTGGACGAATACGATATTGCCGGCTCGCTGCGCGGCCGCCCGGTGCAGGTGTTCAAGTCCGATCTGACCGGGCTCACCCTGCCGGCAGGCGCCGAGATCATCGCCGAGGGCTATATCGACCCGAATGAGCTGATGGAGGAGGGGCCGTTCGGCGAATACACCGGTTACTACTCCGGCAATAAGGGCAAGGATTATCCCAAGCCGGTGCTGCGCATCAAGCGCATCCTCCACCGCACGAAGCCGATCATGTGGGCCACCACCGTGGGCAAGCCGATCAACGACATCCACATGATCCAGTCGCTCAATCGCACGGCGACGCTGTGGTACGACCTCGAAACCATGAAGGTTCCCGGCATCCAGAGCGTGTATACGCCGCCCGAGGCCTGCGGGCGCTTCTGGGTGGTGGTGTCGGTGAAACAGATGTATCCGGGACATTCGAACCACGTCGGCAACGCGGTGATCGCCAGCACTACCGGGCATTACGGCGTCAAGGGTGTGATCACGGTCGACCACGACATCGCCGCCGACGACTGGGACCGCATCTGGTGGGCGCTTGCCACCCGCTTCGATCCGAAGCGGGGAACGCAGATCATCGACCGCGGCCGCTCGACCCCGCTGAATCCGGCCACCCCGATGGACGCGCGCGACATCACCAGCCGCGTCATCCTCGACGCCTGCACGCCCTACGAGTGGACCAACAAGCCGAAGGAGATCTTCATGGACCGCGCGGTGCTGCAGAAGGTGTCCAGTCGCTGGAACGAATACGGTTTCAAGGGCGCGAGTCCGGTGGCCGACATGATCGATCGTCTGACGCGTCCCGAAGTGAAAAAGACCGCGGGCAGCAAGTAATCCCGGGGGGCAGGCGTGCAGCCGAAAGGGATAGCCACAAAATGAGCGGCAAGAAGGGCATCGTCATCATCTGCAATCTGGACACCCGCGGTGAAGACATCGTCTTCGTCAAGCAGCTCATTGCCGGCCGTGGCCACGAGGCGATCCTGCTCGACTTCAGCATGGAGGAGCCGCCGCCTTTCCCTGGCGATATCCGCACCGAGGACGTCGCGGCACGCGGCGGGCTGTCGATCGAGGTGGTGCGCGAGAAGTACCGCTCCGACCGGGATGCCGCGACCAACAACCAGATCAGGGGCGCCGCGGCGATCGTCGACGATCTGGTCAGGCAAGGCCGCGTGCACGGCATCATCGGCATCGGCGGCGGCACAGCGACGCTGGTCGCCACCTCGATCATGAAGCAACAGCCGTTCGGCATGCCGAAGCTGATGGCCTCGCCGATGGCGGCGCACCCGGCTTACATCGACAAGTACGTCGGCACGCGCGATATCACCATGCATCATACGGTGCTCGATATCGTGAAAATGAACCCGCTGCTGAAGGCGCAGATCATCAACGCCGTCGGTGCCATTTGCGGCATGGTCGAGATGACTCAAGGGCCGAACATCAGTTTCGACAAGCCCTGCGTCGCCATCTCCTCGTTCGGCTTTGGCGAGATGGCGGTGCAGGCGGCCATGGGCATGCTGGAGGAGGCGGGTTTCACCCCCATCGTCTGCCATGCGCAAGGCAAGGGCGACCGTGCGATGGAGGAGATGATCCGCGACGGCGCCTTTCACGGAGTGCTGGACATTTGCATCGGCGGTGTCATGGAACACCTGTTCAAGGGTAACCGCGACCCCGGGCCGGACCGGCTGATGGCGGCGGTCGAGACCGGCATCCCGATGGTGCTTGCGCCCTGCGGCCTGGACATCCTGTCCTACGGCGGACGCCCGGACATGCTGGCGCAGACCAAGGACCGGGTGCAGTACGTGCAGGACGCCCTGCGCGTGCAGGTCCGCACCACCGCAGACGAGTTGCGCCAGGCGGCAGACACGATCGCAGAACGGCTGAACCGCGCCAGCGGGCCGTGGATTTTCCTGATTCCGCTGCGCGGCTGGTCGTCGCTGGACAAGGAGGGACGTCCAATCTACGATCCCGTCGCTGACGCGGCCTTCGTCGCACGCTTGAAACAAAAGCTCACCGACCGCAGCCGGGTGAGGGAGGTCGATTTGCACCTTTATACGCCCGAGTTCGCGCGTGTCGCGGTGGACGAGTTTCTGCAACTGTTCAGGGCGGCAAAGACGCCAGCGCTGGCGGTGGCGTAAGATGAGCTCTCTCTGCTGCGCTTGGGAGCGGGTGTCCGATGCGGCGCCGACCCGGAGCTCGGCTCTGCCGGCGAATTTCGGTGGATATCTCGAAGACTCCGTTGCAAAATGAATCTTGCAACGGGCCGATCCGGGGGAGCATGAGGGGGAGGCGCGCCGAAGGTCTCGATCCCCCTTCCTCGGTCCCGCTTGACGGGAGAGGGGAAAGTCCCACTTCTTCGGGCGGTCCCGACCTTCGGTCTTCCACCCTCGGGGGATATCTTCTTATGTTGAAACGGATTCCAAAGGAGCAGCGGCAATGATCGTGCGCAACTGGATGCAGGCCAATCCGATGACCATCACCAGCGACATGCTCGTGTCCGAGGCGAAGCGCCTGCTAAGCGAAAACAACCTGCACGCACTGCCGGTAGTCGATGATGGCAAGCTGCGCGGCCTGGTGACACGCGCCAACCTGCTGCGCATGGGGCACTTCGTCCTGCGCACGCAAAATGCCGACGAGTTCAATTTTTTCGTCACCCGCCTCAAGGTCAAGGACATCATGGTGCGCAACCCGGCCACGGTAGAGGCCGACGAAACCATGGAGCAGTGTCTGTTGAAAGGCCAGCAGCTGGGTGTGGCGCAGTTCCCGGTCGTCGATGGCGAGCAAGTGGTGGGTGTGATCTCCGCCAACGAGATTTTCCAGCTCGCGGCGCATTGTCTCGGCGCGTGGGAACGGCGCAGCGGGGTGACGCTGGCGCCGTTGGAACTCGGCCCCGGCGTGCTCGGCCGGGTCGCCGACGCGGTCGAGGGCGCCGGAGCGGTACTGCAGGCGCTTTATCCCATCGGCCGGCATGGCGATCACGCCGAAACCGGCTATGCAAAGAAAAAGGTCATCATCCGCTTCCATGCCGCAGAGGTGCGAGCAGTCGTGTCTGCGCTGGAAGCGGCGGGGTTCCCGGTCATCGAGTCGGTCGAGACGCAGCGACCGGCGCTGGCCGCTTGAGGGCGTGCTGGATAACGGCGAGGGGAGCAAAGCAATGAGCCTGCCATTAGTGGTGGCAATCACCGGCGCCTCAGGCGTGATCTACGGCGTCGAATTGCTGCGCGCGCTGCAGACACTGGGGCAGGAAACGCACCTGATCCTGAGCGAGGCCGCCGGCCTGAATCTAGCCATCGAGACCGATTTCGACCTGGACTACGTCAAAGGCCTGGCCAATGTGGTCTACAAGAACAAGGACGTCGGAGCGAGCGTTGCCAGCGGCTCGTTCCGCACGCGCGGCATGATTATCGCGCCGTGCTCGGTGAAAACGCTCTCGGCCATCGCCAATTCATTCAACTACAATCTGATCGTGCGCGCCGCCGACGTGACGCTCAAGGAGCGCAGGCCGCTGGTGCTCATGGTGCGCGAGACGCCCTTGCACAAAGGACACCTCGATCTCATGGCGCGGGCGGCCGACTACGGCGCGGTGATCCTGCCGCCGATGCCGGCTTTCTATCACAAGCCCGAAACGATCATGGACATCATCCACCAGAGCATCGGCAAAGCGCTGGACCAAGTCGGGATCGAGCACAACCTGTTCAAACGCTGGACGGGGCACGGTCGCGACGAGCAAGGCAAGGAGTCGCTTCGCGTCGCCAAATGAGCCGGCGCAAGCCTGGAAGCGCATGGAATTCGCCCGGGTTGCGCCAGCGTGATTGGCGCGTGGCGGCGATCATTTCCGACTGACAAACTGATTCAGGCAGGTTGAAATATGTGGCGTTTTTTATCGCCGGTTTCAGCCGATGGCGTTTGTCAGAGCATGGCCTAAGAGCGCCAGCAGATCACGGCGTCGTCGCAATTGTCCATGCACGGGTGCAGGTGGTCGGAGGCTCAAATCCTCTCGCTGCGGGCCGAATGACTTATACTTGTCGCCTGGCCGCCGCGCTACGCTGCAGCCAACGCCGGTTCCCGCGATCGATGCTTCAATTTGTGATGACAATGTCGTCCAAGTTGTGGACAATTCCGGGTCGCACAATATTCAGGAAAGCGAAATGAGCGAAATACTTTATGAAGCGCCGAAGACCTTGGAGGCCGCGGTAGCCCTGCTCTCGGGCGCGAGCGGGATGGCGAGAGTGCTGGCCGGCGGCACGGACCTGCTGATCCAGATGCGCGGCGGCCGCGTGCCCAGGCTGCTGGTCGACATCAAGGGCATTCCCGAGATGAGGTCGATCGCTGCCGAGAGCGGCGGGATTCGTTTCGGCGCAGCCGTTACCTGCATGGAGCTGATCGAGCATGAGGCATTCACGAAGGCCTGGCCCGGCGTGACCGATGCGGTCAAGCTGATCGGCTCGATCCAGGTGAAGGGGCGCGCGACCGTGGGCGGCAATCTGTGCAACGCCTCGCCTGCGGCGGACAGCGTTCCCGCGCTGATCGCCGCGGGCGCGGTCGTGAGCATAGTCGGGCCCAAGGGCAGACGCGAGTCGCGGGTCGAGGATGTCGCCACGGGGCCGGGCAAGACCTCGCTCGCCAAGGGCGAGATCGTCAGCTCGTTCCTCCTGCCGCGGCGGCCGCCGCGTTCCGGCGATGCCTATCTACGCTTTACCCCCCGCACCGAGATGGACATTGCGGTCGTCGGCGCCGGGGTCAATCTCACGCTGGATGAAATGGGTGTCTGCAGCCAGGCGCGGGTCAGCCTGGGCGCCGTCGCCGAGCGCGCCATGCTGGTGCCCGAGGCGGCGGCCGCGCTGGTCGGCAGCAAGGTCGATGCCGAAGCGCTCAAGCGCCTGGCCGCCGCTGCGAGCGCGGCCTGCCGGCCCATAGCCGACAAGCGCGGCACCAAGGAATTTCGCATCAAGATTGCGGGCGTAATGGCGCGGCGAGCCGCTGAAATTGCGCTCGAAAGAGCAAGGAGGAACGGTTGATGGCCAAGCATCATGTAACGGCGACGCTCAACGGAAATGGCGTCGAATATCTTTGCGAAACGCAGCAGACGCTGCTCGAAGTGCTGCGCGACGAACTGCACTTCACCGGCACCAAGGAAGGCTGTGGCACGGGCGACTGCGGTGCCTGCAGTGTAACGCTGGACGGGCGCCTCGTGTGCTCCTGCCTCGTCCTCGGCGTCGAAGCCGAGGGCAAGGCTATTCAAACGATCGAGGGCATGGCAATCGGCGAGAACCTGCATCCGTTGCAGCGCAAGTTCCTGGAGCACGCCGCGCTGCAGTGCGGCGTGTGCACGCCCGGGATCCTGATTGCCGCGCGCTCGCTGCTGGAGCGCAACCCCGACCCGACCGAGGAAGAAGTGCGCTATTGGCTGGCCGGCAACCTGTGCCGGTGCACCGGGTATAACAAGATCATCGATGCCGTGCTCGATGCGGCGCGCGAAATGCGGGGGAACTGACCATGGACGCGAAAACAATCAAGCACGAGGCCAAGGGACGCGACGACAGAGCGCTGAAAGTCGTCGGCACGCGCCCGGTGCGGCCGGACGGCGTGCCCAAGGTGACGGGCCTCGCCCGCTACGGCGCCGACTTCGCCCTGCCGGGCATGCTCTGGGCCGGCATCCTGCGCTCGCCGCATGCCCATGCCCGCATCCGCTCTATCGACACCTCGAAAGCGCAGGCGCTGCCCGGCGTCAAGGCGGTGATAACGTCCGCGGACTTCCCCGAGCAGATGTACGAATTCGTCGGCCCCGAGCGGGTCGCCATCAATTTCTGGCACATGACGCGCAATATCATGGCGCGCGAGAAGGTCCTGTACGAGGGGCACGCCGTCGCCGCCGTCGCCGCGATCAACAGGGTCGTCGCCGACGAGGCGCTGCGGCTGATCGAAGTCGATTATGAGCCGCTGCCGCACGTCATCGACGTCGACGCGGCGATGCAGGCCGATGCGCCGCTGCTGTTCGAGGACATGATCACGCGGGGCGTCGAGCCCGCGCCGATCAAGCCCTCGAATATCTCGAAGCGGATCGAGTTCAACATCGGCGACCTCGAGGCCGGCTTCGCCGCGGCCGACGAGATCGTGGAAATGAGCTTCAAGACCGCGCCGGTGCATCAGGGCTATATCGAGCCGCACGCATGCCTTGCGCGCTTCGACACCGACGGCCAGGCGGAAATCTGGGCAGCGAGCCAGGGCCACTTCGTGGTGCGCGCGTTTACGGCGCGGCTGCTCGGCATGAACATCGGCGACGTGCTCGTGCATCCGGCCGAGATCGGCGGCGGCTTCGGCGGCAAGACCGTCGTCTACGTCGAGCCGGTGGCGGCTGCGCTCTCGCGCAAGAGCGGCCATCCCGTGAAAATTATGATGAGCCGGGAAGACGTGTTCAAGGCCACCGGGCCGACCTCGGGCGCGTCGATGACGGTCAAAATTGGGGTGCGCAAGGACGGCAGAATAGTCGCCGCCGACGGCGTGTTCAAATTTCAGGCGGGCGCATTCCCCGGCTCGCCGGTGATGAACGCGACCATGTGCGGCTTCGCGCCCTACAACATCGCGAACGTGCGCTCGGTCGGCTACGACGTGGTCTGCAACCGGCCGAAGTCGGCCGCCTACCGCGCGCCCGGCTCGCCCATCTCGGCATTCGCGGTGGAAAGCACCATGGACACGGTTGCGGCCAGGATCGGCATGGATCCGCTGAAATTCAGGCTGCTGAATGCGGCCAAGACGGGAACGCCGACGGCATGGGGACCAAAGCATGCGCACGACGGCTACGCCGAAACGGTTCAGGTGCTGCTCGACCATCCCGCCTACACGGCGCCGCTGGGCAAGAACCAGGGACGCGGCGTCGCCTCCGGCTTCTGGTTCAACAACGGCGGCGAATCGAGCGCCACGGCGCACGTGAACGAGGACGGGACGGTCGTCATCGCGACCGGCAGCATGGATATCGGCGGCTCGCGCGCGTCGATGGCAATCATGGCGGCCGAGACCCTGGGCATCGAATACGACAAGGTCCGGTCTATTGTCGCCGATACCGGCTCGATCGGGTACACGCACGTCACCGGCGGCTCGCGCGTCACCTTCGCCACCGGCATCGCGGTGGTCGAGGCGTGCAAGAAGGTGGTGGGCGAACTATGCGCCCGTGCTGCGATGATCTGGAGCGTGGACAGGGACGAGGTGATCTGGGAGGAAGGCTGCGCCAGATATGCGGGCGGGAACGCGGGCAAGTTCGAGCCGCTGTCGCTCAAGGCGATCGCCGCCAAGCGGGCGGTGACGGGCGGGCCGATCGGCGCCGAGGCCTCGGTCAATGCCGGCGGCGCGGCGCCAGGCTTCGCCACTGAATTGTGCGACGTCGAGGTCGATCCCGAAACGGGAGCCGTGAAAATCCTGCGCTTCATCGTCGCGCAGGATGTGGGGCGGGCCATTCATCCGAGCTATGTCGAAGGGCAGTTGCAGGGTGGCGTGGTGCAGGGTATCGGCTGGGCCTTGAACGAGGAGTACATCTACGATGCGGCGGGACACCTGTTGAACGCGGGCTTCCTCGACTATCGGATACCGGTCGCATCCGACCTGCCGATGATAGAGGCAATCCTGGTCGAGGTGCCGAATCCGAACCATCCGTATGGTGCGAAAGGGGTGGGCGAGGTAAACATCGTCCCGTCTATGGCGGCGGTCGCCAACGCGATCAACAATGCGATCGGCAGGCGCCTGACCGAATTGCCGATGTCTCCGCCCAAGGTGCTGGCCGCGCTCGATTCGGGCGGCAGGGGGTAGAACCTTGGCCGAGGCACCGGCGCGGGTCGTTCTCATCAGCAGCTTCAGCGGCCGCTACACGGGCGGTGTGAAAGAATTCGAGATCGAGGCCAAGACACTGTACGACGTCATTAAGGCACTGAACGAACGCTACCCTGGCCTGGGCGAGCACCTGGAGGAGGAGACCAGCGTCGCCATCGACGGCGAGATTCATGAGGTCGGTTATTTCCACCCGGTGCGGCCGGGCTGCGAGATCTACTTCATTCCGAAGATCGAAGGCGGGTAAGGTGAGGGAGCGGGGCACGCTGGGCGACTTCCAGGACCGGCAGGCAATCGTCCGCTGCACCATGCGATTACCCGTCTGGAGGATGTGGAGTTCATCGCCTACCCATGATCAGGCGTAGCGATGGTGGCCGCCTAAGCCGGCCGGATCAATCGGCGAGCGGGTGGTGCTTGCCCGCGCTCACGCGCGTGGCATGTCGCCGGCCTTCGCCTGCGACATCCTCGACGAATTGCACCGCAGCGCCGGTCTCGAGCCGGTCGAACGCCTGCCCGACGACGTTGTCGCTGCTGAAATAGAACTCGCGCCCGTCGGCGGTTTCGATGAAGCCATGGCCCTCGTCGGTAAACAGGCGCGCCACCTTGCCGTGCTGCGGCACCTCGTGCGCCTTGACCTCGCGGCGCTGGGTGCGCGCGGCGTCCTGGAGCTTGCGCCCCGCGGCGTTGAACGCGTCGCGCAGCGCCACGTACACGTCCTCGTGATGGTCGCGGTCCACGACCAGCTCGTGCCCGGGCACGCGTAGGTCCACGCGCACGGTGAATTGCCTGCCCTGGTGGCGATGACGGTCAAGCTCTTCGACTACGACGTGGCAGCTCGTGATGCGCGGATGGAATTCCTCGAGCTTCGCCGCTTTGGCGCGAATGCGCGCCTCGACTGCCTCGGACGGGGGGAAATTGCGAAATGTGATCTGCAAAGGGAGTTGCATGGCGGCTGACTCCTGAAAACGATGTGGTCGGACGCCGCGGCGCCGGGAGCACCGGCGGGCGCATCCGCTTAGACCATGCACCTTTCGGCGGCGCGGCGTTTGATTTTCGTCAATCGCGGCCGCCGCGCCTGCTTCACGGCGTCATCGGCTGCGCAAGAGACGGGCGCTCGGGCACGCCTGCGCGGGCTGCGCGCCGACGCGAGCCGGGCTGAACTATCGCTCCAGCGCCTGCCTGTGGAGTTGGCGTGCGGTTTCTTCCTTGATCACGTCGTCGATTTCACGCATGACGCCGCCCACGTCGGCGGGCTTCAGGCTGCGCTCGAAGCAGCCGGTCAAGGTGGTCTCGGGGCGCAGCTTGCCGCTCTGGTAGATCGACCAGATCTCGCGGCCGTAATCGGTGGTGCGCAGCGCGGGGGCGAAACGGCCGAAGTAGGCGCTCAGGTTGTCGACGTCGCGCAAGAGCATGGCGCCGGCGCTATTGTTGCCCGCGGCGTCGATCGCCTGGGGAAGGTCGATGATGACCGGCCCGTCGCTGCCGACCAGCACGTTGTACTCGGACAGGTCGCCGTGGACGATGCCGGCGCAGAGCATGCGTACCACCTGCATGATCAGTGTGTGATGGTATTCGCGCGCCTGCGCTTCGCTTAGCTCCAGATCGTTGAGCCTGGGAGCGGCGTTGCCCGTTTCGTCGGTCACCAGCTCCATCAGCAGCACGCCCTCGAGGAAGTTGTAGGGCCGCGGAACACGCACCCCGGCGGCGGCAAGACGGTGCAGCGCGTCCACTTCGGCGCTTTGCCAGGCCTGCTCCTGCTCCTGGCGCCCGTAGCGGGAACCCTTCTCCATGGCGCGGGCGCGGCGGCTGTTCTTGACCTTGCGGCCTTCCGTGTACTGCACGTTCTGGCGGAAACTGCGCTTGCTCGCCTCCTTGTACACCTTGGCGCAGCGCGTATCGTCGCCGCAGCGGACCACGTATACCTCGGCTTCCTTGCCGCTCATGAGCTGACGCATGACCTCGTCGACGAGGCCTTCATCGACCAGCGGTTTGAGCCTCTTGGGAGTCTTCATAAACGTCTTTCAGCGCGGCTCCGGCGCTCGGTGATAGTGCAGGCAGACATGGTCTTATTCTATCGGGAAAGCACAGTTCACTGGCGAGGCATGCGCGGCCCGACGCAGGTTTGAGCGCACAGGGAAAGAATTCGCGCCAGCGGGCCTTGCCGTCGGTGCAAAAAAAAACCGGTGGCGCTTGCTTGAAACGCCACCGGCTTAAGACGGGATTCCAAAGGAGGAGGAGGAGAAACCCCGCACCTGAATAATAGCGCAAGCAATGCTGCAACGCAATAGCATTTCTCCGGTGTTAGCGTCTTTTTTGTCATTTTCCCATCGTAATTTTGGATGACAGCGATCACATAATACGTTTTTGTGCGACGCATCAATATGATATACATCCGACGGGGGAGGTATTGCGGAAACCCAAATCCATGATCATCAGGCCACTGACAGTTTTTGAGCGTGAAGCTGTCAGGAAATTTTATCTCTCTCTTTCGCCAGAGGACCGCCGCAAGCGTTTCTGTTGCACGCTTTCCGATGAGACCATCTCCGGCTACGTAGACCGCGTGGATTTCGCCCGGGATACGATGCTGGGCGTGTTTGACGAGCAGGCGCAGATTATCGGATTGGCCGAACTCGTACGCGGCGCCGAAGCAAGTGAAATGGCGTTTTCGGTGCGACCTGACAGGCGCGGCCAAAAGATCGGCACCAGGCTCATGCAAAGGCTGTTGCTGCGCGCGAGGATTTGCGGGATAGGGAAAGTGTTTGTGATGTTCCTCTCGGATAACACCCCTATGCGCCGGATGGCCGATCGCGCTGGAATGGCGCTAAGCGTAGTAGACGGCGAAGCCCAAGCGGTGCGAGAACTGCCGCCCCCGAGTGCGGAAGAACTGGCGCAGTGGTACATGGAGGAAAGCGTTGCGAACGGCGAGTATTTCAGAACCCTGGAAATTGTCCGCTGGGGCTCGCTCGTGCACCGGTCGGCAAACGCAGCACACGAGTCTCTCCAAGCGCTGACGCCCGCGGCCTGAGCGGCCGCCGCGGGAACGGCGCCAATTCGCCTAGCGGGCAATCCGCCCGGACATTGCGAAATGTCAAGCAGCCGGAACTCCGGCGCCCTGACAATATCCAAAGAGACTGTTTCAGCAATGCCGAAACGCTCTCCGATTCAGGTGGGCATGAAGGCAGGTATCCTTTTTATTGCGCGATGATATAAAGGGCGCTCGAACGGATTACAGCCAGGAGGAACTGATCATGGCCCTGACGCAGACCCAACGCGCCAAGCTCGAGCGCAAGCTCGACCGGCAATACAAAGCGCTGCTGGAAGAGGTGCGGGACGCGCTGGAGAAGAGCGAAAACCAGCAGTATGTTGAGCTTATCGACCGGGCGCCTGCCGACAGCGGGGATAAGGCTACCGGAGATGCGCTGGCCGATCTCAATCTTGCGATCATCGACCGGCACGTCCGCGAAATCTGCGACATCGACGTCACCAGGGCGCGCATCGCGGACGGCAGCTTCGGCACCTGTATCGACTGCGGCGGCGACATCGGGTTTGAACGCTTGCTCGCCTACCCCACGGCGAAACGTTGCTACGTCTGCCAGCGACAGCACGAAAAGACCTATGCCCATGAGGGCAATCCGACGCTCTGAACGCGGGCGGTGTTTGACGGAAATCATACCGGCGGGGTATGGACGCGGTATGTTTGACTCGTGTACCGGCGCAGAAATGATTGCAATGCGGGGCGCCATCAGCCGGGGCCGCAGGGCGTGCACGAATGCATAGCTACGAGAGGTCAGCCATGAAAAGCCAACGTGGGAGTTTCCAGCCGGTCAGCGGGGATCGGTTGCTGCAGGAACTGGTGCACGACAGCTACAAGGCAGGGCGCAAGCTCGGCGAACCGACGCGCTGCCCCGATTGCGGCGCAGTGTTTCAGAATGGCCGCTGGGTCTGGGGCACCGCGCCCGCGGCGGCGCACGAGGAGCGGTGTCCGGCATGCCATCGCATCCATGACAAATTCCCCATGGGCTTCGTCACGCTCAAAGGCGAGTTCCTGCAGGCGCATCGCGACGAGATACTGCATCTCGTCAGGCACCACGAGGCGAAGGAAAAGGCGGAACACCCGCTGCAGCGGATCATGGCCATCGTGGACGACGCCGATGGCGTGATGGTCACGACCACCGACGCCCATCTTGCGCGCGATCTGGCGCAGGCGCTGCACCATGCCTACAAGGGCGAACTCGAGTTCCATTACAACAAGGAAGACAACCTGCTGCGCGCGAGCTGGAGCCGCTGACGGCCACCGGGTAAGCGCAGGCGGGGCGCGCGGCGTTGCGCCCGCGCCCCGCCTTGTTCGTGCGATCAGATTCTTTCCCCGTCGAAGACATTTTGTTTGTTTCCGGCTGCTGCGGCTTAGCTCGCGCCAAAATGCCGTAGCGAGGCGAAGGCCGCGCGAGGCGAGGCTTCTCCGGCGTTTCTGGCAATCCTTCGCACTTTGCCTTAGGATGATCGCAATTTTTCATCCTTGTGCGGAGACCCCATGCCCCCAGTCATCACCTGCGTCGAAGACCTGCGCTTGCTGGCGAAAAAGCGCGTGCCGCGCATGTTCTACGAGTACGCCGATGGGGGCTCGTGGACCGAGGGCACCTACCGCGCCAACGAGAGCGACTTTGCCCGGATCAAGCTGCGCCAGCGCGTCGCGGTGAATATGGAAAACCGCAGCCTGAAGAGCACGATGGCGGGGCAGGCGCTGGCGATGCCGGTGGCGCTTGCGCCCGTAGGGCTCGTCGGCATGCAGCATGCCGACGGCGAGATTCTGGCTGCGCGCGCGGCGGAAAAATTCGGCGTGCCGTTCACGCTCTCCACCATGAGCATCTGCTCGATTGAGGACGTGGCCGAGAACGTCGAGAAGCCCTTCTGGTTTCAGCTCTATGTGATGCGCGACCGCGAATTCATCCGCCGCCTGATTGACCGCGCCAAGGCGGCCGGGTGCTCGGCGCTGGTGCTTACCCTCGACCTGCAGATCATGGGGCAGCGGCACAAGGACGTCAGGAACGGCCTGTCCGTGCCGCCCAAGATCACCTTGCGCAACATGCTCAACATGAGCACCAAGCCGCGCTGGGGCCTCGCCATGCTCGGCACCAAGCGCCGCACCTTCCGCAACGTGGTCGGGCATACCTCGGGCGTGGACAACCTGAGCTCGCTCTCGGCCTGGAGCGCGGGCCAGCTCGACCCCACCCTGAACTGGGACGACGTGCAGTGGATCAAGGAGCGCTGGGGCGGCAAGCTGATCTTGAAGGGCATCATGGATGCCGAAGATGCAGAAATCGCCGCGCGCTCCGGCGCGGACGCGCTCATCGTATCCAATCACGGCGGGCGCCAGCTCGACGGCGCGCCTTCGTCGATCGCCGCGCTGCCGTCGATCGCGCAGGCCGTGGGCGACAAGATCGAGGTACTGATGGACGGCGGCATCCGCTCCGGCCAGGACGTGATCAAGGCGCTCGCCCTGGGCGCCAAGGGCGTGTTCATCGGCCGCGCCTTCGTCTACGGTCTGGGCGCGATGGGCGAGGCGGGCGTGACCAGGTGCCTGGATCTCATCCGGAACGAACTCGACATCACCATGGCTTTCTGCGGCCTGCGCGACGTGAAGCAGGTGGACAGGTCGATCCTCGTACCTGGAACCTACTGAGGACGCCGGCGCCGCCGAGGACGCCGGCTCCGCCGCGGCCACGCGGCACCTTGCACCGGTCGTACAAGGTCGGGCGCTGTCCTTTATAATCCGGGGCACATGCGCATCCTACTCAGCAACGACGACGGCTACTTTTCCCCCGGAATCGCGCGTCTCGCAGCAGTCCTCGCCGGCGTGGCCGAAATCACGGTGGTGGCGCCCGAGCGCGACCGCAGCGGCGCCTCCAACTCGCTCACGCTGGACCGGCCGCTCTCGGTCAAGCGCGCGGCCAACGGCTTCCTGTTCGTCAACGGCACGCCGACCGACTGCGTGCACCTGGCCGTCACGGGCCTGCTAGATCATCTGCCCGACATGGTGGTGTCGGGCATCAACCTCGGCGCGAATATGGGCGACGACACCATTTATTCGGGCACGGTCGCCGCCGCCACCGAGGGTTATCTGCTCGGTATCCCGTCGCTCGCGGTATCGCTGGCGAGCAAGGTAGGTGGGCATTTCGATTGCGCCGCGCGCGTGACGCTGGAGATGGTCGAGCGCTTGCGCCGCGTTCCCATGTCCGGTCCGGTGCTGCTCAACCTCAATGTTCCCGATCTGGCCTACGACGAACTGCGCGGACTTGAGATCACGCGCCTGGGCAAGCGCCACAAGGCCGAACCGGTGATCAAGGAAATCAGCCCGCGCCAGGAAACCGTCTATTGGATCGGTCCGGCCGGCAGCGCGCAGGACGCGGGCGAAGGCACCGATTTCTACGCCGTTGCGGCGAATCGTGTGTCGGTGACGCCGTTGCAGGTCGATCTCACGCACCCGAACCAGATCCCGCTGCTGCGCGATTGGCTGAAGCTATGAACCGCCGCTTCCAGGCGCCGACGCAAGGCATAGGCATGACCTCGCAGCGCACCCGCGCGCGCATGGTCGAGCGGCTGCGCAAGGATGGGATCGTGGACGAGAGCGTGCTTGCGGCGCTGGGTGTCGTGCCGCGCCACTTGTTCGTGGAGGAGGCGCTGGCAAGCCGCGCTTACGACGACGATGCGTTGCCAATAGGCTTTTCGCAGACTATTTCCCAGTCCTATGTCGTCGCCCTGATGATCCAGGCGCTGCGCGCCGGGCGCGAACTGGGCAAGGTGCTGGAGATCGGCACCGGCTGCGGCTACCAGGCGGCGGTGCTGGCGCAACTGGCGACCGAGGTCTACTCGATCGAACGCATCGCGCCGCTGCTGACCAAGGCGCGCGCCAATCTGCGCGGACTGCGCCTCACCAATCTGCGCCTGAAACATGCCGATGGCAACCTCGGGCTGGCAGAGGCCGCGCCGTTCGATTCCATCATCCTCGCCGCCGCCGCGCGGCAGTTGCCGCAGGCCTTGCTGCAGCAACTGGCGCCGGGCGGCAGAATGATATTGCCATTTGGGAATTCCGAACAGGTGTTGCGGCTGGTGGAGCGCACCCGCTCCGGCTACAGCGAAACCACGCTGGACGCCGTGCGTTTCGTGCCGATGCAGATGGGGGTGGAGTGAAGCGCGTATCGGCATTGCTGAGTTGTGCCGCGTTGGCGGCGGCTACCCTAGCGGGTTGCGCCAGCCGGCCGGTGCAGGCGCCGGTATTCGATCGCGCGCCGCCGCCTGCAGTCAAGCCTGCGGCGGTGCCGCCGGCCGATACGCGTCCCGAATTCTATACTGTTCGGCGCGGCGACACGATGTACAGCATCGCGCTCGATCATGGCCTCGATTACCGGGATCTCGCCGCCTGGAACAATGTGGGCGAACTGTACCGGATACGTCCCGGCCAGCAACTGCGGATTAAATCGCCGTCAAGTGGGCAGGAAGCGCCGGTGACAGTGAGTCCGGTAACCACCTCGGGGCGAGTCGAGGCGCACCCGCTAGGCGCGCAGGCAGCGGTGGCGGCGGGCGCCGCGCGTCCGTCCGCTGCGCCGGGCGCGGCAACATCCGAACCCGCGGCGGGGATGGCCGCGGGGGAGGGGGAGATCAAATCAGAACCTCTGGGCCGCAAGCTGCCGTATTCGCCGGAGAACGTGGCGCTGCTGCAACGCGGCGACGCGCAGCCGGGCCCGGTGCCCGCGCCGGTGCCTGCGCCGGCCGCTGCACCCGCCACCGCGCCTGCGCC
>JBQMQE010000094.1:0-16246 GCA_052172655.1 Burkholderiales bacterium
CTATGCAAAGTTCAGATCAACCTCTGCCACCCCAGCCACACAGCGCACCCGGCTCAGCGCGCGAGACCAACTACGCATAGTTGACAACTATGCATAGGGGTCGGGAGTACGCGTTCGTCGAATCGAAAAGCTGTCGTTCAGCGCGGTTCGTCGTCGAACGGCAGCTCACTGACACATTGCAGACCTGATTCGCCCCGAGGTTCACGGTCGGCTTTGGCCGAACTGCCGTCGTTGAGCAACGGTCCGTGAATGGCAGCTTCTGTCATAAGCAGCCGCTCAGAACGCGGAAGTATTCGCTTCGCCAGTGACTCTTCCCGGCCGATAGAACCCATCTCGCCAACCACCCCGAGACCTCAGCGATGGCCCGTCGCACAAGCATCGGCCGCGCTACACCTCCCACTCCCGCCAGCCCGCCAGCAGCGGGAAGTAGAGCCCGAGCATGGACTTCTCCCCGTGCGCGAGCGCTTCGGCGTAGCGCGCTAGCTGCGCCCGGTAGCGGTCCTGCTCCCGGTCGAGAAACCCCTCGATGTCCGTGCCTTCGTGGCCGCTGGTCTTGTAGTCCACGATCCAGCGTTTGCCGTCGCGGTCGGTGTAGGTGCGGTCGATGACGAGGTTGCGCCGCTCGCCGTCGAGCACGGCGGTGAGGCGGTATTCATTGCGCGCGCCGTGCTGTGGCCCGAGCAGCCACTGGCCGCGCGGGTCGGCGAGCGCCGTGGCGAGCGCCGCGGCAACGCGCGCACTGGCGGCGGCAAGCTGCGCCGCTTCGACGCCGTGCGCCGCGAGTTCACTGTGAAAGATGTCGATCATCGTTCCGATGCGCGCCGCGCTCCAGTCCCGCAGTTCATCCTCGGCGATTCTTTGCAGCCAGCGATGCACCACGCTGCCGACGTGGCGCGCGGTCTCGCCCGCCCAGGAGTACTCGATTTCGTCCTGTGCCTGCGCGGTTTCGCCGGCTGCGGTCCACGCCAGCGCAGGCGGCGCTGCGGGCAGGGACCAGGCGCAGGCGAGGCGGCGCAGCGACTGGTCGGGTAGCGTGTCGCCACCTGCGCCTTCGGTCGCCGATGGATCCGGGGCCGTCGCGGCCGCGCGTTGATATTCGCCCGACACCACCGGCCAAAGCTTTGCCAGCAGGCTGCGGGCGTCGGGATTGCGCGCCGCCTGCACCTCGCCTTCAACGAAAAGCCGCGTCTCGCCCAGCAAATGCAGGTGCTGCTTCGCGCGCGTGGCCGCGACGTAGAGCAAGCGGCCGTCCTCGAAGGCCGCCTTATCGGCGGCGAGCTGTTTGATCCAGGCATAGATCGGATCGCTCTCGGCACCGGTTTCTTCTATCGGGGCGAGGAGCAGACTCGTGCTCGATTCCAGCCTGCGCGGGTTTGACGCATCCGGCCTCGCCGGGCGCTCCATCCACAGGAAGAGCTGATTGCCGGCGGCGGGCGGCGCCTTGCCCAGGCCGGGCACGATCACATGGTCGAACTCCAGGCCCTTCGCCTTGTGCATGGTCATGATCTGCACCGCCTCGTCGCCGGCGGCCATGTCCGGCAAGGCATAGAGCTTGTCCAGGCTTTGCTCGAACGCCTGGAAATCTTCGATGGCGCCGGCTTCCTCCTTGGATTCGAGATGGTCGAGGTAGGTCGCGGCATCTTCCAGTTCGGTCGCGGATGCGGCGCAAGCGGGACCGCCGAGCGCAAGCCAGCAGCCTTCGACCGCGTCGCGCAGGGACGAGCGCAGGCGCGCGGCGAGCGCGGCGGCGAGCACAGGCCGGATGCGTTCGAGGCGCAAGCGCGCATCGGCGCTGACGCTCTCCAGCACCCGATCGCTGTTGATTGCGTCCCATATGATTTGCGGCGCACCCGGCCCGTCCCCGCCCGAAACCGCTTCGGCGCCGCCGATTGCGTGCAAGGCGGCGAGCGTCAGGCCGCACCAGGGAGCGCGCAGGATGGCCAGCCACGCGAGGCGGTCGCCGCGATGCGCGAGCGCGCGCGTGAGCGCTAGCAGGTCCTGCACCACGGGCCGGTCGTCGAGGCGATCTATTTCAATCGCGCGGAACGCGAGGCCCGCTTGTTTCAGTTGCGGCACGATCTCGCGCAGGTGATTGCGCCCGCGAACCAGGATGGCGATGCTCGGATGCGCATCGGCGCCGGCGGTCGCGGCTGCGATGCCGGCCACGATGTTCGCCACCTGCGCCGCCTCGCCAACGTTGCCAATGTCGCCGCCGGCGAACAGCGGATAGATTTTGACCGCGGCGCCGGGCAAGCGCGGGTGCGCCGCCGTCGATTCGGTGTAGGTCACCGCGCCCGAGCTTATATCCTCAAACTCGGGCATCAGCTGCCGGAACGTATGGTTCACCCAATCGACGATGCCCTCCTGCGAACGGAAGTTGGCCGACAGCTCCAGCGCTTCGAGCCCGACGTCGCCTACGCCCTCGGCGCGCGCTTTCAGGAACAACCCGACCTCGGCTTCGCGAAAGCGGTAGATCGACTGCATCGGGTCGCCGACCACGAACAACGTGCGTCCGTCGTCTGGCGCCCAGCCGGCCGTGAGCCGCGCCAGCAGCTCGAACTGGCTGATCGAGGTGTCCTGGAATTCGTCGATCAAAAGGTGGCGGATCTGGTAGTCGAGCCTGAGCGCGAGATCCGTCGGCCCCCCGGCGTCTTCGAGCGCAAGCAAGGCGCGCTGCGACACCTCGGTGAAATCGACCTGCCCGCGCGACTGGAACACGAGCTTCAATTGCCCCACCGCGCGCTTGAGCAACTCTGTGATCGCTTCGAGCACCCGCCATTGCTCGTCGGTATAGGCAGCGGGCGGAAGCCTGCGCGTGTCGGCGAGCGCCCTGCCGAGCCTGTCCTCGGCGAGCGTCGCGATCAGCGCGGCCAGGCGATCCTTCCACGCCTTGCCGGCGGCACCGGCCGGGAAGCCGTGGCGCTTGTCCACCCGCGAGCGCCATTCGCCGTTCCTGGTAAGCAGCACGTCGGCGAGCTTTGCCCAGACATCGGCGTCATCGCCGCCGGGAAATGCATCGACCAGCACCTCGCCACGATTGCCCAGGGAATAGTTGGCGACGGCGAGCAACTCGCCGCGCTCTGGCAAGGGCAGCAGCGCTTGCACCCGCGCGAGTAGCGCGCGCCGCTCTGCGACAAGCGCGCCTTCGAGTTCGGCGCGCTCATTGACCATCGCGTGGCGCAACCAATGGTCGCGCCGGCGCAGCATTTGAACGAGCAGTTCCTCGACGCGCGCCACGTTGTTGTCCAGGTGCAGCAGCAAGCGCTCGACATAGTCTGCGGCGGGGTCTTTCGCTTCGATCAGATCGACCGTCGCGCGCGCAGCCTCGGCATAGAGCGCTTCGGCGTCCTCGATGCTCTCCGGCTGCGAGCCGAATTTCGACAGCATCGGCATCTGCCGCGTCAGCGCCGCGCACAGCGAATCGATGGTCTGGATGCGCAGCCGCGCCGGGCTGTCGGCAATGCGCCAGCCGCGCGCGCCGTCGCGCGCGAGCGCAGCGCGCGCGAGCTCCCGCGTGCGGCGCTCGTGTTCGGAATTGGGATCGGACCCGGGGTCCGTGCCCGCCTGCGCAAATGCCGCCAGCACGCGCTCGCGCATCTCGGCTGCGGCTTTGCGGGTGAAGGTGATGGCGACGATTTCCTCCGGCTCGTTCACGGTCGCGAGCAGACCGAGGTAGCGCTGGATCAGGAGCTCGGTCTTGCCCGAGCCGGCCGGCGCCTGGACGATGAACGAGCGCGCCGGCGCCAGCGCCTCCTCGCGCGCGCCGAGGTCGCGCATCGGCGCGGCTTCAGCCATCGATCGCTCCATGCCTGCCAGAATCGGCAAAGCAATATCCTGCGCAGCCGAGCCGATGTCGAATCCCGGCAAACGAAATCTCAGGATTCATCATCGCCCTTGCGCTCGAGTACCGCGACGCCCAGTCGTTCGTGTATGCGGCACAGCGGCTGCAGATCGCAGTTGCGGCAGGTGGTGCGCGGATTTTTCGGCTGCACCGCGGCCTCTCCGGCGGCGAACTGCGTCGCGAGCCGCGCCAGCACCTCGCGCCATGCAGCGACTTGCGCATCCCAGCCGATGTCGGGCAGGGATTTATGCACCGGCAGCAGCGTCTCGTCGGCCGCGAGCGCAGTAAACTTCATCGCGCCTGACTTCACCTGGGCGAACGCGATTGCCGCAGCGCAGGGCTCGGTCGCGACGAGATACAGCGGCAACTGCGGCGCATCGGGCCGCTCGCCCAGCCACGCGCCGGCAGGCTCGGCGCTGGACTTGTAGTCGATGACGATGCGCCGGCCGTCTTCGAGTTCATCCACGCGATCGAGCTTGCCGCGCAGCGTCAGCGGGCCGATGACCATGCTGCGCTTGTCCTCGACCGCGGCGACGCTGAAATCGTCGCCGCGCGCCTCGCGTTCCATTTCCAGCCAGGCGCGCGCCAGGCGCACGAGGCGCCCCTTCTCGACTTGGGCAAAGCGTCCGGAAAGCGTCGCCGGGCGGTCGCGCTGCACGCGCGTCACCGCCGCGTCGGCTGCCTGCGCGAGCAGCGCGTCCAGTTCGCCCGCGCCGATCGCATCGAGATTGGCCTTGGTCTTGAGCTGGCTCCACGCGCCGGCGAGCACGCGATGCACGAGTATGCCGCGCTCCATGGCGTCCAGCCCCGCGTGCGGCGCGTCGGGCGATATCGCCGCCAGGCGGTGCAGCGCGAACGCGCGAAACGGGCAGGCGGACTGGTCGGTGATCACCGCCGCGCCGCCGGCCAGCGCCGCTCCCGGCGCGAGCGGCGGCGCGACCGCGTCCTCGATCGCCTCGATGTTCGCAGCGGCATGGATGAGGTCGCGATGGCGCGGATAGGAGGGCAGCGGAAGCACGGCTTGCGGCAGATCGCGCAGCAGCGGGCTGGGCAAGAGCCTCCTCTCGCCCTCGGCCTCGGCATGCGACAGCACCACCTCGCCCGCCGCGGCCAGCCAGCCGCGCGTGATGGCGCTATCGAGGGCGAGCGTCGCTTCGATCGACGCCTCGGGCACCCGCGCCTGCCTCTGCGCCTCCAAGGGCAGGAACGGATTGGGCCGCGGATGGATCGGCCAGGCTTCGTCGGTCAGACCCATTACCCACAGATGGTCGAACTCGATGCCGGCCGATTCCAGCACACCCAGGATCTGCACCGGCGCATCGGGCGCTTCGGGCTGGAACAGGGTCTGCGCCGCCAGCCGCCGCAGGCGCATTACCGCCTCGGCATAACCTAGCTTTGCGCTCACCCGGTCGAGCAGGGCGAAGCCGGCGACGACTTCGTGCCATTTTTTCAGCGTCTGGTACTCGGCCGAATCGAGGCTGCGGCCCTTGTCCGGAAAGCCCATGAGTTTCAGTGCATCGGTGATGGCTTTGGCCCATGCCGACGGCGCGCGCGCGGCGAAAAGATCGGACTTGCGGAACTCGGCCAGTTTGCGCAGGCGTTGCGCCAGCTGCGGCGCGTGCGCGCCCGCGCCCGCGGCGGCCAGCGCGTCGAGCAGCCGCTCGAGGCTGATCGCAGGCTCGGCGCGGCGGCGCAGCTCGAGATCGAGCCGGGCACGGCCCGCAGCCTCGGCCTCGCCCGCCGCGATGAAAGGCGAGCGGATCAACAGACTGGCGCGCCCGAACTCGATTTCGCGCCCCGCAAGTTCGAGGATCAGGCAGGCCGCCTGCACCAGCGGATAGCTGGTGAGCGCCGCGCCGAGCGACACATTGAACGGCAACGCGTCCCGGCTCGGCCCCGGCAACATCGACGCCGGCGCCATCACCGTCCGGAAACTGCGTATCAGCGCCTTGCGTTGCCGGTTCAGGTCGGGGACGACAATGCCGATGCTCGCCTTCGGTTCCGCTTCCAGCCGCGCGCGCGCCCAGGCCGCAGCCCGGCCGATTTCGTCGCGGGCATCGACGCAGGCGAGGCGCAGCACGCTCGCCTCGCGCCCCTGCGGCGCACACACAAGCACCTCGGTTCCCGCCGCCTGCAAGGCATCGAACAAAGCCTGCTGCTGCGGCGTCCTGATGTCGAAGCCGTAGACCGCCAGCAATTGCGGCTTGCGCATCTCGTTGCCGTTCACGCGCGCCGCGACCAGATCGGACAGCAATGCCGCGTCGGTGTGCCCGTCGCGTTCGCAACGCAGCGAATACGCCGCGCACCAATCGCGAAAGGCGCTTGCATCCTCATTCAACTGGCCCGAACGCAGGCTGTCGAGCAGCCTCCAGGCATGCGCGGTCTTCCACGCATCGGCCGCGAGCGCAGCGGTCTCGGCAAGCGCGAGCAGCGCGTCGCCCGCATCCGAACGCCGGATGATGTCCTCCCACAGCGCCCGCTCCTGCGCCGGCGTGAGCAGGATGGGCAGCTCGGACGCGAGTTTGGAATACAGCGCGTCTTCGTAGCAGCGCTCGACAAAAGCGGAATACGGCAGGATGTCTGCCGACTCCCAGGCAGTGCGGCCTAGCGCCGTCTGCTCCGCATCGAATACGCGCGCGAGCGCCTGCGCCAGGCGCCGGTTGGGCGTGATCACGGTGACGCCGCCGGCGAGACCAAGAGCTAAGCGCGCGAACAGTTGCGCCCTGGAAAGCGTTACATAGTCTTTGCCGGACATGGTGGCATATGATAGTTCACGATCGTCAGCAGGCAAGGGGATTTCACGGCATTGGAATCCGCATTTGCGGCTCGTGCGCACAATCCGCCTAAATTGTGGATTCTTGACCATTGTCACAGACGGAAGGCGGCACGCGGGGTATGTTCCAATACGATGAACTAGCCCGGTTGCGGATCGTCTGCGGCCCTGGGTAACGTCAGAGGAACAAGACCTGACCGGTTGAATCGATGGACAACCCCGATCTCCTCCTGCTAGCCCGCGCCCAATTCGGGCTGAACATCGGTTTCCACATCCTGTTCCCCAGCCTCACCATCGGGCTGGCGTGGTTCCTGGTGTATTTCCGCATCCGCTACGCGAACAGCGGCGACCCCGCGTGGCTCGCGACCTACAAGCTCTGGACCAAGGTGTTCGCGCTCTCGTTCGCGATGGGCGTGGTCTCGGGCATCACCATGTCGTTCCAGTTCGGCACCAACTGGCCCGGTTTCATGAACCACGTCGGCAACATCGCCGGGCCGCTGCTCGCGTTCGAGGTGCTGACCGCATTTTTTCTCGAAGCCACTTTCCTCGGCGTAATGCTGTTCGGCATGAACCGCGTGCCCGCCTGGGTGCACATCGGCGCGACGCTGCTGGTCGCGATCGGCACCTTGTTCTCGGCGTTCTGGATCCTCGCGCTGATTTCCTGGATGCATACGCCTGCCGGACACGTGACAGCGGACGGCGTGCTGATCGCAGGGGACTGGCTGCAGGTGATCTTCAATCCCTCCTTCCCCTATCGCTTCACCCACATGCTGCTCGCCTCCGGTCTCACCGCGGCCTTCGTGGTCGCCGGGCTGTCGGCCTGGCGGCTGCTGCGCGCCCCTGGCGATGCCTCGGCGCTGCGCACGCTGCGCACCGGCGTCATCGTCGCCGCGGTGATTGCGCCGCTGCAGATTTTGGCCGGCGATTTGCACGGGCTGAATACGCTAGCCCACCAGCCGGCGAAAATCGCGGCGATGGAGGCGCTGTGGAACACCGAGCGCGGCGCGCCGCTGGTGCTGTTCGCCATACCGAATGAGGAAACGCGCCGCAACGATTTCGCCATCGAAGTGCCCAAGGGCGCGAGCCTGATACTCACGCACGACCCGAACGGCGAGGTGAAGGGCATAGATGCGTTTGCCCCCGATACGCCGCCGGTGGCGCCAGTGTTCTTCGCTTTTCGCGCCATGCTGGTCTTGGGCGTGCTGATGCTCGCGCTCGCCTGGGCCGGCGCCTGGCTCCTGCGCAAGGACCGTACTCCGCCGCAATGGCTGCTGTGGGCCCTCGCCGGGTTCACCTTCTCCGGCTGGCTGGCGACGCTCGCCGGCTGGTTGGTCACCGAAGTCGGGCGCCAGCCCTGGCTGGTCACCGGCATCCTGCGAACCGCGCAGGCGGTGGGCCGCATCTCCGAGGCACAACTCGGCGCCAGTCTCACCGGCTACGTCCTCGTCTACACCCTGATGCTCGGCGCATACATGGTGGTGATCACCCACCTTGCCGGTAAGGGCGCGCAAACAGCGACGAAGGTGGCGGCATGAGCCTAGACCTGCCGCTGATCTTCGCCGCGCTCATGGGCGCAGCGGTGCTCGCCTACGTCGTGCTCGACGGCTACGACCTCGGCGTGGGCATGCTGATGCCCGCGGCCGACGCGCGCGAGCAGGACCTGATGGTGTCCTCGATCGGGCCGTTCTGGGACGCGAACGAAACCTGGCTGGTGCTGGGCGTGGGCATCCTGCTGGTCGCGTTCCCGCTGGCGCACGGCGTGGTGCTGGGCGCGCTCTACCTGCCGGTGGCGGCGATGTTGATCGGGCTGATGCTGCGCGGCGTGGCGTTCGAGTTCCGCGTCAAGGCCGAGGGCTGGCACCGCGAGCTGTGGAACTGGCTGTTCTATCTCGGTTCGTTCATCACCTCGTTCGCGCAGGGGCTGATGCTCGGGCGCTACATCACCGGCTTCAACCCGGGCTTCGGCTATCTGCTGTTCGCGTTGGTTGTGGGCGCCGGACTGTGCGGCGGCTATGTGCTGCTGGGTGCGACCTGGCTCATCTACAAGACCGAGGGCACGCTGCAGAAAAAGGCCCTGGCGTGGGCGCGCTGGGGCCTGCTGTGGGTCGCGCTCGGCGTGGCTGCGGTCAGCGTCGCCACGCCGTTCGTGAGCCAGACCGTGGTGATGAAATGGTTCGACTTTCCGCGGACGCTGCCGCTGATGCTGCTGCCGCTCGCGACGCTCCTCGCGTGGATCTGGGTGTGGCGCTCGACCGGGCGCCTGTCGCGGGGTGTGGCGGGCGCCGCGCACGGGGCGCCTTTCGCCGGCGCGGTGGCGATTTTCGTGCTCGCTTTCATCGGCCTCGCCTACAGCCTGTTTCCTTACGTGGTGATCGACCGGCTGACGTTCTGGGATGCCGCGGCACACCCGTCATCGCTGAAAGTGGTGCTCATAGGCGCGCTGATCGTGCTGCCCTTCATCGTCGCCTACACCGCGTTTTCGTACTACGTGTTCCGCGGCAAGGCGCGACCCGGGCTGTACGACTAGCGAAGGGTACGACCCCGGAGCGCTACTTCTCCAAAAACTTTTTCTTGTCTTTGACCTTGGCCCACTCAGGAGCGTGGGCGCGCAGAGGGCGGAGCAGGGGCCCCGGCGCAGCCGGGGATGCGACCCCGGAGCACGCCCGGGACGCGGAATCGACCCTGTGCGCTACTTCTCCAAAAACTTTTTCTTGTCTTTGACCTTGGCCCACTCGTCAGCGTCCGCCGGCGCATCCTTGCGCTCGATGATTGGCTTCCACACCTTGGACAGCTCGGCGTTTATCGCCGTATATTCCTTCTGGTTGTCGGGCACGTCATCCTCGGCGAAAATCGCTTCCACCGGGCATTCGGCCACGCACAGGGTGCAGTCGATGCATTCGTCTGGATCGATGACCAGCATGTTCGGACCCTCGCGGAAGCAATCCACAGGGCAGACGTCGACGCAGTCGGTGTATTTGCACTTGATGCAGGATTCGGTTACGACATAGGTCATGGTAAGGTCCTGAAAAGACGTCCGTGGGGTCGGCCGGGAATATTTTACCATAGCCTTTTCGTGCCCCGTGGCTGGCGGTTCGCGCTGCGAAACTTGAAACCCGCCGGCCGGCCCCCAGATTCAGCCGGCAACCTGCCCCTGCGGCAAGTTTGAAATAGGGATAAAATCCGTACATACCCCTCCCCGGCCTTCACTGCCGGGTTGCGCACAAATCCAAGACACGAACCACCAACCACGAACCACGAGGACTGCATGAGCGAACATATCCAGCACGTTACCGACGACACATTCGAAGCCGAGGTGCTGCAAGCGCAAAGCCCGGTGCTGGTCGATTACTGGGCCGAGTGGTGCGGGCCGTGCAAGGCGATCGCCCCGACCCTGGAGGAAGTTGCCAAAGAGTACTCGGGCAAACTCAAGGTCGCCAAGGTGAACGTAGACGAGAACCAGGAGATTCCGCGCAAGTACGGCATCCGCGGCATCCCCACCCTGATGCTGTTCAAGAACGGCAACATCGAGGCCACCAAGGTGGGCGCGCTGTCGAAATCGCAGCTCACGGCCTTCCTTGACAGCAACATCTAGACCCTCTATCCTTGCGCCTGAAGCGTCACCGGCGGATTTTCTCAGAGGCCGTTTCAGCGTTGCCGAAACGACCCCTGACGTAGGGGAGCATGAAGGGAGACATCCCCTCATATCGTAACCACCCCAGCCGGGCCCGGACGCCAGTTCCTCTCCGATTCAAATCCCAAGGCCTCTTTAGCCTTTTCCGTTCCATACGAGCGTTTCCGCATGCAATTATCCGAGCTTAAAACCCTGCACGTCACCGAGCTGGTCGAGATGGCGGTGGAACACGAAATCGAAGGCGCCAACCGCCTGCGCAAACAGGAACTCATTTTTGCGCTGCTGAAAAACCGGGCGAAGAAGGGCGTCTCGATTTTCGGCGACGGCACGCTGGAAGTGCTGCCCGACGGCTTCGGCTTCCTGCGCTCACCCGACACCTCCTACCTCGCGTCCACCGACGACATCTACGTCTCCCCTTCCCAGATCCGCCGCTTCAACCTGCATACCGGCGATACCATCGAGGGCGAGATCCGCACACCCAAGGACGGCGAGCGCTATTTCGCGCTGGTCAAGGTGGACAAGGTCAACGGCGATCTGCCGGAGAACTCCAAGAATAAGATCTTATTCGAGAATCTGACGCCGCTGCACCCGGATGAGGTGTTCAAGCTGGAGCGCGACATCAAGGCCGAGGAAAACATGACCGGCCGCATCATCGACATCATCGCGCCCATCGGCAAGGGCCAGCGCGGGCTGATCGTGTCGCCGCCCAAAGCGGGCAAGACGGTGCTGATGCAGCACATGGCGCACGCGATCATCGCCAATCATCCGGACGTGGTGCTGATCGTGCTGCTGATTGACGAGCGCCCGGAGGAAGTGACCGAGATGACGCGCACCGTGCGCGGCGAAGTGGTTGCCTCCACCTTCGACGAGCCGGCCACTCGCCACGTGCAGGTCGCCGAAATGGTGATCGAAAAGGCGAAACGACTGGTCGAGCACAAGAAAGACGTGGTGATCCTGCTCGATTCGATCACGCGCCTCGCGCGCGCGTACAACACCGTGGTGCCGGCGTCGGGCAAGGTGCTCACCGGCGGCGTCGACGCCAACGCGCTGCAGCGCCCGAAACGCTTTTTCGGCGCCGCGCGCAATGTGGAGGAAGGCGGCTCGCTCACCATCCTCGCCACCGCGCTGATCGACACCGGCAGCCGCATGGACGATGTGATCTACGAGGAATTCAAGGGCACCGGCAACATGGAAATCCACCTCGACCGGCGCATGTACGAAAAGCGCATTTTCCCGGCGATCAACGTCAACCGCTCGGGCACGCGCCGCGAGGAACTGCTGATCGCGAAGGAAGTGCTGTCCAAGGTTTGGGTGCTGAGGAAGCTCCTCTATCCCATGGACGACCTGGAAGCGGCGGAGTTTCTGGTCGACAAGATACGCGCGACCAAGAACAACGCTGATTTTTTCGATTCAATGAGACGCGGGTAAGGCCATACTCAGCGCGATATCCTCGACGACCGCGGAGTCACATCGCGGCAACAACAACTTGCTTAGCATATTGATTTCTGGGATAATTGCGGCCTTTTGCGGCTCCTATTCCCGGACCGCGCCAAAGGAAAAAACCATGAAAGCAAACATTCACCCCGCATATCACGAAATCCAGGTCACCTGCAGTTGCGGCAACACTTGGAAGACCCACTCGACCATGAGCAAGGCGCTGCATGTCGAGGTGTGCTCCAACTGCCATCCCTTCTACACCGGCAAGCAGAAAATCGTCGACACCGCCGGCCGGGTGGAGAAGTTCCGGCAGAAATACGCGAAAAAGCCCGCGGCCGCGGCCAAGCCCGAGGCTTCGACCAAGCCGGCCTGAAGTCCAGGCCGTCCCGGGGAAAAGGCAGCTTCGGCTGCCTTTTTTGTTTTCCCGCAGCTTCGGCTGCCTTTTTTGTTTTCCCGCGGCTGCGGCTGCCTTTTTTATTTTCCGGCCGGTGCAACCGGCTAGAATAAGACGGTTCCTGAATTGAGGGGTGGCGTCCCCTTGAACATTCCCGGGTCAGAGGAATCTTTGATCGGGGAGCGCATCGATCAGAGGTTCCGTAGAACATGAAGCCGCGCATCAACCCCAACCCCATGTGTCCCGCCGGCGAGCCCAAGCCGGGGCAATCGGTCAAGGTGATCGAATAGTGGCCGGCTTACGCATCGCGCTGCCGCTGGCGCGCATTCCCCTGTTGATTCTGATCGCGATCTGGCTGCTGCCCGGCCTGATCGGCCACGATCCCTGGAAGAGCGACGACGCCATAGGAATAGGCATCGCGCACCAGTTCGCCAGCCGGGGCGATTGGCTGCTGCCGCGGCTCGCAGGCGAGCACTATGCCGAGGACGGTCCGCTGTTCTACTGGGTTGCGGCGGCGTTCGCCAGGCTGCTGGGCGAGGTTATCGCGCAGCACGACGCGGTGCGCCTGGCGGGCGGCGCCCTCATCGCTTTGACGCTCGCATTCCTGCGCCTGGCTGGACGCGCCTTCCACGAAATAGACAGATACGACAGCGACAGGCGAGGCGACGACGTTAACCGCCGCGGCGACGGCGTCATGCTCTTGTTCATGGGCTGCACCGGCCTGCTGGTGCATGCGCACGAGGCCATCAGCGAAACTGCACTGCTCGCCGGCCTTGCCTGCGCCTACTGCGGCGCCGCGCTGGTGCAGAAGCGACCGTATACGGCCGGCATCGCTCTCGGCTGCGGCCTGGGCGCCGCATTTCTGGCCAGCGGATTGGTCCACATCCTGCCGCTCGTCGTCGCCCTGCTCGCGACGCCTTTGTTGGTGCCGGATTGGCGCAGCCGCAACGCCGCGCTGGCCCTGGTTTGCGCCGCGCTGATCCTTGCGCCCTGGCTCGTGACCTGGCCGGCGCTGCTTTATGCGCGCTCGCCCGAACTGTTCGCGGCCTGGCTGCACCAGGGCGGCCTGGCTGCCCTTGCCCGCGCGCCCAGCCTGGCTGCGGCCGCGCAGGCGCTGCGCACGCTCGCCTGGTTCGCCTGGCCGGCATGGCCGATCGCGCTGTGGGCGCTGTGGCTGTATCGCAGAAAGCCGAGTTCTGCCGCCGTGGTGCTGCCGCTGGTCGCCCTGATCGCCGGACTGGGCGTGACCGTGCTTACGCGTGCACCGGGCGAATTGCCGCTGCTGCCGCTGCTGCTGCCGCTCTCGCTGCTGGGCGCGCAGGTATTGAGCGATCTGCGCCGCGGTGCGGCCAACTCGCTCGCCTGGTTCGGCGCCATGACATTCAGCCTGCTCGGCGGCCTCATCTGGCTCGGCTACCTCGCGCTGCAGACGGGCTTTCCACCGCGCATCGCCGCCGACGCGGTGCGCATAGAACCCGGTTTTGTTTCGCACTTTGCCTGGCTGCCGTTGATCGCCGCCGCCGCAATTACGCTCGCCTGGATCGCGCTGCTCCTGCGCAGCGAGCATGCGTCCCAGCGCTGCGTCACCTTCTGGGCTGCCGGCCTCGCGCTGTTCTGGGCGTTGGCCATGCTGCTGTGGCTGCCGTGGATTGATTACGGCAAGAGCTACCGTCCGGTGGCGCGTTCGCTGCAGGCGAGCCTGCCCAAACATCCCGGCTGCATTGCCAGCCGCGGCTTGGGCGAAGCGCAGCGCGCCACCTTCGACTACCATGCGGGCATCGTCACCGAACGCGCTGAAATCCGCGCTCGCCGTAACTGCGACCTGTTGCTGGTACAGGACAATTCGCGGCGGCCCGAGGCAAGTCCGGGTGCATCCTGGAAAAAGATCTGGGAAAGCCATCGCGCGGGAGACCGCACCGAAAAATTCCGGCTCTACAAGAAAGCCGGATCCAAGCCATGATCAGACCTGCAAAGAGCAAACTGAGCATGTTCGCCGGCGAACAGATCAACGCCAGCGACAACCGCGCCATGCTGCATGTGGCGCTGCGCTGCGCGCTGGCGACGTTCCCCGCCGGCGGCGGGGCCGTCCTGGAGCTGGACGCATCCACCGACGCGTTGCTTGCGCGCCTGCACGGCTGGCGCAGTTGAACTGATCCGCATGGACGCGCAAGTCAAACCGATTTTTTCCTATCGCAAGCACTGGGCGCAGCGCTTCGGCATCGCCCCCTTCCTGCCGATGTCGCAGGACGAAATGCGCGCGCTCGGCTGGGATAGCTGCGACATCATCATCGTCACTGGCGACGCCTACATCGATCATCCGAGTTTCGGCATGGCGCTGGTGGGGCGGCTGCTCGAAGCGCAGGGGTTCCGCGTCGGCATCATCAGCCAGCCCGACTGGCGCTCGGCCGAGGATTTCAAGCGGCTGGGCAAACCGAACCTGTTCTTCGGCGTTACCGCGGGCAACATGGATTCCATGGTCAACCGCTATACCGCCGACCGCAAAATCCGCTCGACCGATGCCTATACGCCCAACGGTGCTCCCGACAAGCGCCCGGATCATGCGCTGACCGTGTACTCGCAGCGCTGCCGCGAGGCCTATCCCGATGCGCCGCTGGTCATCGGCAGCATCGAGGCGAGCCTGCGCCGCATCGCGCACTACGATTACTGGTCGGACAAAATGCGGCGCTCGGTCCTGCCTGATGCGAAGGCCGACCTGCTGCTGTTCGGCAACGCCGAGCGCGCGCTGGTGGAACTCGCGCACCGATTGGCCCGCGGCGAAAACATCAAGGCCATACGCGAGCTGCGTGGCAGCTCTTTCATGGTGCCGCGCGGCTGGCGGCCCGAAGGCTGGAGCGAAGCCGATTCGACCACGGTCGATACGCCGGGCGCGATCCATGCGCGCCCTGATCCGTATGCGATGGTGCAAAAGGCGCCTGCTGCGGCCGCGGCGGAGACGACGGCGAAAAGCCAACCCATCCGTTTCCACGGCCGCGATGAGCGCCTCGCCGCGCGCCGCGAGGAGCGCGCGCACACGGTCATCCGCCTGCCCTCGTACGAGCAGGTGAAACAAGACCCCGTACTCGACGCCCACGCCTCGCGCACCTTCCACCTCGAATCGAATCCGGGCAATGCGCGCGCGCTGGTGCAGGGCCATGGGGAAAATGCGGCGGCTCGCGACGTCTGGCTCAATCCGCCGCCGCTGCCGCTTTCCACGGCCGAAATGGATCATGTGTACGGCCTGCCCTACGCGCGCGCGCCGCATCCGGCCTACGGCGAGGCCAAAATTCCGGCCTGGGAAATGATCCGCTTCTCGGTGAACATCATGCGCGGCTGTTTCGGCGGCTGCACTTTCTGCTCCATCACCGAACACGAGGGACGCATCATCCAAAGCCGCTCGGAAGCGTCCATCCTGCATGAGATCGAGGAAATCCGCGACAAAACGCCCGGTTTCACCGGCGTGATATCGGATGTGGGCGGGCCGACCGCCAATATGTACCGCATGGCGTGCAAGGACCCGAAGATCGAGTCCTCCTGCCGGCGCCTGTCCTGCGTCTATCCGGGCATTTGCGAAAACCTCAACACCGACCATGCGCCGCTGATCGATCTCTACCGCAAGGCGCGCGCGCTGCCCGGCATCAAGAAGGTGCTGGTGGCCTCGGGCCTGCGCTACGACCTGGCGGTGCGCTCGCCCGAATACGTGAAGGAACTCGCCACCCACCATGTCGGCGGCTACCTCAAGATCGCCCCCGAACACATAGCCGAAGGGCCGCTGTCGAAAATGATGAAGCCCGGGGTCGGCAGCTACGACAAGTTCAAGGCGCTGTTCGACAAGTTTTCGCGCGAGGCGGGCAAGGAGCAGTACCTGATCCCCTATTTCATCGCCGCGCATCCTGGCACCAGTGATGAAGACATGCTCGCGCTGGCGCTCTGGCTCAAGCATAACGGCTTCCGCCTGGACCAGGTGCAGACTTTCCTGCCGACGCCGCTGGCGCTGGCGACGACCATGTACCACACCGGCAAAAACCCGCTGCACAAGGTGTCAGCCGCATCCGAAGAAGTGAGCGTGGTCAAGAGCGGCCGCCAGCGGCGGCTGCACAAGGCGTTCCTGCGCTACCACGACCCGGAGAACTGGCCGCTGCTGCGCGAGACCTTGCAACGCATGGGCCGCGC
>JBQMQE010000095.1:0-16203 GCA_052172655.1 Burkholderiales bacterium
TCCCAGAGTCCGCCGCTCGCTAACAAGCAGGGCGGGCCGCTAAAATCGGCTGACAAGTCGCGATCCAAACCCGCCTCTGGCGCATTTCGAGAGCGGTCGCTCGTGGTGCCGTAGCCGCAATCTGAAACACCCCCTACACCGTGGCTGCAGAAAGCGTCTGCATGTCGTGTCCGGCCGCAATCCAGGCGTCAAAGCCGCCCTGCAAAGTGCGCACGCGTGCATAACCGCGTTCCATTAGCAACCGTGCGGCCCGAGCGGCCCCCGCTTCATTGGGGCAGGTGCAAAAGATAATGATGTCTTGCCCCGGGGACGGGGTGGGCCTGAAATTCTGTGGGATTGCCCGCAACTCCACGGGCACTGCTCCCGGGATGGTCCTGGGATCGAACGTGCGGGCCATGGCGGGACGGAGGTCGACGATCATCGGCTGGGCTCCAGAACTCATCAGCGCGTGCAACTCGTCGACGTCGATGCGCGCTGAACGAAGCATGGCAAGCATGCGCCGACGCTTCCACCATTTCGCCGCAATGTAGCCGGCCGCTATCGTCGCAACGAGCACCAGAACTCCAGTGCCCATGCGCTCAGTCTGCGCCAGCAATACTGCAATCTGCGAATGCATCAGGTAGCCCGCGCCCAGGCCGGTAGCCGACCAGAGCATAGTGCCGATCCCGTCGAAAAGCAGAAAGGCGCGCCACTCGACGCGCATCGCGCCGGCGAGCGGCGGCACCACCGTCGATAGCCCCGGAACGTATTTTGCGATGACAAGCAGACCCATGCCCCAGCGATCGAAGTTCGCCTGGGCCTGGTTTACGCAAATGTCCGGTGAAAGCGACACGCGGCATAGTGTCTTCAGAACTCGATTGCCATAGCGACGGCCTGCTGCATACCAGGCTGCGTCCCCGATGAGGCAAGCAAGCACGGCGGATCCGAAAAGCGCGGGTAGCGAGAGACCGCCAACAGCGGCGATCGCACCTGCAATGACGAGCGAGGGCATTGCCGGCAGCGGGAGTCCCAGTTGTTCCAGCAAAACAATCGCAAATATGATCAACACGCCATATTGGCTGATGAGAGCGGCAAGTTCTTGGATCATGGGACGCCTTGATGGAGTTGGCTTGTGAAAGAAGAATTGCAGCTTGTCTAGGAAACAAGATTGCGCAAGTCGTTCGGTACTGGCATGGGTTTCAGCGCATTGACGCGCGCCCTGCCCGTGTTTCCAATTGGAATCCAGATCCGCGAAAACAGGACTGAAGCGATGATGCGAGGCACCTGGCCGGCGACTTCGCGATAATCGCCTTGATTCAGACCAGCGCGCAGCATCAGCCAATGCACGTAGGTATGGCGCAGAGTTCGCCGCTGAACGAGAATGTGCGCGCGTTCAAGATGGGCAAAGCAGATACCGTGGTCGCGCCGCCGCAGGGCGTCTTGTGCCAGGGAAATTTCCCTGAAATATGCATCGTTCACGATTGACTCCTTGAATGTGAGGAAATTCATGTGCGGTGTCGCCGAGCAGTTCAACGGCTTGGGTTCAGAGCGATTACGGACTGCGGCACCGAAGGCGCGATCGTCCCGCCGCTGAGCGTGCGTAGAAACGCCTCGAGTTGATCCAGTTCCCGCGCCGTCAGACGCAGCGGCCTTGTTTCGCTGTGGCCAACAGGCGCTGCGGGCGCGCGATTGTAGTGATCGAGCACATCGCGCAGCGTCGCCAGCTGACCGGCATGCATGTAGGGCGCGCGTTCTGCGACATTGCGCAGCGAAGGCACTTTGAACGCGCGTTGCAGCGTGTGCGCACCAGTCACCAGGAATTTGAGCTCGGCACACTGCGCGGGGTTCGCGTCGCTCCAGCGGCTACGGCAATTGAATTCGTCGCGCAGAACCGTATCTGCCCCGGCCAAGCGCCCCTCGTCCGCAGGCAAGCCCTGACGCGCCGGCACGCCGGTGTTGTGGAACTCGTTGTTCGTGAGCAGTGGTCCGTTGTGGCACTGCGTGCAGTTCGCTTTGCCGATGAACAGCTGCAGGCCGGCGACTTCGTCGGGACTCAATGCGTTCCCCGGCGCGCTTGCAACCTGTCGAAGCCCGTCAACGTATCGGTCAAAGCGTGATTCTCTGTACTGAACGCGACGCTCATAGGCGGCAATCGCCTTGCCGATATTCACGAATATGCCGGTTATGGCGTCCCGCTGAGCGCCCGGCAACCCGGCCCAGGCGCGGGCGGCCGCCGTGTCGCTCACCGGCCCGGCGGTGGGCGGGATGTTTTCCAGGTTCGGCATCCTGCCGAACACGTGTTCATACTCCGCCCGGTAATTCGCTGCGATTACCTGCGCGTACTGCGCGCGTGTTCCTCCATGTTCGACCGGACTTTCGAGCGGGCCGAGGGCCTGCGACCACTGGCTGTCCTTGCGGCCGTCCCAGAACAGGAAGGGGCTGTGCGCCGTGGCAGCGATGGGCATGGTGCGCCGGTTGGTCGTGCCGACGCCGGCGGCCAGTGGCGCGCCATCCTGGAATTCGCGATCTGGCAGATGGCAGGTTGCGCATGAAACGCGGCCGTTCGAGCTCAGGCGGGCGTCGAAGAAGAGGCGCTGGCCGAGGGCGGCTGCCTTTGGATCCTCCGCCACCCGGTTGGTGGGATCCGGAGGCAGTGCGTCCAACGCGCGGAGCGACAGTGAGGACAACTGCTCGATTTCGGCGGCAGTCCAGCGATCCGCATGCGGCGCAGCCGCATAGCCTGCGGTCAACAGCGAGGCGAGCGCAATAGCTGCCGCGATTCGAGTCCAATGGATCATCATGGCTGCGTCGCTTCGCGTCACAGATCGAGGTTGAACGTAACCGTGTCGGCACCCGCCGCACCGTTGACGGCAAGCTTGAATTCCCACCAGCCGCCCATATTGAAGCGCACGCCCTCGATTTCGTAGAGGCCGCCACCCAGACTCTTTGTAACCCTCGGCTGCGTCGGCAAGCCGTGTCCGTGTTGGGGCATGCCACCATCAACGAGGATATTTGCGCCGTCCACAGCCCGCCCGCTGGCGTCCACGATCGAGACGCGCATCGATTGCAGTTTCCTGGGGCGCAGCTCCTGCTGCGGCTTAAGGGTCGCCACGTAGCGGCGCTCCGCCGAGGCGCGCGGCCCGAACCCGAATTCACCGGCTGCCGGACGTGTGGCGCCGGTTCCAAACGCCATCGCCGCCACGTGGCCGCAGCCCGCGACGCCGAAGACAAGCGCGGCCAGGCCTGCACCCGTGTAATACTGTAATGTTTTCATTTGATCCCCCTGGGTTTCATCGTTCGCGTTGTGTGTCGCGATATCAATCGTCGCGATGGCTCACACGATAGGGAACTCCGTGTAACAAGGATTGAATGAATCCGCTGATGTTCTTGAATAAACTGGCTATCCAGGCCCGGGAGCGCAATTGACAGAGCATTCGATCATGTCTTCGATACAGTACGCGGCGCTGCGATGGTACTTGTGGGACGGGGGATTCCTCGCCCTTGGCCGCAGCGAAGGCGTCGTTCCGCCCCACGCGCATCACGCCATCCAGATCGTCATCAGCATCGATGGCGCGGCAAGCATCCGGGGTTCGCGCGGCGACTGGCGGTCCGGCCGGGGCATCATCGTGCGGCCGGACGCCCGGCATTCCTACAACGGACAAGGTTCCTTAGGGGCCATGTTGATGCTGGATCCGGAATCGGCCGAAGGGACATGGCTACGCACGGCACTGGTGCAGGAGATTACCCTCCTTCCGGACGTGGCCTTGGCTTCATGCGTGCCGGCGCTCAGAAGATTCTACGATCAGCCGTTTGAAAGCATGGACGTACCGGCGCTCATCCGGCACTGCGTTCAATCGCTATGCGCGGGCGAGCCACCGACCCGCCATCGCGATCCCCGGGTGACAAGCGTGTTGAATGCCATTCGCGCGTCGACCGACCTGCGCATGTCGGTGGAAACCGCCGCGGCTAGCGTTCACCTATCGCCAAGCCGCTTTGCGCATCTGTTCAAGCAGCAGGTCGGCCTGCCGTTTCGACGTTATATGCTCTGGCGCAAACTCACCCGCGCTACGCTCGCCATCGCGCGCGAACGCACCATTACGGCGGCTGCGCAGGCGGCGGATTTCGCCGACGCGGCGCATGTTACGCGGACGTTCCACCAGATGTTCGGCATTCCCCCATCCACAATGTTGCGGGGCGACTTCTTCGAAATCGTCTCGCCTTTCGAAGTTGCTCGCTGATGTTGCGGCGCCCGGCACACAGCATCGCCACCTTGTTGTTTGGGCCGTCCACTACTGTGCGAATTACCTGCCGTACGCCACCTACCGGGCGCGTTGCTGCAAGCTTCAAACTGAGCGAGCCCCGGGGCAGCGACCGCTCCCGGTCGACTCCAGCCGATGTGCGTCCGCTATAGAGAGAAAATGTGGGCGGCAGGTTATGGCCGATACCAGTCGATTAGCAGCATCGACAAACCGGCTTCCGAAGTCCTGCAAAGGCACCAGCATTCACAGATGGTGTCAATAATGGCACCGTTATTTCCGTCACGGCGAGCGTCGAAGACTTCTGGAACAGATGCGCCGGGAGCCTGCCAATGTGGGGTTCGGCGATCTGAAGACGGTGTGCCAAGCCTACTTCGGCAAGCCACGGCAAGACGGCACCAGCCATGCCATTTTCAAGACACCCTGGTCTGGCGATCCGCGCATCAACATCCAAAACGCGAAAGGCAAGGCCAAGCCCTATCAGGTGAGGCAAGTCCTGCAGGCCGTAGACAAACTGGAAGGTACGCCATGAACATCAAACACTACACGTACCGTGTGACCTGGTCGACCGAAGACGGCGAGCATGTGGCTACGTGCGCCGCGTTCCCGTCGCTGAGCTGGTTGGCGAACACGCCCGAGGCTGCGCTCAAGGGAATTCAGAAGGTGGTCGCCGACGTGGTGACCGATATGCAGGCCGGTGGCGAAGCGGTGCCGCAGCCACTGGCCGAGAAACACTACAGCGGCGAGTTTCGCGTCCGCATCCCGCCGCAACTGCACCGCGCCCTGGCGCTGACGGCGGCCGAGGAAGGCGTCAGCCTGAACCGGTTGGCGAGTGCGAAATTGGCGGCATGACAGAATTGCAGTGCCAGGAAGTGTCATTCCGAGCGCAGCGAGGAATCTGCTGTTGCAACAAACAAGAAGCAGATTCCCCGGCCTTTGTCCTCGGAAAGACAGCTAATGTTGGCATGGCCTCCTAATTCTTGGTCGCGGTCTTTTTCGGATTCAGATTGATCAGGCGACCGCTCTCCGTACCCGCTGCTTCGTCGATGACGGCGTTGATGAGCGCCGGCTTGCCCGCAGCGATCGCCTCGGTCAGCGCCTTCGTCATTTCTGCCGGCGTGGTGACGTGATAGCCGACGCCGCCGAATGCCTCGATCATCTTGTCGTAGCGCGCGCCCTTGACGAAAGCGGTCACCGCGACATCGGGTCCCTTGGGGTTAAGGTTGGGGTCGCAGCCTTTGTAGACGCCGTTGTTGTTGAAGATCACGGTGACTACCGGCAGCTGGTAACGGCAGATGGTCTCGATTTCCATGCCGCTGAAACCGAAAGCGCTGTCGCCCTCGATGGCGACGACAGGCAGGCCGCTCACGACCGCCGCGCCGATGGAATAACCCATGCCGATGCCCATGATGCCCCAGGTGCCGGCGTCGAAACGCTTGCGCGGCTGGTACATGTCGACGATGCTGCGGGTGAAATCGAGGGCGTTCGCGCCTTCGTTGACGACGTTGATGTCCGGGCGCGTCTTCAGCACATCGCGGATCGCGCGCAGTGCGCTGTGGTAGTTCATCGGCGACGGATTTTTCTCCAGCGTGGCCGCCATCTTCGCCAGGTTCTTGTCTTTGCGCTCGGCGATCGCGCCGGTCCATTCGGCGCTGGGCTTGCCGAAGCCTGAATTGATGCCTGCCAGCAGCGCCGACACGCAGGAGCCGATGTCGCCGATCACAGGGGCGGCGATCGCCACATTGCTGTCGATTTCCGTGGGTGCGATATCGATCTGGATGAATTGCTTCGGTGTCGGCGCACCCCAGGTCTTGCCCTTGCCGTGCGACAGCAGCCAGTTCAGGCGGGCGCCGATCAGCAGCACGACGTCGGCCTCCGCCAGAACGAAAGAGCGGCAGGCTGAAGCCGATTGAGGATGGGTGTCGGGCAGCAGGCCTTTGGCCATCGACATCGGCAGATAAGGGACGCCGGTTTTTTCGACCAACGCACGAATCTCGGCGTCGGCCTGGGCGTAGGCGGCGCCTTTGCCAAGCAGGATGAGCGGTCGCTTGGCGCCCTTGAGCAGGTCGAGCGCGCGCTTGACCGCTTCCGGAGCAGGGATCTGACGCGGCACCGGGTCGACCACGCGCACCAGCGATTTCTTGCCGCGTTCCGCGTCGAGCGACTGGCTCAGCAATTGCGCCGGCAGGTCCAGATAGACGCCGCCGGGACGGCCTGAGACGGCCGCGCGAATCGCGCGCGCAATGCCGATGCCGATATCTTCGGCTTTGTTGATGCGGTAGGACGCCTTGGCGTACGGTCTCGCCGCATTCAACTGATCCATCTCTTCGTAATCGCCCTGCTGCAGATCGACGATTTCGCGTTCGCTGGAGCCGCTGATCAGGATCATCGGGAAGCAGTTGGTCGTTGCATTGGCCAGCGCCGTCAGGCCGTTGAGGAAGCCTGGTGCCGACACGGTCAGGCAGATGCCAGGCTTCTGCGTCATGTAGCCGGCGATGGCGGCCGCATTGCCCGCGTTTTGTTCATGACGAAAGCCGATGAAGCGCATCCCTTCGGCCTGAGCCAGGCGCGCCAGGTCGGTGATGGGAATGCCGACAAGACCAAAGATGGTGTCGATGTCGTTGGCCTTCAGCGCATCGATTACAAGATGAAATCCGTCGGTCATTTTCACGGCATCTTCTGCGCTAGTCACAGCGGCTTGTTCTAATCCTGCGGACATGGTCGCTCCTGTGTGTTCGGTCATCAAGGGATTTCACGGGCGAAACTGTTACGCTTCCCGCCCCGGCGGCCGATCGCCGTGCGGCCGGTTGATTCAGTGCGCCATCGTAGCGATCCGCGCCGGCATTCATCATTGACCACGGTCAATTTTCGCCGCAACATGTTTGCCGGATTTGACTTCAACGCGGTTTTCAGGGGGGGCGACCGGCGGGCGCCTCAGCTTTGCGCTTGCGCAGGGCTGCCCGAGTCGGAGGCGAACACGGTTTTCCACAGGTCGAGGGTCGCCTCGATGTATTGCCGCAGCGGCCCGTGCTCGACGCGTGCGTATGCTGCGCCATTCAGCCTCTCCGCGTGCTGCAGCCTGCGGTATTCGCGGTAGCCGTCGCGCACCGTCATCGCCGTCGCGAGCGGAATCAGGCCGAGTTCCCCCGCCATTTTCAGCAAAGCGATGTTGCCCAGATTGCCGGTCAATTGCGGGTAACGGTGCGCGTGCGCGAGCACCAGGTACTGCACGATGAACTCGATGTCTATCATGCCGCCGCGGTCGTGCTTGAGATCGAACAAGTCGCTCCTGTTGGGGTGCGCTTCGAACATCTTTGCCCGCATGTCGGCCACTTCCCGTCGCAGCGCCTCGGGATCGCGGCTGCGGCGCAGGATGGCGCTGCGCTCGGCCTCGAACGCGGCGCCCACCGCGGCGTCGCCGGCGCAATAGCGCGCCCGCGTCAATGCCTGGTGCTCCCACACCCAGGCGTCCTTTTCCTGATATTCGCGAAACGCCTCCACCGAACTTACCATCAGGCCGCCCTCGCCGTTGGGGCGCAGGCGCAGGTCGGTCTCGAACAGCACGCCCGAGGCGGTGGCGCTGCTGAGCCAACTGTTGATGCGCTGCGCCAGGCGTGAGTACAGCTGCGGCGCGTTCGCATCAGGGTCGTCGTAGAGAAAAATGATGTCCAGATCCGAGGCGTAGCCCAGTTCCTTGCCGCCGAGCTTGCCGTAGGCGACGATGGCGAAGCGCGGCGTGTCGCGATGGCGGTTGCGCAATTGCGCCCAGCACGACTGCAGCGTGATCGCGAGCATCAGGTCGGCCAGCGCCGACAGATGATCGGCCAGCACTTCCACCGTGAGCTGCCCCGCCAGGTCCTGCGCCAGCAGGCGGAACACCTGGGCGTGGTGCGCTTCGCGCAGCACATCCATCTGCCGCTCGGCGTCGCCCTCGTTGCGCGCGAGCTGCGCGCGCAGGGCCGTGGCGAAGCCGTTCCAGTCCGGCGCCGCATACAGCGTGCGCGCGTCGAGCAACTCGTCCAGCAGCAGGGGGTGGCGCGTAATATAGGCCGCCGCCCAGCCCGATGCGGCCAGCAGCTGCACCACCTTTTCCAGCGCCTGCGGGTATTCGTACAGCAGCGCCAGATATGAGCTGCGCCGGCTGATGGTTTCGAGCAGATCGAGCGTGCGCGCGAGCGCGGCCTCCGGCGCGCTGGCCTTGGCCGCAAGATCGATCACGCGCGGCAGCAGTGCGTCGTAGCGCTCGCGGCTCGCCTCGGGCAGTTGCAGATAACGTTGCGATGCGCGCGCGCCGGCGAGCCGTGCCAGCGTGGCGCCGGTGTCAGCAAAACCCAGCGCGGCGAGGCGCTCATGCGCCGCGTCCGCGTCGAGTTCGCCTCTCCACAGCGGCGCGCAGGCATGTTCGTTTTGTTCCGGCCCGGCGAACACGTCGTCGAAATGACGCGACACCTGCTCGCGATGCGCGTCCAGCCGGCGCATGAATTCGGCGTAATCGTGAAAGCCCATGGCGGCGGCGACCAGCGCCTGGTCCGCGCCGCCCGCAGGCAGCTCGTGGGTCTGCGCATCGTCCAGGTACTGCAGGCGATGCTCCAGGCGGCGCAGGAAATCGTAGGCCGCGGCGAGCTCGGCCACCACCGGCGCGGACAGCAGTGTTCTTTTCTGCAGCAGCGCCAGCACTTCCAGCGTGGGGCGGGCCTGCAGTTCCGCATCGCGCCCGCCGCGTATCAGCTGGAATGCCTGGGCGATGAATTCGATCTCGCGTATGCCGCCCGGGCCGAGCTTGATGTGATCGGCGAGATCGCGCCGCGCGACTTCGGCGCGGATCTGTGCGTGCAGCGAGCGCATCGCGGCAAACGCGCCAAAATCGAGATATTTGCGGAACACGAACGGCCGCGCGACCGCGGCCAGCTCTTGCGCCAGCTCGCCGCCATCGGCGTCGGCGCCGCCGCCGCCCGCAGCAAGAGCGCCGGGGTCGCCGCTCGTGGCGAGCGCGGGCGCGCTCGCGTTGCTGCTCGTAGCAAAAACACTGGAGTCGCCACTTGTGGCGACGACGCGCGCCTTGATCCAGGCGTAGCGCTCCCACTCGCGCCCCTCGGCGATGAAGTAGTTCTCCAGTGCATCGAAGCTGCAGGCGAGCGGTCCGGCATCGCCGTTGGGGCGCAGGCGCATGTCGACGCGGAATACCTGGCCGTCCTCGGTGATATCGGCGATTGCGTTGATCAGCCTGCGTCCGAGGCGGGTGAAATATTCGTGATTGGACAGCAGCCGCGGCGCTGCGCCGGTTCCTGCTACAGCGGCGCCGCTTACGGTCTCGCCTTCCTCCGGATAGACGAAAATCAGATCGATGTCCGAGGAAACGTTGAGCTCGCGTCCGCCCAGCTTGCCCATGCCAACGACGATCAACTCCTGCCTCTTGCCGTTCGCCATCGGCGTGCCGTATTGCGCTTCGAGCCAGACGCTCAGGTGCCTGAGCGCGTAGGCGAGGCTCAGCTCGGCCAGGTCGCTCATGCTCTGGACCACTTCGGCCAGCGGCGCGCGTCCGGCGAGGTCGCGCAGCAACACGCGCAGCATGACCTGCTGGCGCAACTGCCGCAGCGTGCGCTTGAGCGCGTCCTCGTCCGCGTCCGCTTGCTGCGCGAGCCAGCCGCGCATGGCAGCGGCATCGAAAGGCTGCTCGATCGCGGCGAGCGCGGCCTGGAACATTTCCGGACGCGCCTGTGCCAGGCGCCGGGCGTAGCGCGAATAGCTGCTTGCGTCTGGTGGAATACTCAGATGTGGAGGCATCGGGAGATGTTTTGCAGGTAAAATGCGGCGCTACATTGCCTCTTGCTTCGAGCTCGCGCCTTCATTGTAGGGCTTTCGCCGAAGCGCGCTCAACCAGTATGGGAAGTCCGCCTCAGGATGGTGCAGCCCGACCAAACCGAAACTAGCGCAAGCCCGCCGCCCGAGGAGGATTTTTCACCGCTGGCGGAGCTCGGCGTTGCGCCGCAGCGACGCAGGCTGGTGCGCCGGCTGCTGCGCTACGCCGGGATTGCCGCGCTGCTCGTCTATTTCGGCTTTGCCGCGGTGGTGCTGGCGCTGCGCTTCTGGATTTTGCCACAGATCGAGGACCATCCGGAACTCATCGCTCAGGCGATATCGCGCAATATCGGCCAGCGCGTCAGCATCGGCGGTGCCGATTCCGGCTGGCAGCGCCTGCGCCCCTACCTCGCCCTGACCGATCTGCGCTTGTACGATCAGGAGGGCCGCGTCGCGCTGTCGCTACCCTCGGTGTCCCTCACGCTGTCGTGGGACTCGCTTGTTTTCGGCGCCTTGCGTTTTCACTCCGTTTCCCTGGACAAGCCCAATCTGAGCATCCGCCGGGACCAGGCGGGGGCGGTCTATGTCGCCGGCGTCAAGCTCAATGCCGAGGCCGCGGGCGCGGGTTTTTCCAACTGGCTGCTGGCGCAGAGCGAAGTCATTATCCGCGACGCACAGGTGAACTGGGACGATCAGTTGCGCCAGGCGCCGTTGTTGTCTCTAGCGGACCTGAACTTCGTCATGCGCAACCGCGGCAGCCATCATCAATTTGCGCTGCGCGCGCAGCCGCCGCGCGAGCTCGCCGCCGCGCTCGACCTGCGCGGCGACCTGGAGGGCAGGACGTTCGAGCAGTTGCAGGCCTGGAACGGCAAGCTCTATGCAGAGCTCGCCTACACCGACCTCGCGGCCTGGCGCGCCTGGATCGACTATCCGCTGGAAATTCAACACGGACAGGGCGGCTTGCGGCTGTGGCTGGGTTTTGCCGACAACCGCCTGCAGGAGGCCACTGCCGATGTCGCGCTGGGCGGTGTCAGCGCGCGTCTTGCGCCCGAGCTGCCCCTGTTGGAGCTGCGCTCTGTGCAAGGGCGCCTGTCGGCGAAGCGCGCGCGCGGCGGCTATGAAATCGGCGGCAAAGAGGTGGCGCTGGCGCTGCAATCCGGCGCGACGCTGCCGCCGGCGCGGTTTGCCGTGCAGTGGCGCCCGGGCGACGCCACGCGCGCGGAGCAAGGCGAGGCGCGCATCGATACGCTGGAACTGGAGCCGCTGGCGCTGTTGGGCGAATACCTGCCCTTGCCGCAGGCGCTGCGCAAATTCCTGGCCGACGCCGCGCCCCAGGGCAGCGTCTCCGACATGCGCTTCGATTGGCAGGGTCCGCTGCAGGAGCCGCAGCGCTACAGCGCGCGCGGGCATTTCGACCGGCTCGGCATGCGTGCCCACGCCAGTCTGCCCGGGTTCAGCGGAATCAGCGGCAATGTCGATGGCAACGAAAAGGGCGGCAGCCTGACGCTCAATGCGAGCAAGGCGGAACTGGTTCTGCCGCGGGTATTCCCCGAGGCGGCGCGCAGTTTCGACACGCTCACGGCGCAACTCGCCTGGACCCATGCGCAAGGCGGGCTGCAACTCAAGCTGTCCAATATCGCTTTTGCCAACGCGGACCTGGCCGGAACGGCCTTCGGCAGCTACGCCACCGCGGCACAGGGTCCAGGTGTGATCGATCTCACGGCGCGGCTGAACCGCGCCGACGCGCGCCATGTGGCGCGCTACATCCCCTTCATCAACGCCGCCGCGCGCGGTTGGCTGGAGCGCGCCTTGCTTGCCGGGCACGCGAACGACCTCAGCCTGCGCCTGAAAGGCGACCTCAAGGACTTCCCGTTCCAGAGCAGGAAAGACGGCGTGTTCCAGATCGCGGCGAGGGTGATGGACGGGAGCCTGAGATACGCCACGGGCTGGCCGACGATAGATGGTATCGATGCGGACCTGCGTTTCGACGGCAGGCGCATGGAAGTGATCAGCCGCAAGGCGAGTGTGCTCGGCGCGAGAGTGGCCAGTGCGGACGTTGTTCTGGCGGACCTGTTCGCGCAGGACCGGATACTCGCGGTGGACGGCCAGGCCGAAGGACCGACCGCCGAATTCCTGAAATTCATCGCGCAAAGCCCGGTGAACGATCTTATCAGCGGAATCAGCGCAAACATGGGCGCGGCGGGCAACGGCAGGCTGCAGCTCAAGCTCGAACTGCCGCTCGCGCGCCTCGCCGACACCAAGGTGGCAGGCAGCTACCAACTGATCGGCAACCAGGTAAGCATCGATGCCGCCTGGCCGCCGCTGTCGCAGGTGAACGGGCGGCTCGAGTTCACCGACAGCGGCGTGAGCATGCGCGCGGTCAACGCGCAGTTCCTGGGCGGCCCGGTCGCGCTCAGCATCGCCAGCCAACGCGACCGCAGCGTCGATGTCAACGCGCGCGGCACGCTCAATGCGGCGGCGTTGCAATCGGTGCTGCAGCAGCCGCTGCTGCGGCAGGTGAGCGGCAGCGCCGCCTGGAGCGCGAAAATGAATATTAGCCGGCGCGGCGCCAGCATTCTGGTGGAATCCGGCCTGCAGGGCATCGCCTCGACGCTGCCGGCGCCGCTGGCCAAGGCGAGTGCCGACCTGCTGCCGCTGCGCTTCGAGCACACGGTCACCACCGCGGAGGGCGGCAGCGGCTGGAGCGGGCCGCCGTCGGCAGACCGCAGCACGCTCGATCTGGGCACGCTGCTGCGCATGGAGCTGCAGCGCCGCCGCGACGGCGGGAAGATGGTGATCGAGCGCGGCGCCATCGGCCTCAACGAGGCGCCGCGGCTGCCTGAAAAGGATATCGTCCTCAACGGCAACGCGCCCGCACTCGACCTGGACCAGTGGTTGCGCGCGCTCGGGGGTTCGGGCGGGGTGCCGCTGCCGCTCGCTTCGCTCAGCCTCAAGGTGGGTGCGCTGGATGTGTACGGCAAGCGCATCCACGAGGTCGCTCTGCGCGCCGGTTTCCAGGGCAGCGACTGGCTCGCCAGTATCGACGCGCGCGAACTCGCCGGAGACGTGCGCTGGCGTTCGCAGGGCAAAGGGCGGGTGAGCGCGCAGTTGTCGCATTTCACCTTTCCCGAACCCACGCCGGGAAAACTGCCGGACGAGGCGCCGCCGAAGGAGTTGCCCGGCCTGGACATCGTGGCGGACAACCTGGTCGTGCGCGACAAGAAACTCGGCCGGCTGGAGCTGACGGCGGAGAACGAGGGGTTGGACTGGCGCATCGAGAAACTGACGTTGACCACGCCGGAGGCGCGGCTAGCCGCCGACGGCGTGTGGCAGGGCGTCGCCGCGCAACAGCGCACCAGCATGAACCTGAAACTCGAAGTAAGCGACGTGGGCAAATATCTGGAGCGCTTCGGCTATGCGGGGAGCATGCAGCGCGGCAGCGCCAAGCTGCTGGGCAAGCTTGCCTGGGCCGGCAACCCGCAGACCATCGATTACGCTACGCTTGCCGGGGATCTGTCGCTGATAGCGGAGAAAGGGCAGTTCCTCAAGATCGAGCCGGGCATAGGCAAGCTGCTGGGCATCCTCAGCCTGCAGGCGCTGCCGCGCCGCATCACGCTCGACTTTCGTGATATTTTCAGCGATGGCTTCGCTTTTGATACCATCACCGGCACCGCCGCGGTCGCGAACGGGGTGTTGCACACGCAGGACTTCGCCATGCGCGGACCTTCGGCGCAGGTGGCGATGTCCGGAAATATCGATCTCGACCGGGAAACGCAGTCGCTTCGGGTGCGCGTGGTGCCCAGCCTGGGCGACAGCCTGTCGGTGGCGGGGGGGCTGATGCTCGCCAACCCGATCGCAGGGGTAGCGTCATTGCTGGCGCAGCGCCTGTTCAAGGACCCGCTGGGACGGGTCTTCGCCTACGAGTATGCGGTGACCGGCTCCTGGGTCGATCCCAAGGTGGAGAAAGTGGCGCGCGGGCAGCCAGGCAGCGCCGCGGGCGAATCGAAGTGAGCGCTCCGCACAGGCCGGCCGCAGCATCGGCCGGCGTCAACCATCACCGACCCGACAAGAGGAGGCGCATTCATGGCTGAGGGCAAATTCAAGGTTGCGGCAGTGCAGATGGTATCCGAGCCCGAGGTGCAGGCGAACCTGGCCGCCGCCGGCGAACTGATCGCGCGCGCCGCGGGCGAGGGAGCGCGCCTGGTGGCGCTGCCCGAATATTTCTGCATCCTCGGCCGGCGCGAGCGCGACAAGGTGACGGTGCGCGAAGACTACGGGCAGGGGCCGATACAGGACTTTCTCGCCGCGGCAGCGGCCAAGAACAAGGTATGGCTGGTCGGCGGCTCGGCGCCGCTGGCCTGTGCCGACCCGGACAAGGTGCGCAACACCTGCCTGGTGTTCGACGACGCCGGCCGGCGCGTCGCGCGCTACGACAAGATCCACCTGTTCGGTTTCGAGCTCGGGACGGAACGCTTCCAGGAGTCGCGCAGCATCGAAGCGGGCGCCGAGGTGGTGACGCTGGACACGCCCTACGCCAGGCTCGGCCTGTCGATCTGTTACGACCTGCGCTTTCCCGAGATGTACCGCAAGATGGGCGCGGTGGACCTGATACTCGTGCCCTCGTCGTTTACCGCCACCACCGGCAAGGACCACTGGGAGATGCTGCTGCGCGCGCGCGCGGTCGAGAACCAGGCCTACGTGCTCGCCCCGGCGCAGGGCGGGCATCACCCAAACGGCCGCGACACCTGGGGTCACAGCATGATCATCGATCCCTGGGGCAAGGTGCTCGCGGTCCTGGCGAGCGGGCCGGGCGTGGTCACGGCCGAGATCGACCACGCCGAGATCGCGCGCGTACGGCTAAGCCTGCCGGCGCTCACCCATAGAGTCATGTAGCGGCCGCTCAGCGGTACGCCTCGGCGCACTTGCTGATCGCGGCGTTCGTGGCGAGCGCAAGACAGGACCTTGCGTCCGCGCCCGACTTCGACCCGGTGCGCCTTGCCGCCGCTGCTGGCCTGGCCGCCAGTTCGCCGATGCGCTTCCCGGCCGCGGCCGAAGCGTTCTTGGATTCTTCCAGCAGCGACACGTAGACGCGGCCGTACAACCATTTGCTGTTTTGCGCTTCGTAGATCTCGGCGTACTTCTGCAGGTCGGCATCGCTCGCATCCCTGAAGCTGAAGGCGAGGTTGAGCAAGGTCGCATCGCGGATCTTGCGCGTGGTCGCAGCGCGCTGTTTCTCGATCATCTTGTCGATCGCGGCGGCCTTGCCCGGATCCTCTCCGGCAATGCCCTGGGCGAGCGCCTTCATGGAAACGAAGGCGACCTCGATCGCCAGGTCGCTCGCCCTGGTCGCGGCATCGATACGCTTGATCAGACCGGCGCGCTCGGGCGTAGGCCGGGTTGCGGCCGCGCTGCGCGCGAATTTGGCCAGGTCCTCCGGCGAGGGCGCAGCGCGCTCCAGTTCGATCATGGTCTTGGCCGCCGGCGTGGAAAAATCCTTGAGCAGCGCCTGCAGGCGCTTCTGATCGAAATCCTTCTTCAGGTCGGCGCTGACCCGGCCTTGAAACCCCTCCGCGGTAAACGACTCGGCCACCGCGTCTTCGATCGCATTGAAAATCTCGGGCGATGCCTTCGTTCGCTGCTTGCCGGATTGCCTGACACCGGTCATCAGGCGCTGAGGCAGCTGGTTCAGTTGTTGTTTCAATCCCGCGGCGAGCAGGACCTCGTCGATCAATTTGTCCTGCGCTTTCGCGGTGTCGGCCGGCGTTGCGGCTTTAGCCCGCGGTTTTGCCGCAGTCACCGCCTGGGGTTTGCTTGGCGCGGGCGGCGGCACCGCGTCCTGCGCGAAGTATTGCCAGCCGAACCATCCGGCCGCGGCCAGGATGACCACCCCACCGACGCCGCCGAGGAGCTGCTTCTTATCAAGGGCAGGCTTGCGAAGAGCAAGCTTGGGAAGAGTAAGCGCCATTTCGGACTCCCTTTATCGCGGTTATTGCCCGTGGTCGACAGCCCTTATCGAGCCCCGAGAAGTTCCTAAACAGGCTGTTGATATTCGCTTCCCGGGCGGAACAAGATACGTATGGATACAACAGCCTCGGAGGGTAGCGAATTTCGGCAGCCTCGGAATCGGGGAGATATAAAAGGGGGCGCGCCCCCTTTTTCAACGCCCGGT
>JBQMQE010000096.1:0-14401 GCA_052172655.1 Burkholderiales bacterium
GCCCCTTGGTCCGCCCTCGCTTTTTTCAATAACCGTGTTTTCTGAACGGATGCGCTTTTCATCCGTTCAGAAGACACGGTTGGCGCGCGCAGCGCGCAAGGTCTTTGTTGGCTTACAACGTAACCGTAGGTAACAACTCGCGCCTACGACGCGCGGCACTTCAATTCGGGAGTACGGCGCGCAGGCGCGCGTCGCGCTCCTCCTTGGGCAGTTGCGCCAGCTGCTTCACCGCGGCATAAAAGCGCGGCAAATCGCCGCCTTCGCGCTCGAGCAGCGCCGTGAAAGCCGGCACCAGCTCGGTGTAAAGCGCAACCGAGACGAGGGTCGCGTTGTTGGGTTTGCCGGCGAACCAGCGGTCGTAGCCGGCGAACCCGCCCCATGAGGCCTTGAGCTGCCGGTACTCTTCCTCCATTTCGGCGAACCGCCGCGCCTTGCCCAGGCGCTTTTGTTCCAGCGGCAGATCCTGCAGATAGTATCGCTCCAGTATCGCCCGATACTTGGCCAGCAGCGCAACGAACTCGCGCCGGATCAGTTGCAGTCGCAGGTAGGCCGAACGCTCGCGTTCGTCCCCGTTCTTGGCGAGCCAGCGCTCGACCCCGGCCTGTTCCACCGTCACGGCAAAGGATTCATTGAAGCGGGTATCGTTTTTTACATAGAGCTGCTGGTGCGCGAGCTCGTGGAACAGGAGGCGGGCAAGCTGGGCGTCGGGATACTTGATGAAGGTACTCAGAACCGGGTCGTCGAACCAGCCCAGGGTCGAGTACGCCGGCACGCCGCCGACATAGACGTCGTAGCCGCGCTCGCGCAGGGCGGCGCCTTCGGCCTGCGCATCGGCCTCGGCGAAGTAACCGCGATAGCCGACGCAGCCGGCGATCGGAAAGCAGGAGGTGACTGGCTCGATCGAGAGTTCCGGCGCGGCGAACACGTTCCAAATGGCGTAGCGCCGCCCCAGGTCGGCATAGCGCTTGTAGCTGCCGTTGTCGGGCAGCGCGAGCTCGCGGCTGGCGAACTCGCGCATGCGCAATACCGAGCGCAACTTGGCCTTGATCGCGGCCGGAACGGCATCCCGGCGCAGCTCCTCTTCTATGGGCGTGGCGCGGCGCAGCAGATCCAGTTGCCCGCTCAGCGCCTGAGAGTAGTAGCGCAGGTTGCCGCAGCCGCCGAGCATGAGCGCGAGCGCAGCTAGCAACAGCAACTGGCGCATGCGCATCAGCGCCCCCGGCGCCCGGACGCGCCGCGAACTTCGTGTTCGAACGCGCCGCGGCCCCCATGGTCGAACGCTGCACGACCGTCATGGTCGAACGCTCCGCGTTCGAGAAAAACCGCGACTTGGCGCGCCACCTGCGCCGAAACCAGCATGCCGCTGTGACTGAGCGGCAGCACCACGCGGTCGCGCATCCCGGCCGCCTCGGTCTCCTCCAGCCGCACCACGCCATCGTTGGTGCCCGGCAGGCGCATCAGCATGCGCCCCAGGCCCCAGGGACGACTGCCGGCGATCACACCCAGTTCGCACCTCGGCCGGAACACTTCGGGCAGACTGCGCCAGATTTCGCGGCTGGCGCCAAGCAGTCGCTTGCCCCCAACCAGGTTTTCCAGATGCTGCCCCGCCATGCAGGCGCGCACCGGCGTGCCCATCAACACGACGCGGGCGATGCGCTGCTCGCCATGATTCCTCAGACAGCGCAGGACTACCAGGCCGCCCAGGCTGTGGCCGACCAGATGGATCACCGGTTCGCGCAGTTCGCCGATGCGCGCGGCGAGCCGCCGCGCATGCTCGTCCAGGTTCTGCGCAATGGAAGGGTAAGCGAAGGTGTAGGCCGCATAGCCGCGGCGCGAAAGCTGCAGGCGCAGGCCCTGCATGATCCAGCCGCCCATCCACAGCCCGTGCACCAATAATACGGCCTGGCGCGACGCTTGATTCAGACATGCCGGCATATTCATGCCCGGCGCGCGCTCAACAGCATGCGTAAGCCGGCGAACGCGGGCAGCAGGCAGAACACAAAATAAGCCTTGCCATAACTCCCAACAAGCCCGACCACCAAACCGAAAAGCGGCGGCGCCGCCAATGCTCCGATGAAAGTGAAAAACTGTGTACCGCCGGTGATCGCGCCCACCCGACCGGGGGGAGCGCGCCGCGCCACCTCCGCCAGATATACCCCATTCCAGCCCACCGCGGAAGCGCCGAACAGCGCGCTCACCAGGATGACTGCCGGCAGCGGCCAGTCCGCGCTGAAATTTGCCACGCCCATGCCGGCGAGCGCCATCATTATGCCCAGCAAGCCGAGCATGATGCGCGGCGACAGCCAGCGATCGGCCACGGCGCCCCAGGTTATGCGCCCGACGATACCGGCCACGTGCGCCGAGGAATAGATCAAGCCCGCGGCTACCAGGCCGTAGCCCAACTCCAGGTTCAGATAGGAAACGAAGTAGGCGATGAGCGCGAGTTGCGCCGAGCCGAAGATCATCGAGACGATCGCCAACTCCAGCACGGCCGGATTGCTTAGCACCATGCCCAGGGGCGCGAAATAGTCCGCCGTGCGTCCGCCTCCAGGGGCGCGCTGGGCCGCAGCTTCGGCGGCGCGCAACGGCTGTAGCGCCAGCGCGAGCGCGAGGCACAGCAGCGCCACCATGACCGCGGCCCAGCGCCAGCCGAGCGACAGCACCAGCGCCGGCACCAGGGCGCCGGCGAGCGCGCCGCCCACGGGCACGCCGGTCTGCTTGATCGAAAATATCAGCGACATCATGCGCGGCGGCGCCGCGCTCGCGAGGATATGCGAACTCGCCGGATTGACCAGCCCGTAGCCGGACCCGATCAGGCCCGCCGCGGCAAACACCACGGGCAGCACTGCACCGGTCCCGACAGCGAGACCCGCCGCGGCAAGGCAGACGGAAATCTGGCACACGCGCACCGGGCCGTAACGTCCGATCAAGGCTCCGCAGGCGAGTCCCGAGAGCATCGCGATCAGATATTCCAGCGCCACGAACCAGCCTATATTCTGGGGAGAGACGCCAAGCTCCAGCGCCGCCACCGGCGCCATCACCGAAGGCGCGATCATCGCCATCGAAGTGAGAGCCTGCACCGCGAGCGTGATCGCCAGCGGCAGTACGACACCCTTCATGCGCGCCCAAGCGCCGCAGCGCCGGCAGTCACCAGCGATACGGCGAAGCGAATCCATTTCAAGTCGCCCATTGCGGCCCAAACATCCTGACGAGAAAATCGCAGTATAGCCGCTCCTCCTGCGCCATCACCGGCGGCGACCCGTACAAGACGACGATGCAATGCTGGAAGTACACCGTGCCGGCTTTCCTGGTGCCGTTCATGTTCGTGCTCGATCCGAGCGGCCAGGGCCTGCTGCTGATGGGCTCGACCAAGGCCCTCGCGGCGGCGAACTGGTGGTCGATCGCCGAGGTCACGCTGACCGCGGCCGTCGGCATCGCCGCGCTGGCCGGCGGCTTTCAGGGTTGGGCACTGATCAAGACCAATTTGCTGGAACGCTGGATGCTGATTGTTGCCGGCTTCGCGCTGGTCTACCCGACGGGCCTGGCCGATCTGATCGGATTCGGCTTCGTGGTGGCTGCGCTCGGACTGCATTACCTGAGACGCGGCGCAGCTCCGGTCGCGCCTGCCTGACAGCGGGATGCATCGCCTTGCGCGCTGCGCGCGCCAACCGTGTTTTCTGAACGGATGAAAAGCGCATCCGTTCAGAAAACACGGTTATGGTTAAAAACAAGGACAGTGCGGGGGTCTTATACAAGATCGCCGATTGCGTACGGACGGTTTTTTGTCCGTGCGCAATCGGCGATCCGCGCGGACGGATTTTCGTCCGCGCAGGGTTTTTCAACAAGCTACCATAGCGCCTGGCAGGATTACCTTAGCCGTCTGTTTGTTAGGCCGCAGCCTGGGTGCGTGAGGCGCGCTTGCGGTCGTGCTCTTTGAGATAGCGCTTGCGCAGACGGATGCTCTTCGGGGTGATTTCGACCAATTCGTCGTCGGCGATGAATTCCACCGCTTTCTCCAGCGTGAGTTCGATCGCCGGCTCCAGGCGCACCGCCTCGTCCGTGCCGGAAGCGCGCACGTTGGTCAGTTGCTTGCCCTTGATCGGATTGACCACCAGGTCGTTGTCGCGCGAGTGGATGCCGATGATCATGCCTTCGTACAGCGCTTCGCCGGGGGAGACGAACATGCGGCCGCGCTCCTGCAGCTTCCACAGCGCGTAGGCCACGGCAACGCCGTCCTCCTGGCTGATCAGCACGCCGTTGCGGCGCTCGTCCATGTCGCCCTTGACCAGGCCGTAGTCATCGAAAATGTGGCTGGCGAGCCCGGTGCCGCGCGTCAGCGTCAGGAATTGCCCCTGAAATCCGATCAACCCGCGCGCCGGAATGCGGTATTCCAGGCGCACGCGGCCGCGGCCGTCTGACACCATGTCCTGCATGTCGCCCTTGCGCCGGCCCAGCTCTTCCATCACCGCGCCTTGGTGGGTTTCTTCGACATCCACGGTCAGCAATTCGTACGGTTCCTGTTTCACACCGTCGATTTCCTTCATCACCACGCGCGGACGGCCGACGCCCATCTCGTAGCCTTCACGGCGCATGTTCTCCAGCAGGATGGTCAGATGCAGTTCGCCCCGTCCGGAGACGATGAACGTATCGGAATCCTGGGTGAACTCGACCTTGAGCGCGACGTTGCTCTTGACCTCGCGCTCCAGACGCTCGCGGATCTGGCGGCTGGTGACAAACTTGCCCTCGCGGCCGGCGAGCGGCGAGTTGTTGACCATGAAATTCATGGTCAGCGTCGGCTCGTCCACTCGCAGCAGCGGCAGCGCGTCGGGCTGCTCGGGGGCGCAGATGGTCATGCCTATGCCGATTTCCTCGATGCCATTGACCAGCACGATGTCGCCGGCCACTGCTTCGTCGGACACCACCCGCTCCAGCCCCTCGAAGGTCAGCACCTGGTTGATGCGCGCCTTGAGCGGTTGCGCATCCGGCCCGTTCATCACCACCACGTCCTGCAGCGGCTTGATGCGGCCGCACGAAATGCGGCCGATGCCGATCTTGCCGACGTAGCTCGAATAATCGAGCGAGCAGATCTGCAACTGCAACGGGCCGTCCGGATCGTCGTTCCGGATCGGCACGTGCTTGAGGATGGCATCGAACAGGGGCCGCATGTTGTAGAGCGTGTCGTCCTTCAGCGCATCGATCGAGGGTGGGGCATCCTTCATATCGGCGACCGCCCAGCCGTGCAGCGCGGAGGCGTAGATCACCGGGAAATCGAGTTGCGCCTCGGTCGCGCCCAGCTTGTCGAACAGTTCGAAGGTGTGGTTCACCACCCAGTCCGGGCGCGCGCTGGGGCGGTCGACCTTGTTGACGACGACGATGGGCTTCAGGCCCAGCGCCAGCGCCTTGCGCGTGACGAAGCGCGTCTGCGGCATCGGGCCCTCGACCGCGTCGACCAGCAGCAGCACGCTGTCGACCATCGACAGCACGCGCTCGACCTCGCCGCCGAAGTCGGCGTGGCCAGGGGTGTCGACGATGTTGATGTGGGTGCCTTCATAGGTAACGGCGCAGTTCTTCGCGAGTATGGTGATGCCGCGCTCGCGCTCGAGATCGTTGGAGTCCATCACCCGCTCCTGCACATGCTGGTAGGCGGCGAAGGTCCCCGACTGGCGCAGCAGCTTATCGACCAGCGTGGTCTTGCCGTGGTCGACGTGGGCGATGATGGCGATGTTGCGTATTGGGCGGGTCATGTGGATACAGTCTAAAGAGAATCGTAGGTCATGTCGCGAGCGGGCAAAAAAGCAAATAGCGGCAAACCAGCGCTTGCCCGAGCCTGAGCTTGCTCTAACCTAGGTTGAAATACCTGGACCAGAGCTGCCACGAGGGCGACTTTGGAAGGCCAGAAAATTCAATATGTTAGCATGTTTTTTGCGTATTGGCCCGGATTTCCGGCCTGCTTGTATAATCGCCCATCCCCGACGCGCCGCCGTTGCGGAACTTATCGTATAACAATCATCCGGTTGCCTATGCAAACGCGATTCGGTCCCGCTGCCGCAGGCGACAAGCACAAGGTCGCGCCGGCCCTCGTCCCTAGCCCCTCTCCCGCAGCGGGGGAGGCGAACACCGTGTCGGCACAGTCGCGACGCGATCGCGTCCGACAAATCGGCTTGCCCGGCTTTCAGGCCAAACTCGACACACCGTTCGCCCTGGTGGGGATCCGCACCGAGGGCGCCGAACTGGCGGAGATCGTGTATCTGCCGCGAAGCGCGGGTGCCCTGGCGCCCGTGAACGCGCTGGCCGAACTCGCCTGCGCGCAGATCGAAAGATATGCCGTCGATCCCGGCTACCGCTTCAAGCTGCCGCTGAAACAAATCGGCACCGCCTTCCAGCGCCGCGTGTGGGACCTGATCGCGGCGATTCCCAGCGGCGAGACCAGAAGCTACGGCGACCTTGCGCGGCGCCTGAAGAGCGCGCCGCGCGCGGTTGGCCAAGCCTGCGGCACCAATTATTTTCCGCTGGTGATCCCCTGCCACCGGGTAGTCGCGGCCCAGGGACTGGGCGGCTTCGCGCATACGAGCAGCGGCTATCTGATCGAGGTCAAGCGCCGGCTGCTGCTGCATGAACAACATGGAAAATAGAGCACCTGGCCTGGCCGCTGCAGCCGGCATCGGCTGCATTCCTTGCCGCGCGGCGCACGCCCTATGACGGAAAGCGACGCTGCCTTGCTGGACGAATTCTGCGACCATCTCTGGCTGGAGGATGGCCTGTCCAAGAACACGCTGGAAGCGTACCGGCGGGACCTGACCCTGTTCGGGGACTGGCTGGCACGCGAGCGCGCGCGCGGGCTGCTGGATACGCGCGAGGAGGACCTGTCGGCATATTTCGCCTTCCGCTACACCCGGGCCAGGCTGCGCGCGAGTTCGCAGGCGCGGCTGCATTCCAGCCTCAAGCGCTTTTTTCAGTTCGCCTTGCGCGAGAACAGGGTCGCCACGGATCCGACGCTCAAGCTGGACACGCCGAAGAAGCCGCAGCGTTTTCCCAAGTCGCTCACCGAAGCCGACGTGGAAGCATTGCTCGCGGCACCGGATGCGGAATCGGCCCTGGGCCTGCGCGACCGCGCCATGCTGGAGATGCTCTATGCCACCGGCTTGCGTGTGTCCGAACTGGTGGCGCTGAAGCTGATCGAGATCAACCAGGACATGGGCGTGGTGCGCGTGTTCGGCAAGGGCAACAAGGAGCGCATGGTGCCCATCGGCGAGGAAGCCTCGGCCTGGCTCACGCGCTATCTGACGGAAGGGCGGCCGCGGCTGCTCTCGCGCGCGCAGTCCGATGCGGCGTTCGTCACCACGCGCGGAGCGGCGATGACGCGCCAGGCCTTCTGGTATCTGATCAAAAAGCACGCGTTCGCGGCGGTACCGGGCAAACCCATGTCGCCGCACTCGCTGCGCCATGCCTTTGCCACCCACCTATTGAACCACGGCGCCGACCTGCGGGTGGTGCAGATGCTGCTCGGCCATGCCGATATCTCTACCACGCAGATCTATACGCATGTCGCGCGCGAGCGCCTGAAACTGCTGCATCAGAAGCACCATCCGCGCGGATAGCGATATGTACGGCGTCTTGAGAACTATGAGATGCCACCAGCGGATTTGCGCGCTGCGCGCGCCAACCGCCATTCAGGCTATCTGGTGGGCGGCACCTCGACTTTCGGCACGAAAAAAAACTGCCGGTCTATGTCGAGAAGAGCGTGCTCGGCCCCCAGCGGATTTACATCAGCAGCCGCCGCCGCGGCTGCCTGGTCGGCGTCGTTCCGGCTGAGCTGGCGCGTGCTGGACATCAAAACGGTCGAGGCAGCGCTCGAACGCCAATAGACCTGCCTGAGAACATGTCATTCTGAGACCACTCGACTTCGCTCTGGGCGGGCTCCGGCCGAAGAATCTGTCTTTTTCGCTTTCGTTCGAAAGGCAGATTCCTCGCGTCGCTCCGAATGACAGGATTGGGACTATTCGAGATGAACTACTTCTGCTTGCTCCTCTCGATGACCACGCCGACGCGCCGCGCACTTCGCTGGGCGCCGATCTTGGCGATGCTGACGCGCGCCCAGGGCGCGTGAAATTCTTCTAGCAGAATCTGCGCCACATGCTCGGCCAAATTTTCCACCAAACCATAGTGCTGCTCGACCAGCACGCTGCGGATGCGTTCGATCACCACCGCGTAGTCGATGGTGTCGGCGACCTTGCCGCTCTTGAACACGCGGTCATCGGGCAGCGCGATCTCCAGATCCAGTTCCACCGTCTGGGTAATGGTTTTCTCGCGCTTGTAGATGCCGATGCGCGCATCCAACCTGATCTCGTGCAGAAATATGATGTCCATGTCGGGGGAAGGCGGGGTGGAGGGCTAGGGCGGGTTCAGGATCCCGCGTAAAATGAGCAGCATATTCTAACAGGCCGATTCAGATGGCGACCACAGTCTTCGTAATTGCGGCTTATCTCATTGGATCGCTTTCGTTCGCGGTGATCGTGAGCCGGATGTTCGGGCTGCCCGACCCGCGCAGCTACGGCTCCGGCAATCCGGGGGCGACCAACGTGCTGCGCACGGGCAAAAGGCTGGCCGCCGCGCTGACGCTCGCGGGCGACACCGGCAAAGGCGCGCTGGCGGTGATCCTGGCCAGGTATTTCGCCGCGGACTATGGGGTGGACACGAGCGGCGTCGCGCTGGTCGCGCTGGCGGTATTCCTCGGCCATGTCTATCCGGTGTTTTTCCGATTTAGGGGCGGCAAGGGCGTGGCGACCGCGCTGGGCATCCTTTGCGCCGTCAACCTCTGGCTGGGCCTGGCGACCCTCGCAAGCTGGCTGGTCATCATGCTCTTTTTCCGCATAGTTTCGCTCGCCTCCATTATTGCTGCCGTGTTCGCGCCGTTCTATACCGGTTTCCTGTTCGGCACGGCGAGCCCGCTGCTGCCGGGCGTGCTGGCAGTAGCGATGCTGCTGATCTACAGGCACAAGGAAAACATCCAACGACTACTAGCGGGCCAGGAAAGCCGCATCGGCGCGAAGAAGCCGGGTACGTCCGATACCGTAGGCAGCTAACGAGGTTCGATGCCATCCGCCTTCAAACCCTGCCGCGCCTGCGGCAAGCCCGTATATGCAGGCGCCAAGCGCTGCCCTAGTTGCCGCGCGCCGACATCATGGCATACCCGCCTGCGGTCAAAAGCATTTCCGCTTCTAATTCTGGCGCTTTTCATACTCATCATCATCGTCGGCGCCGCATTGTTCGGGTGGCCGGACGAGACCGGTTCGGACACAACCACCGGATCGAGAGTAAAAAACCCGTCTCAGGCTTCCGGCCCGCCGGCGGCTGCGGCAGGCAATCGACCGCGGCCGCCGCTATCCGAACCCGCGCATACGGCCACGGGCGCAGCGAATACCGGTGCCGCGCAGACGGTCGCACCTTTACGGCAGCGCAACACCGAACGCGCCGACGCCGTCACCGTTCGCGGCGAACGCATCGAGCCCGGCATGAGCGCCGATCGCCTGTTCGAGCTGGTGTCGAAGCACGACTTGCTCGGCCAGACCATGGAGCCCGATCCCTTTAACCCGCCCAATCTTCAGTTCGTCAAGTATTACCGCATTGATAACCAGGAATTTGCGATCGAATTGCGCAAGGCAAGCAGCAACGCGCCATACAGGGTAACCTCGGTTCGTGTCGCGCGCCTTGCCGACCGTGCAGGCACGAAGCGGTGACGGGCCGCTGCCCAAGGGCCGCCCGTCGAACCGCCTGGTACTTGTCGCGCTATTGCTTTTCGCGAAAAAATGGACTAGACTAAATTCGGTTTGGGGGGTCTTTAGTCACAATGAATTTCGAGCGGACAGCCATGGTTACACCGGCAGTCCCCGGTCAGGAGCCGAAATGAAAACGAAACTACGCCCGATTCTCCTTGCCATCGCCCTCAGCGCGGCCCCGGTCGCCTACGCGGCGTTCACCACCGGCATGACGGAGCAACAAATCCAAGCGGAAATCGGGGCACAGCTTGCGCAAGGGCAGACGCCCGAGCAGGTCGCCCAAGCGGGTCTTGCAGTTGGCATAGCGCCGGTGGCGCTGGCCGCGAGCATCGCCCAGGTTTCGCCGCAGTCGGCGGTGGCCGCCGCGGGGGCGATTGCCGCTGCAGCGCCGGAGTCGGCGGCAGCGATTGCATCCACCGTAACGCAAATCCAGCCGCAGTTGGCGGCCTCGGTAGCGGCAGAAGTGACGCAGGCCGTGTCGGTGTCCGCGCCTGAAGCAGGAGCGTCGATCGCGGCGGCGGTGACGCAGGCGGCGCCCGATTCCGCGAGCCAGATTGCGGCAGCGGTTGCCGCAGTTGCACCGGCCGCGCAGGCCGGGGTGATAACGGCAGCAGTGAACCAGGTCGCGCCGGCGAGCGCAGCCGCAACGACCGCGGCGGTTGCAGTATCCACCAACCAAACGGAAGCCGCGGTGCAACAGTCGGCGGCGGCGTCGACTACACGGGCCAACCAGGCGGTGCAGCAGGCAAACGCGAGCACGCAGCAGGCGAACAGCGCGGTTGTCACATCGTTGCCGGCTACCGCGGCCGGCCCGACAGCGACAGCGGGTCCGGCAGGCCCAGCGGCGGCAGCGACACCGACTCCTGGGACAGGGGCCGGCGGTTCTGGCGGCGGCGGCGTCGCCAGCCCGAGCTGAGCAGGCGGCAGCTAAGCGGGTTAAAAGGCCCTTCGCGAAGGGCCTTTTTTCTGTAGTTCTGGACGTTGCGCTGGAACCGGTCAATACCCTGTCGCGCTCGCCAGCGCGAGCGCCGTATGTCGATATCATCCTAAATCAGTAAAACAAGCATGGCGGTGTCTTTTTCCAGTTCCACACCGGCGGATTATCTCAGGTGAATTTCCATCCCTATATCGCAGCCATTCTGGGCTTCGGCTTGACCGTCGGCCTGGTCCGCTTCCTCGCCCCCCGGGCAGAACGCTACGGCCTGATCGATGTTCCCGGCGCCGGACGCAAGCATCACACCGACAAGACCCCCACCGTGGGCGGGCTGGCGATCGTGGCCGGACTGGGATTGACCGCATTGCTGGGCGGATTCGCCGCCCTTGCGCACCCGGCTTTTTGGGTGAGTCTTTTCATGATCGCGCTCACCGGCACGCTCGACGACAAGTTCGATCTGGAGCCCTATATCAAGTTTGCGGCGCAGATTGCGGCTGCGCTGATGATGATCTACTGGGGCGAGCGTGTCTTGCATACGCTCGGCAATCTCGTTAATGAGGAACCATTGACGCTGGGCCGGTTCGCCGTGCCGCTCACCGTGTTTGCAGTCATCGGCGTGATCAACGCGATCAACCTCTGCGATGGCGCCGACGGCCTTGCCGGCGGTCTGGTCTTCATCGCGTTATTTTGGATAGCCATGATGGGCGCCGCAATGGCGAATGCGGGCACGCTTGCGCTGGCGCTGGCATTGTTGGGCTGCGTCGCGGCTTTCCTGCTGTTCAATCTGCGCTCGCCCTGGCGCAGCCGCGCCGCGATATTCCTTGGCGATGCCGGCAGCCTGTCCTTGGGCTTCGTCCTTGCCTGGCTCACGGTGGATGCGACGCGGGAAGGCGCGCAATTGTTCGCGCCGGTAACCGCGATCTGGCTGTTGGCAATTCCGATCAGCGACACCATAGTCTGCATGAGCCGGCGGCTGCTGCGCGGACAGAGCCCGTTCCGCGCCGATCGCACCCATCTGCACCATATCCTGATCGATCTCGGCATGCCGGTGGCGCGCGCCGTCGCGCTGATCCTTCTGCTCGCGTTCGTCCTCGCCGGCATGGGCGTCGCGGGCTGGGCGCTGCGCGTACCCGAACATGTCATGTTCTACACCGCCATGGGCGTGTTCGCGGTCTATATTCTCCTGGTACAGTACGGCTTGCGCCGCGTGACCGCGGGGGCGCCGCAATTGGGCTTGAGCCCGCGGCGGTGAAGCACGCCGAAGACCACCTGAAACCGGCGCGGCAACTGGGCATCGGATTATTGCTGGCGGGTCTAGGTGCAGGCATGGCACAGGCGTCATCCCACACAGAGCCTGACATCGATCCTGCCGGCCCGGCATTGCGGCTGCGCCTGGCGCAGATCCCCGCCGATGCGCAAACGCCGCAACAAACCGCACCGCGCGCCGATTCCACAAAGAAGAAATCCAGCTCGTCCAAGCGCAGGAAAGAAACCGGCGCGCAACCAAATTCTGGCGCGGAAGCCGCGGCGCCGGCCGCACCGAGCGCGGCGAGAGTGCGCGAGTTCATGCAGCTTTCGGGCGCGCAAATTGAGCAGCGCATCGCGGAGCTGCGCCAAGTCCTGCGCCACTTTCCCAAAAGCGAACCCACGCGGCAGACGTTGGGCTTGATTTCAGTCGAACTGGCCAATCGCATCCTCGATCTGGATGCGCTCGACCGCAAGGATGAGATCGCCCACTGGACCGAGGTGATCCGCAAAGACCTGCACGACACCTTCTGGCGCACGACGCAACTGGCCAAGTCCGATGACCGCGCCGCGGCAGCGCTGGGGCTGTTCTACTCGGAGGGTATCCTCACCGCGCGCGCGCCGGAGAAGGGCTGCGAGCAGTATGCGCGCGCGGCGCAGCGCGGCCATGTCGCTGCCGCCTATCAGGCTGCGCTGTGCAAAGCGCGTACCGATCCCGCGCTGGCGAAAATCCTGCTCGAGCGCGCCGCCGAAAAAGATCACGCGGGCGCGCAGGAGCTGATGGGCCGCGCCTGCATCGAAGGCGAGCACAAGGACAACACCTGCGCGTTCGAATGGCTCGAGCGCTCGGCCGCGCGAGGCCGGCCCAGCGCGATGAGCCTGCTGGGGTGGCTGTACGCGAGCGATCCGGAGCGCCTGGACTTGGTCAAATCGGTGAATTACTATCGCGCCGCTGCAGGGGCCGGCGACCAGGCCGCGCAGAACAATCTGGGCGAGCTCTACGAAACAGGCCGCGGCGTTGCACAGGACGCGACGCAGGCATTCAACTGGTACGCGCGCGCCGCGAAAGCAGGATTCCCGCAGGCCCAGCTCAACCTCGCACGGCTGTACGCCGCAGGCAGCGGGGTCGCGCGCGACCGCGCCAGCGCGCGCCGGTGGGCCGAGCGCGCGCAGGAGCAGGGACAGACCCGGGCGCAAGAACTGCTCGACTGGCTCGCAGCACAACACTAGGGTCTGCAGCTGCCACTATGACCAACAGACTATTTGCAGGACGCGCTTCTACCGTGTAAAGTGTATTTAGTACGCGATGCGGAACAAATTCGTGGAACATCGTCATCAGTGCGGCGTGTTTTGTTGCAATTAAACAACAAAATGCTTAGGAAGTTTCTGATAACTACGCTGTAACACACTGGTATGCTTGACAAAATTCAAATGCGGCGCTAGCCTGCAATCAGGCTGAGGCGTCTGCATTACTTTTTCGCGGCAAGAAACAAGAAGATAGGAGCAAGAATCATGTGCAAGCTGAGGTACATCAAGTCCTCGCTGTGGATTGCCGCAGGTTCAGCCGTTCTGACGTCGGCCGCCTTCGCACAACAGACGGGGACCTACTCGCCCACCGGATCGGCAGCCACGGCACAAAGCACCGCTTCGCATGCGCCGGGGAGTATTCCCCTGGGGCCGATCAACGCCTATCCTTCGATCGGGCTTGCGCTCAAGCACGACGATAACCTGTTCAGCACGCCCAACAACAACACCAGCGACTGGAGTAAAATACTGACGCCTTCAGTGCGCTTAGAAGCAAAGCAGGCCGCCAATACCTACAGCCTCACGCTTGGCTCCACGCTGGGCCGGTACAACACCAGCACCGCCGACGACTACACGAACTACAACGTCAACGCGCTGGCCGACCTCGACCTGACGGCGCGCTTTCGCGCCAAGCTGAAGGCCGACTACATTGATGCGCAGGACCCGCGCGGCTCGACCAACAACGCGCTCTCGAGCGTTCCTGACCGCTACCGCGAGAACTACCTGGGAGGCATCGCCTCCTACGGCGCCCAGGGCGCGCAGGGCCGCGTCGATTTCGAACTCGGCGGCTTGACGCGCCGCTACTACAACAACCGGGCAACGACCTTCGCCAGCGATCGCGACAACACCGACGCCGGCGCGACCTTCTACTGGCGCATCGCGCCCAAGACCTCGCTGCTGCTTCAGGCCAAGCACACGAAAATAGATTACCTGGCGTCCGTGTCCACCCAGGACAGCACGGAAAACCGCTTGCTCGGCGGCGTTACCTGGGAGGCGACCGCAAAAACCACCGGCATCTTCAAGCTGGGCATGGTGAGAAAATCGTTCGACGACCCGGCGATCGCCAGCAGTGCGCGGATGAACGGATTCGTCTCGAAACTCTGGTGGGTGAAGTACCGGTGGAACCCGATGGTGATGCCGA
>JBQMQE010000096.1:14411-15786 GCA_052172655.1 Burkholderiales bacterium
GTCGATTTCAACCTCGCCAAGGCGCCGGCCGAAACCTCAGGCGGGCTGGGAAATTACATCGACAGAACCACCACGGGCGCCGTCTGGACGCACCAGTGGACCAGCCGGGTTACGACGGCGGCGACGGCCTCGTACATGACCGACCAATACGAGGGTTTCGACCGCAAGGACAACACACAAAATTTCGGCCTGAAGGCAACCTACGGCATGCGCCGCTGGCTGAATTTCGGGGCGGATTACGGCCACACTTTCCGCGACTCGAGCGACAACGGCTTCGATTACAAGCGCAACACCATCATGCTGTTCGTCAACGCCACACTCTGATAACATCCCCCTCCCGTTCAGTTTGTTAGTCCGCTCCGGCGGACCGTGGGGTTCTCTTATGCTGTTTGCCGGTCGCTTCATACTCTCTATTGGACTTTGCCTTGCCTGCGCCCTCGCCTGGGCGCAGCAGGATGTCGACGCCGTATCCAAGCAGGATGTCGACGCCGTATCCAAGTATGCCCTCGGAACCGGCGACGTGATCAGCATCACCGTCTTCGGCGAAGACGATCTGAAAAGGGAAAAAATCCGCCTGACCGACGCGGGCACGATTTCCTATCCGGTCCTGGGCGAACTCCCCGTGCGCGGCAAGACGATAGGCGACCTGGAAAAGATGATCACCGACGGCCTGCGCGGGCGCTACCTGGTTAATCCGCGCGTGTCGGTCACCATCGACGAGTACCGGCCGTTTTTCATCAATGGGCAAGTCAAGAGTGGCGGGAGCTTCCCTTACCAGCCCGGCCTGACCGTGCGCAAAGCCGTCACCATTGCCGGCGGGTTCACGGAGCGCGCCTCGCAGAGCAAGATTTTCGTCGTGCGCGACGGCGATGCATCGCATACGCCGGTCAAAGTGGATCTCGATGCCCCGATTCATCCGGGTGATATCATTACCGTGGAAGAAAGTTTCTTCTGACGCTTGGCGGCCGGTTTAGCCCGCAAGGCGTCCCCCAGGGGACGGCGCGGCGCACCCAACCCGGCCTGCGTTGCCAAGCTGTATGATCGACACCCTGGAGAATAGGGCTCCGCATGAATGTAAGGATAATTCCCGTGAATGCAGTCAAGGAACCGCAGCAGTTGGAAGCCCCCCCAGAGCGGGGCGAGTCCTTCGATCTGCTCGAATACTGGAGGACCGTCACCAAACACAAATGGGCCATCCTCGGCCTTGCGCTGGCGATTGCGCTGCTGACTTTGCTGGTCGTGTCATCGATCAAGCCGACCTACCGTTCCACGGTGACGCTGTTGATCGAGGCGGGCAAGAACAAAGTCGTTTCGATCGAAGAAGTCTATGCCGGCATGAGCGGCAACCGCGAGTATTTCCAGACGCAGGCGGAGA
>JBQMQE010000097.1:0-15732 GCA_052172655.1 Burkholderiales bacterium
GAGGAGATCCTCATGTACGAGGGCGCGCACACCGTCGCCGCCGTGATCCTCGAGCCCATGGTGCAGGGCGCAGGCGGCAATACGTCGATCAAGGAAGCGGGCATTCTCTGGATCAAGGCGTCCGGCCTGTGGCTGGCGCAGGCGTTTGGTGGCCATGGCGTGGCGCCGACTGCGTTCGCCGGCGAGTTGCTGGCCTCGGCAATTGCCGAAGGCGACAGCCGCTGGCGCGAGTTCAGTGACTACGGACTGGTGTCGGCGTTCAAGCCGGCCGCGCTAACACTGTAATAATGGCGCGCCGCGGCTTCGGCGCCGAACACGCCGTCACCCCACTCGGCGACGTTCAGATAGATCTCCAGAATGCGTTCTTTATCCATCAGCATCTCGAGCATCCAAGTGATGATCGCCTCCTGCCCCTTGCGCCATAGACTTTTTTCGCCCGAGAGAAACAGGTTCTTGGCCAGTTGCTGGCTGATGGTGGAGCCGCCGGCTACCACTCTTCCCCTTCTCTGGTTCTTCTCCATCGCTTTCTGTATGCCTTCCCAGTCGAATCCGTCGTGCTCGGAGAACTTGGCGTCTTCGGCCACGATCACTGCGCGCTTCAATTGGTCAGAGATGCGCGCGTAGCTTGCCCAGCGCTGTTTCAGGTTCGCATTGGAGTTTTTTGTGCGCAGGCGCTCCAGCCGCGCCCGCATGAAGCTGGTGCTCTCGGGATTGTGGGCGGTCCAGTACCAGATATGCGCGGCAAACCAGCCCTGGTACAGCAGCAGGGCGATGAACAATGCGCCCAGCGTATAGCAGAACGCCTTCCACAGCGACGCCAGTGCCCGTTTGATCGCCCTAGGCATCTTGCGCTTGCCGCAGCAGCTGCAACACCGGGTCGCTGTCGGGGCGCAGGCCGCGCCAGATGAAAAACGATTCCGCCGCCTGCTCCACCAGCATACCCAGGCCGTCGGCCAGCCGCGCCGCGCCTTCGCCGCGGGCAAAGGCGAGGAACGGCGTTTCGCCCCTGCCGTACATCATGTCGTAGGCAAGCGCGCCGCGCGCGAACGCCCGCGGCGGCAGCGGCGGCAGTTCGCCCGCAAGGCTGGCCGAGGTGGCGTTGACGACGAGGTCGAACTGTCTGCCGGCGAGCGCGGCGTAGGTAACGGCTTCGAGCGCGCCGCGAAAGCTCTGCGCCAGCCGTTGCGCCTTGTCCAGCGTGCGGTTGGCGAGCACGAACTGCGCCGGATGCTGTTGCAGCAGGGGCTCGATGACGCCGCGCGCCGCCCCGCCTGCGCCCAACAGCAGAATGCGCCGCCCGGCGATAACACAACCGAGGTTGCGCACCAGGTCGTTTACCAGCCCCGCTCCGTCGGTGTTGTCGGCGAAAATCACGTCGCCGTCGAATTTGAGCGTGTTCACCGCCCGTGCCGCGCGGGCGCGCTCGGACAGCCGAGTGGCGAAGCGGAACGCCTCGCCCTTGAACGGCAGCGTGACGTTGAGACCGCGCCCGCCGCGGGCGCGGAATGCGCCGGCAGTCGCCACAAATGCGTCCTTCGGCGCGAGCAGCCGCTCATACACGATATCCTGCCCGGTCTGGTGCGCAAACGCAGCATGAATCAGCGGTGACTTGCTGTGCGCGACCGGGTTGCCGATGACAGCGTATTGATCCGGCATGGCGGTAAATCACTCTCCAAGCAATTTGTCGCCCGGAGCGAATGTCCAGGTACGGGTGATGACGAGAATGTCGGTATCGCGCTTGATATTGGCGGGGAACCTGGCGTAAGGCGAGGCCATTTTCACAATGCGCTCGGCCGCCCGGTCGAGAATCTGGTGTCCAGAGGAACGCCGCACTTCGACCGCGTCCAGACTGCCGTCGGCTGTGATCGAAACGGTGAGCACTAGGCTGCCGTAGACCTTGCCGCGCGCGCTGTTCGGATAGTTCAGGTTGCCGATACGCTCGACCTTGAGGCGCCAGTCCTCGACGTACTGCGCGAAGCGGTATTCCCGCGCACGCGAGCCTATGAATGCTTTTCGCGGACGTTTGTTGTATTCCTCGAGCTGACGCGAGATCTGCGCCTCCATGCGCGCGATCGCCAGTGCATTGGTGGCGAGGTCCTGGCCCGACACCTGGGGCTGCGGCGCCTCCGATGCGCTCGCCGCTTTCGGTTGCTTGGCGGCGGTCACCTTCTTTGCCGTGTGCAGTTGTGTCATCATCTTCAGTTGTTGCGCCTCCAGTTTCTGCACTCGCTGCGCGGCGCGCTTGGTGTCGGTGCCCGGTTCTGCCTCCTTCAGCACCGGCAGCGGTGTCTTGGCGCGCCGATTCTCATCAGTATTGCCGCCGCCGTCGAGGTTGGCCTGCGCCAATACGTCGGGCTTGACCGGCTTCGCGCGGGACTTGCTGTTGACCAGCACCACTTCCAGCGACGGGGAGATGTACTTGTCGCGGATGATGTCGGGCAGCTTGAAATGGATGGACAGCGCCACCGCATGCAACGAGATGGACAGGGCCAGCGCGAGCGCAAGACTGCGCGACGACGGATCCATGCCGGCCATGAACGCAGGCCAGCGCAGGCGCATGGCGACTAGCGGGTAAACGCTGTGCAATCAGTCCTCAAAAACTAGTGAAATCAAAATATTCTATGCGTTTGGAGAGAAATTATCTTAACTTTCTTTTGTTATGCGCTTTTAGCTTTCAACCGGTCCCTTATACCGGGCTTTGACCGCGTTATCGATCAGATCTATCCCTTCGATTTCTAGCAGCACCCGGCTGCCCATTTCCAGATCCGGCATCGAGGGTACGCGTACATAAAGCGGAATTCCTTCGAACTTGACCAAATTGTCGCGCAGCACTTGCGCCTTTGCGAGGGTCACCTGCTCCTGCAGCAGCCAGCGCAGGCACCAGTAATGCTCCATTTTGCTCTGAAACTGGTCGTAGGCAGCATAGGTAAGTTCGAATTCGCGCATTGCCGCAAGCAGATCGGCGGAATTCTTTCCGAATGGCGGCGCCGCGCCCGAGAGGCAGGCGAGCAGCTGCCATTGGTTCAGCAGGTCGATGTAGCGGCGCAGCGGCGAGCTGGCCCAGACGTAATGCGACACGCCCAGGCCCTGGTGTGGCGAGGCTACGGTAGTCATGCGCACCTTGCCGTTGGACTGGGTGCGGTAGATGGCGGGAACGCCGCGGTCGGCGAGCAGCCGGCCCCAGTTGTTGTTGGCGCTGATCATCAGCTCCGCCACCAGCTTGTCCAGCGGCGCCCCGCGCCTGCGCTCGACGATGCTGACGCGCTCGTTCTCGACGTAGAAATTGTAGTCGACGCGGTCCTGCTGCGTCGCCGGCTTGCCGCGCGCTGCCTCCAGTTCGAGCGCGAGCCGCCACAGGAAAAACAGTTCGGCCTCGAATGGCAGCTCGCCGCGTTCCTCTCCGGCGAGAAAGGCTGCGTCCAGCGCCTCCACCTGGTGATGGCGCAAATTGGCGGCGATGCTCACGCGCTCGATGCGGGTTTCCTGTCCCTCCACCAGGTGCGACAGCGGATTGATGTCCAGGTACAGCGACACCGCCGGGCAGGTGCGTCCCTCAGCCAGGGAGTAGTGTTCGATCACCTGCGGCGGCAGCATGGTGATCTTCTGTCCCGGAATATAGGCGGTGGACAGGCGGGCGCGCGCGATTTTGTCCAACGCGGAGCCGGGAGCGAAACCCAGCGCCGGCGCAGCGATATGGATGCCGACGCGATAGCGTCCGTTGGCAAGTCGCGTCAGGGAAAACGCGTCGTCGATTTCGGTGGTGCTCGCGTCGTCCAGGCTGAACGCCGCGACCGCGGCCAGCGGCAGCTCCGGCGGCTCGTCTGCGGCGACGCTGTCAAACACGTCGCTATCGCGCGGAAAGTGCTCGAATAGAAACGCCCCCAGATGGTAGTCGTGGCTGGAGGGCAGCGCGCCGGCGCTCTCGATGAGTTTTGCGGCCGACAGCCCGCTCGCGTCGCAAGCCAGTTCCAGTGCCTTGGTTTCGATGCGATTGCGATCCGGCCGGTATAGCAGTTGCGGCAATATGGCGCGCAGCGCTTCGGGCACGGTGCCGCGCTGCAGTTGGTCGGCCCAGGACCGAATCTGCTCCTCCTGTATCCGCTTTTTTTCCACGCTTGCAAGCGCCGCCTTGAGCGTGTCGGCGGGGGCGGCGCGAAAACGCCCCTTGCCCTTGCGGTAGAAGTACATCGGTGCCGATTGCAGCTTGATCACGATGGCCGATGCCTCCAGCGCGCTGGGCGCATGGCCGTAATATTCGCGTGCCAGTTCGGCGAAGCCAAACTCCGCCGTGCCGCAGCATTGCCACAGGAAATCGGTATCGATCTCGGCGGCCAGTGTTTCTGCCTTGCCTATGAGTTCGGCCAGCGGCGGCGCCTCGAAGCGCAGCAACACGCTGGCCGCCTTGATCTTGCTTCTCTTGCCGTGCGCAGCTTCCACCTGCAACGAGGTGTCGCTTTCGGCGAGTACGGCGCCGACCTTGAAAAAGCCGGTCTCTTCGTACAGCACATTCATGGGATCAAGGCCGAAGGAATAGGATTGGTCGGGCGCCGTCGCCGCGCCTGAAGAGCGGCTCGAAACGCGCGGCGCCCGCGCTGCGTCCGTTTCAAGGCAGCAGACCTAAATTATACTCTAGCCGCACTTCGTCGCTGCGGTGGATGCGCGCGTATTTCCATTACATGCTCAGGCAAGTCCGCGTCGGGCGAATGCATTGTGCGACACTTGAAGTTCATTACAATATGACGCAATACCCCCCGGTCATGCTCCCCTAAGTCGGGGACCGTTTCGGTAATTCTGAAACGGCCTGCCTATTAGTCAGATTCGGCGGGACGCGGCGCAAACCATGCTAATGCAACCGAAGGGAATCGCATGAACGCAGTCGACGTAACTATTACCGAGGTGGGCCCGCACGACGGGCTGCAGAACACCAAGCGCTTCATGCCGACTGCAGCGAAAAATGCCTGGATCAGCGCCGAGGCCGCCGCGGAACGCGGTCACCGAGGACCTGGTGTTCATGTTCGAGTCCATGGGCGTGAAGACTGATATCGACGTCGGCAAGCTGATCGAAGTGCGCCAGACGGCGTTCGCGGCCCTCCTCAAAGCCGAGCTCTTTGGCCACATAGCCGAGGCAGGCTTGCCCAAGGGGTATCAACCGCAGTCGCACGCGGCGTAGCGCATCGGGAAATCCGGACCTGAGGGGCCTTCTGCCGTCTGTGGCCAGACTCAGCAGGCGCGCGCCAGCCCGGCAAATTCCAGGATCAGCGGGATATGCTCGGCAAAGCTCATGAGGCTGTGGTCGCCGCCCTCGATTACGATCTGGCGCGCGCCTGCGTATTTTTGCACCGCCTGCCGATAGTCGAGCACCTCATCCCCGGTTTCCAACAGCAACAAATAGCGCTGCGGGCGTACGCTGGGCAGGTAGAGCTTTTCCCACTGGCGCAGGTGCTCTTCGGTAAGTTCATATGGCCGCTGGGTATGCAGGTTGCGCTGTATACCGAGGTACGGGCGCAAACCCTCGTGCGGAAAGACGGCAGGGTTTATCAGGACCGCGCGCAGATCGTGGCGCTCGGCGAGGTAGCTGGAGTAGAAGCCGCCGAGCGAGCTTCCGACCAGGGTGATGGACTCGCGCGGATGTTGCTCAATCTCGGACTCGACCGCGGCGATGGCGCGTGCGCCCAGCGTCGGCAGCGCAGGGCAGCAGTAGTGATCGCCCAGCCCGCGCTCCTCCATATAGCGCTTGAGCAGTTGCGCCTTGTGCGATCCGGGTGAACTGTTGAAGCCGTGCAGATAGATCAGCATCTCAAAGCGACAACGTCCTCCCCTAAGTGTCGGGCCATTTCGGTGATTCTAGGACAGCTTCATTGCTATCGGCGCCCAGCCGGTCCAGCAGTTTCTGGTGTATGCCGCCGAAGCCGCCGTTGGACATGACCAGCACTTGGTCGCCTGGCTTGGCTTCGGCAGCGATGGCGGCAACCAAGGCATCGAGATCGTCATGGCAGACCGCTTTGGCGCCCAGCGGAGCCAGCGCGCCCGCTGGATTCCAGTCCAGGTTGGCGCTGTAGCAGTAGACCAGATCAGCCTCTGCCAGGCTGCCGGGGATTGCGTCTTTCATGACGCCGAGTTTCATGGTATTGGAGCGAGGCTCCAGCACGGCCAGAATGCGCGCCTTCCCGACCTTGCGGCGCAGGCCCGCTACCGTGGCGGTAATCGCCGTGGGATGGTGGGCAAAATCATCGTATACCGCGACTCCGGCTGCCGTGCCACGCAGTTCCATGCGGCGCTTGACGCTGTCGAAACGCCCCAGCGCTGCGCAGGCGGCGCCTGGATCCACGCCGGCGTGACGGGCGGCAGCGATGGCGGCCAGTGCATTGGAACGGTTGTACTCGCCGGGCAGATCCCAGCGCACCCTCCCTTGCTCTTGTCCTGCGAGGCTGACGCGGAAGGCATCGGCGTCCTGCGCTTCGGCCTGCCAGCCGCTGACGGTGCCAAAATGCTCTACGCGAGTCCAGCAGCCTTGGCTCAAAACCCGCGCGAGAGCCATATCATTGCCATTAGCCACAAGCAAACCCGACCGTGGAATTATTCGAACGAAATGGTGAAATTGCTGCTCGATAGCGGCAAGATCGCTGAATATATCAGCGTGATCGAACTCCAGGTTATTCAAAATCGCGGTTCTTGGGCGGTAATGTAGAAACTTGGAGCGTTTGTCGAAAAAAGCGGTGTCGTACTCGTCCGCTTCGATCACAAAAAAGCGGGAATCAGTCAAGCGGGCGGAAGTACCGAAGTTCTGCGGCACACCGCCGACGAGAAAGCCAGGGTGCTTGCCGCTCGCCTCCAGGATCCACGCGAGCATGGCGGAGGTGGTCGTCTTGCCGTGGGTGCCGGCGACTGCGAGTACCCACTTCGTTTGTAGAACGTTCTCCGCTAGCCATTGCGGGCCGGAAATATAGGGCTCGCCGCAGTCGAGGATCTCTTCCATCAGGGGCGTGCCGCGGGTGATCACGTTGCCGATCACCCACAAGTCGGGTTTCAAGCTGATCTGTTCGGCGCCGTAGCCTTCGATCAGATCTATGCCCTGCGCCTCGAGCTGGCTGCTCATGGGCGGATAGACATTGGCATCGCAGCCGGTTACGTCGTGGCCCGCCTGCCGCGCGATCGTGGCGAGGCCGCCCATGAAAGTGCCGCAGACGCCGAGGATGTGGATGTGCATGAGCGGAACGTTTGGTCTGTTGGTTGGTCGGCCATAGCGGCGCAGCAGCAGCTTAGTCTGTTGACGCGGATTCGCCGTCCTGCGACCCCGCCATGATGCCGCTCGGGAGTTTACCGTATTTCGCTCGTGCCCCCGCTGCGCTATTATTCCGACATGCGTACGCGCGGAGTGCTGCGATGCCCAAGGAACAAAAGTTCAAACAACATATGCGCGCTCGGATCGCCGTGGTCGCCGCGCGCATCATGGCTGAAGACGGCATCGAGGATTTCGCCATGGCCAAGCGCAAGGCGGCGCGCCAACTGGGCGCAGGGGATACCCAGTCCCTGCCCAACAACGACGAGATCGAGATCGAGCTGCGCGTATACCAGTCTTTGTACCAGGGCGAGGAACAGCGCGAACGCGTTCGTTACCTGCGCAGTCAGGCCCTGGCGGCGATGGAACAGCTTGCGGCATTCAAGCCCTACCTCACCGGCCCGGTGTTGAAGGGCACGGCCGGGCGCTACGCCGATATTGATCTGCAGGTGTTTGCCGACAGCGGCAAGGAGTTGGAGATATTTCTCCTGAATCGCAACATACCCTACCAAACGTCAGAGTTGCACCATTACAGCGGAAATCAGGAACGGGCGGTTAGCGTGCTGTCCATGGACTGGGAGGGCACCCCGGTTCGGGTGGCCGTCTATGGCGCCGGCGATGAGCGCCGCAGCGTCAAGACTTCCCCTCTGGGCCGGCCGCTGGAGCGTGCCGGCCTGGATGCGGTGCGGACCTTGGTTGCCAGCGGTGAATAGGCGGCTCCACGCGGGCGTCTTCCTGATGGTGGCGGCGGCCCCGCCGGTTTTGCCGGCTACTATTTCAACCGGGCTAGCCCGAACGCGCCGGCGACCGAAGGTGCTGCCCGGAAACTGCTGCTGGCACCGCTCACCGACCTGAACGGCAGGGTGCAGACGCTCTCCCAATGGCGTGGCAAAGTACTGGTGGTGAATTTCTGGGCGACTTGGTGCGCGCCCTGCCGGGAGGAGATCCCCGCGCTAAAGAGGGTTGAAAAGAAATATGCGGCTAACGGCGTGGTAATTGTAGGTATCGCCGTCGATGATGTTGTTAAAGTACGGGAATATGCAGATGAAATAAACATCGACTATGGTTTGCTCATAGCTACAGCGGAAACCTTGGGCATAAGCAAGGACCTAGGCAATCAAGCCGGAGTCTTGCCGTTTACTGTGGTCATGGACCGTGCTGGAAAAGTGGCATTTACCCATGTCGGTGCCTTAACCGAGGCATCATTGGGCGCGGTCCTGGCGCCGCTGCTCTAGCGGTACTCGGGATCTATCCCATCATTTTGCCTGAACTTCGCTGAAAAGCTGGACAATTAGGGCCTAATTCCTGCAAACTAGCAGATATGCTGAAAAGAACATCCAACGTAGTTTCGCTTAGAAACGCAAGCCGCGCTAAGCAAGATGGCTCGAAAAAAATACTCGTCCTGCATGGTCCCAATCTAAATTTGTTGGGCATCCGGGAGCCGGAGGTCTACGGTCGCGAAACCCTGGCGGATATCAACCGCCGCTTGATCACCCAAGGCAAGGCTGCGAGCGTGGCGGTGATCTGCTTTCAGAGCAACCATGAGGGAGCGCTGATCGACCGGGTGCAACTGGCCAGGAAACAGCAAGTCTCTGCCATTATCATCAATCCAGCCGGCTTCACCCATACCAGCGTCGCCTTACGCGACGCCTTGGCGGGGGTGGCGATTCCGTTCATTGAAGTCCATTTATCCAATATCCACGCCCGCGAACCGTTTCGCAGCCATTCCTATTTTTCCGATCTGGCGGCCGGTACGATTTGCGGCCTGGGCAGCCACGGCTACGAACTGGCACTGCAGTTCATTCTGCGGCAGACCTAACATCGCATTCCGGTGCACCGGGTGCTCGCCGCGCAGCAAGGAGTAACCGTCATGGATTTGCGTAAGCTGAAGAAATTGATAGATCTGGTGCAGGAGTCGGGTATTTCGGAGTTGGAGGTCACCGAAGGCGAGGAGAAAGTCAAAATCGTCAAGAGCGGTGGCTCGGGAACCGCGTATGCCGCCCCCGCTCCTGTCCCAACCCCGACAGCGCCGTTGGTGCAGGTGCCAGCTGCTGCGGTCGTGCCCGCCGAAATCCCCGGTCACCTGGTCAAGTCGCCCATGGTGGGCACGTTCTACCGTTCTTCCTCGCCGGGTGCTAAGCCCTTCGTTGAGGTGGGCGACACGGTTAAATCGGGCGACACCATATGCATCATAGAGGCGATGAAGCTGCTCAACGAAATAGAGTGCGACAAGGACGGAGTCATCAAGGAGATACTCGTAGAGAACGGCCAGCCGGTCGAGTATGGCGAGCCTTTGGTGGTGATAGATTGAGGCAGGAGGAGCTAGGAGTGGGCAGGAGCACCCGGACCTCTGGCACGGGCGCGCGAACGCCGGCCGGCGTGCCCGTGGATTTCGTTCACTACCATGTTTAAGAAGGTCCTTATCGCCAACCGGGGCGAAATCGCCCTGCGCATCCAGCGCGCCTGCCGTGAGTTGGGCATCAAGACCGTCATGGTGCATTCTGAAGCCGACAGTGAGGCCAAGTACGTCAAACTCGCCGACGAATCGGTATGCATAGGCCCCGCCCCATCCGCGGCCAGTTACCTCAACATCCCGGCGATCATCAGCGCGGCGGAGGTGACCGATTCCGAGGCCATCCATCCCGGCTACGGCTTCCTTGCCGAAAACGCCGACTTCGCCGAGCGGGTCGAGAAAAGCGGTTTCGTTTTCATCGGTCCGCGCCCGGAAACCATACGGCTCATGGGCGACAAGATCAACGCCAAGGTGACGATGATCAAGGCCGGCGTCCCCTGCGTGCCCGGCTCTGAAGGAGCGTTGCCGGAGCAAAATGACGAAATCGTAAAAATAGCGCGTAAGATCGGCTATCCGGTGATCGTCAAGGCTTCAGGCGGCGGCGGCGGGCGCGGCATGCGCGTAGTGCACACAGAGGCCGCGTTGCTCGCTGCGGTGAATCTGACTCACCAGGAGGCGCAGGCGGCCTTCGGCAATCCCGAGGTTTACCTGGAGAAATTTCTCGAAAATCCGCGCCACATCGAAATTCAGGTGCTCGCCGACGAATTCAAGAACGCCGTCTACCTGGGCGAGCGCGACTGTTCGATGCAGCGCCGGCACCAGAAGATCATCGAGGAGGCGCCGGCGCCGGGAATGACCGAGCGCCAGCGCATCCGCATCGGCGAACGCTGCGCCGAAGCCTGCCGCAAGATCGGCTATCGCGGTGTGGGCACCTTCGAGTTCCTGTACGAGGGCGCAGAGTTCTATTTCATTGAAATGAACACGCGTATCCAGGTTGAGCACCCGGTGACAGAAATGATCACCGGTGTGGACTTGGTGCAGGAGCAGATCCGTGTCGCCGCCGGCGAAAAGCTGCGCATGCGCCAGCGCGACGTAGTGCTACGCGGGCATGCCATAGAATGCCGCATCAATGCCGAGGACCCGTTCAAGTTCACGCCTTCGCCGGGCCGCATTACTTCCTACCATCCACCGGGCGGGCCCGGTATCCGCGTCGACTCGCATATCTACCAGGGCTATCTTGTGCCGCCCAATTACGATTCCCTGATCGGCAAAGTCATAGCCTATGGTGCCACGCGCGATCAGGCGCTGCGCCGCATGCGTATCGCGCTGTCCGAGATGGCGGTGCAGGGCATTCAGACCAATATTCCGCTGCACCAGGATCTGCTGCTCGACGAACGTTTTGTCAAGGGCGGTACCAGCATTCATTATCTCGAGCAAAAGCTGGCGCAGCAGAAACTCGAGAAAGGGTGATCTCCTGGCTTGGGTGTCGATCCTGCTGCATACCGACGCGCGCGTTGCCGATAAGCTGAGCGACGCGCTGCTTGCGCAGGGCGCGCTGTCAGTCAGCGTGGAAGATGCCAGCGCCGGCACCGCCGCGGAGACGCCGCTGTACGGCGAGCCTGGCATGCCGGTTGAGACTGCTTGGCCGCAAAGCCTGATCAATGCGCTGTGCGAGCAACATGCGGATCCCGCGCAGCTCACCGCCGCCGCCTGCGCCCAGATCGGCCTGGCGCCAGTGCCGGATTATCGCGTCGAGCCGGTGGCGGAACAAGATTGGGTGCGGCGCAGTCAGTCGCAGTTCGAGCCGCTTCGCATCTCGGACAAACTGTGGATCGTGCCATCTTGGGCGATGGCGCCCGACCCGGATGCGGTCAACCTCGTGCTTGACCCCGGACTCGCTTTCGGTACCGGCAGTCATCCGAGCACGCGACTGTGTCTGCAGTGGCTGGAGCGGACGATACGCGGTGGCGAGCGCGTTCTGGACTACGGCTGCGGATCGGGTATATTAGCCATCGCCGCGCTGCGCCTAGGCGCGAGCGCTGCGCTCGGCGTGGACGTGGATCCGCTGGCGCTCCACGCGGCGCGGGCGAACGCCGAGCGTAACCGGGTCGACGCCCGCTTTATCAACACGGAGACGGCTGCTGATTTCCAGGCGGACCTCGTGGTCGCGAATATTCTTGCCAATCCGCTGATACTGCTTGCGCCCTTGCTCGCCGGGTACACGCGCACCGGAGGGCGCATCGCACTGTCGGGCATACTTGAGGCGCAGGCGGAGGAAGTGATGGCGGCCTACGCGCCGTGGTTCGCCATGCGTGTCTACGACGGCGACGGGGACTGGGTGCTGCTCGATGGGCTGCGGCCATGATCACTCACTGCCCTTCCTGCCATACCCATTTTCGCGTGCACGCCGAGCAACTCGCTGCACGCGCGGGGCAAGTGCGCTGCGGCAAATGCAACCGGGTATTCGATGCGCTCGAATATCTGATCGCGGAGGTCGCTCCGGCGCGCAAACCATCGGCAGCGCACGAGCGCACCGACATGAACGCCGTCATGGCAGCGGCGGAACCTGTGCCGGAATTGTCGGGGCCGGAGGAAGCGGCGGATGGCGGCGCTGAAATGCGCGTGCCCGCAATCGAGCCTAGCGCAGACGTCAACGCCGAAACGATGGAAGACGGAGTCGGAATGACTGAAGCGGCCATGCCCGAGTCCGCGCCAGCGCAGCCGGCGAGCGTCGCCCCCGGGATTGAGTACGGCGCAGGCTCATTCGATTTCGGTCCGATCGCAGCCGCGGATCCGGCCAGGCGCGCGCGCCGCTGGCCCTGGTTACTGGGTGCACTCTTGTTGTTGTTGGTCTTGCTCGCGCAGGCATCGTATCACTACCGCAGCGCCCTCATCGTGCTCTTTCCCGAGGTCAAGCCCTATGCTGCCGCGCTGTGCGCGCGCCTGAGTTGCGAGCTGCCGCTGCCGCGGCGCATCGAGCAGATGAGCATAGAAGCCTCGGATTTGCAGGCGGACACGGCCAATCCCAACATCATGGTGTTGTCGGCGACGCTCAAGAACAGGGCCATTTTCGATCAACAGCTGCCCATGCTTGAACTGACTCTCACCGACGCACAGGACCAGCCGGTAGTGCGGCGCGTGCTGGCACCGAAGGACTACATCGGCAACGCCGCCGACACTCAGGCAGGGTTCGCCGCCAATACCGAAATCGCGATAAAGGTTTTTATCGAGGGCTCACAGGTCAAGGCCACCGGCTACCGCCTGTATCTGTTTTATCCTTGAGAACCCGTTGCGAAATTCATTTCGCGACGGGCCGAGCTAGGGGAGCATGAGGGGGAGGCGCCAGAAGGAAGTCCCCTCGGGGGATATTCCCTCGTTTTGTAACCGGCGCCGAGACGGAATTCGGGTATCCTCGACGGCTCTTGCAACGCTACGCAGGGCCCGTAGCAGGGCTCACAACGACGGAATATCAAACCATGCGCATTTTGCTACTGGGCTCAATCGCCTACGACAATATTATGGTGTTCGAGGGGCGTTTTCGCGAGCACATCCTGCCCGACCAGATCCACATGCTTAACGTGGCCTTTCTGGTGCCGGCTTTGCGGCGCGAGTTCGGCGGCTGTGCCGCCAATATCGCCTACAACCTGCAGTTGCTCGGCGGCGAGCCGCTGATCATGGCCACCGTGGGCGAAGACGCCGACTCCTACTACAGGCGATTGGACGCACTCGGCATCGCGCGCACGCATGTGCGCGAAGTAGCCGGCACTTACACCGCGCAAGCCTTCATCACCACAGATCTGGACGACAATCAGATCACGGCCTTTCATCCAGGGGCAATGGGCCATTCGCATCTCAACAACGTCGCTGCGGCGGGCGAGGTCGGCCTTGCCATCGTTTCGCCCGACGGGCGCGAGGGCATGCTGCAGCACGCGCGCGAGTTGAAGGAGGAAAACATTCCATTTGTGTTCGACCCCGGCCAGGGGCTGCCCATGTTCTCCGGCGCCGAATTGCTCGAGTTCGTGAAACTTGCGAGCTATGTCGCGGTCAACTCTTACGAGGGCAAGATGCTGGAGGAGCGAACCGGTGAATCGATCGCGGATTTGGCGCAAAGGGTGGAGGCGCTGATAGTGACGCATGGCGCTAAGGGCTCGGAAATCTACAGCGGCGGTCAACACTTGGAGATCCCGTGCGTTAGAGTGGAAGATATCGTCGATCCGACCGGATGTGGGGATGCTTATCGTGCCGGTCTGCTCTATGGCATTGCCGCCGGCATGGATTGGCGTTCGACCGGCCAACTCGCCTCGCTAATGGGCGCGATCAAGGTAGGCGCGCGCGGCGGCCAAAACCATCGCGCTACGCGCGCCGAGATCGAGGGGCTCTACCGCAAGCATTTCGACGCGCAATTAGGATAAGGGGACTAGCTATGAGGATATTCACCAGATTGGCGATTGCGGGCGCGATCGCCGCATCCACACTCATTACCGGCTGTGCCAGCACCAGTTCGGGCAGCGTCTATTCCGGCGGTCAGGCGCGGCAGGAGCAGACAGTGCGCATGGGCGTGGTTGAAAGCGTGCGCCAAGTGACTATAGAAGGCTCCAAGAGCGGCGTCGGCACCATAGCCGGCGGCGTGGTCGGTGGCGTGGCCGGCAGCAATATCGGCGGTGGCAAGGGCAGCACTATCGGTACGATCCTTGGCGCAGTGGCCGGCGGCGTGGCTGGCAACGCGATCGAGCAGGGTACGACCAAGAAGCAGGGGCTGGAGATTACGGTCAAGCTCGACAACGGTGAATTGCGCGCCATCACCCAGGACGCCGACGAAAGCTTCAGGCCGGGCGAGCGCGTGCGTTTGCTCTCCGGCGGCGGAGTAACGCGGGTGACTCACTAATTCGGTAGAATGCCTTCCACAAACGTGGCAAGCAGGCCGCCGTTTGCCAAATCGTGAAAGCGCTTCGATCCGACCGCCCTGGCAATAAGCGGCTGCTCTTATTCCAGCGCCCCGCGCAGCTTTGCTGCATTCGCTTCCAGCTGCTCGCGCGGCGGGTTTTTCGCCGGCCAGGTAAGGCGCATCCCGTCCCGGGCGTAGCGCGGCACGAGGTGCAGGTGGAAGTGGTACACAGTCTGGCCTGCGGCAGGGCCGTTGGCCTGGTATAGCGTCACCCCCTCTGGCGAATAGGCCTTTTTCACCGCCCGCGCCACGCGCGCCGCGGTTTGGAACACGGCGGCAGCGAGCCTGTCATCCAAGCCGTAAATATTTTCCACATGCGGTTTTACCATCACCAATACGTGGCCGGGATTGACCTCGCCGATATCCATGAAGGCGAGCGTCAGTTCGTCTTCGTGCACCTTGGTCGAAGGTATCTGTCCGGCAACGATGCTGCAGAATACGCAGTCGCTCATCCGATTCTCCTCGCGTTCAATTAGACAAAAATGGAGAATATGCCGGCAAGCCCAATGCTCCGCCGGCCACGCGCCCGCGCTATTTGCCCGGTACTTGGCACTGCTTGCATGGCACCTGGAACAGCTTGCGGTCCTCGAGGCGCAGCGCGCTGAGGCTTCCGCCCCAAACGCAGCCGCTGTCCAGGGCAGCGAGGTCGGGCCGCAACTTCAGCCCCAGCGTGGACCAATGGCCGCAGATGAGTGTATGGTCGCGGCTGGCGCGCCCGGGCGCATCGAACCAGGGGAAAAACCCAGGAGGTGCCTTGGCTGTTTCGCCTTTGGTGTGAAGCTCCATTTTGCCTTCCGCCGTGCAAAAACGCATCCGGGCCATGGCGTTGACGATGACGCGCAAGCGGTCCGCGCCGCGCAAGCCCTCGCTCCAGGAATCCGGCTTGTCGCCATAAAGCTCTGCAAGAAATTCCTTCCAGTTGGCGCGGCGTAGCGCGATCTCGACTTCCTGCGCCAGTGCCAGCGCGGTTGCAATGCTCCATTGCGGCAACAGGCCAGCATGCACCATCGCCCAAGCGCCTTCGACATGCAACATTGGCCGTTGCCGCAGCCAAGCCAAAAGCTCTTCGCGGTCCGGCGCCGCGAGTACCTGATCCAGCGTGTCGCTGCGGTGTTTCTTCGCCTGCCCGGCGGCCACGGCGAGCAGGTGAAAATCGTGATTGCCGAGCACCGCTACTGCGCTCTCGCCGAGATCCTTCACCAGGCGCAGCGTCGC
>JBQMQE010000098.1:0-15306 GCA_052172655.1 Burkholderiales bacterium
CTAGCGTGCCGGGGCTGGTCTCGGTGACGCTGCCGACGGTTTCGCTGTTCACCAGGCCTGTCGTGGTGAACAGCGACAGGGTGGGTGTCTCGCCGAAGACCTTCGTGACGGGCAACGCCGTCACCGTCAGCGGTGCCGCGGTCACGGTCAGCGCGCCGTCGACATAGCTGATGGTGTAGTTGGTTGGCAGGAAAGCACCGTTCGCGGCCGCAGCGCTGGGCGTGATCGCATACGGACCCGGCACAGCGGCGGTGGCCGGCGTGCCCGCAGGGCTCACCTCGGTGACGCTTGCTACCGTTTCACCGTTTTGCAGCGCCGTGGTAGTGAAGGCAGTGCTTGCCGGTGTAAATGTCTGGCCATAGACCTTGGTGGCGTCGTTCGCCGTCACCGTCAGCGGCGTCGGGTTTACGGTCAGTGCACCGTCCAGATAGGTGATGATGTAGTTGGATGCAGTGATGGAACCGGTGGCGCTGCCTGGCGTGATCACGATCGGATAGGTGCTGCCCGCCACGCTGGCGGTCGTCGCCGAACCCGTGCTCGTCTCGGTGACGCCGGTGACGGTTTCACCGTTCTGCGGGGGCACCGGGATCGTAAAGGCGGTGCTCAAGGGCGTGAATGTCTGGCCGTAGACCTTCGTCGCGTTGTCCGCCTGCAAGGTCACCAGAGCCGCAGTCACGTCCAGTGCGCCGTCGAGATAGGTAATGTTGTAGTTGGTTGTAAGGAAGCCGCCGGTGCCGGTGGCGCTGCCTGGCGTGATCACGATCGGATAGGTGCTGCCCGCCACGCTGACGGCCGGCCCCGTGCCCGTACTGGTCTCGGTGACATTGGTGACGGTTTCACCTGGCACCGGGGGCACCGGGACCGTAAAGGCGGTGCTCAAGGGCGTGAAGGTTTGGCCGTAGACTTTCGTGTTGTTGTTTGCCTGCAAGGTAAGCAGAGCCTGCGTGATATTCGCGCTTGTTCTGCCGTCTAAAGGCGCGCAGCAAGAAACCGGAAGGGCAAAGTTAATTCCGGTCCCGCCCGTCTCGGTTGCGCCTTGCGCAAGGGTAAAGCCGCTGAAAGTGATTGTCTTGTCCGTTCCTACGTCCTTGGTATCGAAAGTGCCGGTCCCGGCGCCAGCCAACGTGACGCCGGCAGGGCTACTCTTCAATCCGGTGAAGGTTGCCGCCCTCGTGCCGTCGTAAATCTTGTTCGCCCCGTCGGGGAATACCAGCATGAACTGAGCATACGGGGCGCCGTTGCCAGTAGCGAAGAAACCCGAATAATCTGTCGGAGCTAAGTATGTGGCCGGGTTGTAAGAAATGTTGATCGGTGAGATGCCGGCCGGTCCGGTGACCGTAATGATAGTGCCAGCACCAATGATCACAGTACCGCCCGCCGCTCCGGGTCCAGTACTGGCAGTACCGGCACTCAGTGTCAGGCCGCGTGTCACGCCGAGGGTCGAAAGGTTCTCGCCGTCAACAATGCTGCCTGTGGTCAGCGTCATAAGAGCCGCCCCATTAAACGTGTTGTTCAGGTTCACATTGCGCCCGGCGCAAATCTTGATGTTGCCATCGGTCGTCGTAATGACCGTAGCCGGGTTGGCAAGACTCCTTACGATGTTGACATCTTGTCCGGCGCTCAACAGGACGCTGCCGTTGACCGAAGTAATGGCCTCTCTCACATTGATATCTTGTCCACAGCACGCCACCAGGTTTCCCTTGGTGGGGGTAATTGCCGCGTCAATATTCACGTTCCGCAGGGCGTTCAATGTCAGAGTTGTCGGCACGAGCGAGGCCCCGAGGCTCCCGTTCCATGTGACCGCCTCGTTGATATTGATATCGCCGTTGCCGACACCGGGTCCGGCTACCGTAGTGATGTTGATGTCGCTATCCACTAGTGAAGCGGAGAGTGCGGCGCCCGTGATGTTGTCTCCGGGGGCGCTGCCAACGGTGAAGTCAACCGGGTCGATCAGCCAGGTGCCGGTCAGCCCCTTCGGTGCGGCGGTGGTAACGCGCGCGTTGTCCTGAACATTGACGTGCGCTGCCGAAGTTTCGATGAAGCCGCCATCCCCGCCATTCGGCGCCGAGGCGTCCAGCTTGCCGCCCACATTCACCGTCCCGCTTTGCATGTCGCCCATCAGCCTGATCGTGCCGTTGTGGTTTTCGATGGTCTGCGCCTGGATCACGCCGGTGTTGTTCACCGCGCTTTGCAGCAGGTTGCCCGCCGATAGTGCGGTCAGCAGCACTTGTCCGCCGTCGGCCTGGATCAGGCCGCCGTTTTGTGCCAGCGCGTTCATCGCGCCCTGGTTCACCGCGACATTGAGCAGGCCGTCCCCGGCCACGTCGAGGGTGACCGCGTTGCCCGCGGCCAGCGCCACCGTGCCGAGTTGGGCCGAGATCACGCCTTCATTGCTCACGTTCGCGCCCAGCAGGGCGACATAGCCGCCGTCGGCGTTGATCGTTCCCTGGTTGAGTATTGCGGCGTTGCTTGCGCCGGCAAAGTTGTATTTGCCCGCCATGAAGTCGCTGTCGCTGATGCCGAGAGTGGACGCAACCAGCCCGCCCACATTGACTTGTGCCCCTTGGCCGAACAGGATGCCGTTCGGATTCGTCAGGAACACTTTGCCGTTGGCCGACAGGCTGCCGAGGATGTTCGAAGGATCCGAACCCAGCACCCGGTTGAGCGCGATCGAACTGCTGTTGGGCTGCACGAACCGGACCGCTTCTGTTCGTCCGATGCTGAAGCCCTGCCAGTTGATCGCCGTGTTCTGGCTGGCCTGGCTGATCGTCGTCGTGCCGGTGCCGCTGGCGATGCTCGCGCTGCCCGCGGACACCACGCCGCCCGTGGGCAGCGCGTAGATATTCGAACCGAACGCCAGCATCAGGGAAAGCGCCAGCCCTTTCAGGGCGAAGTGCGTAACCCTTGCCACTGTGCTTGTGCCAGGCGAGGATTTCTTGCCGGAGCTTTTTGCGTTTTCCGAGACGGCAACAAACGTGCCGCTCTTTTGGTTCCAGATAGATCGATAAATGCGGTTCATGGCGTCTCTCCGTTATTTTCTAAGACGGTGCCCAGCCGCATGCAGCCGGCCGTGGGGTCACCTCTCAAGGTATTTATACTGCGTGCGCCCGAGACTCACTGTGCGCTGGCATACATAAGGCGAACAATTTTTCGCCTCCGGAGCCGGATTACCGCGGGGTGTTATATGAGCTGTGGCAGGAGGCGTTCATCGCCTTCGTCGCCGCACGCAACGGCGATCAGGCGCGGCAACGGCGCGAGCCGCTGCTGGTGCTGCGCGAAAGCGAGGACTAACTTGCGGAGGAGGGGTCGCTTAAGTCGTTGTTCTCTGCGTATGCCGCAATCAGAAATACTTGACGACCTGGAACCAGAACCGGCCGTTCTTGTCCGGGGCCGAGGTCGCTACCTCATTGCCCAGCTTATGGGCCCAGTACATATTCGCTACAAAATTGTTGTATTCCTGCCAGGTGAGCCCGACCCCGGCCCCGCTCAGGGTCCTGTGGTTCTCAGCGCTCGTCCAGGGATTTTTGTCGCGGGTCACCGTGCCGCTGTCGACGAAACCAACCAAATGCATCTGCCTCGGCATGTCCTCGAAGAACTTCTGCAGCAGCAGTCTCGCCTCCAGAGTCACTACATAGCCTTCGTCCGCATAGGCTTCACCTACCGGATAGGCCCTCACCGCATACGGGCCGCCCAGCCCCATCTTCTCCGAGATGTCCAGATTCTTCGAGGCGAACTGGCCGTTGATCGCGCCGTAGAGCGAGACCCTGTCGGTGACGCGCTGCAGCCGCGCGACACTGTACGACAGTTTCTGGTAACGCCCGTTGGTGTGCGGCCCCGGGACGGTCTGATCCACGGCCAGCGCGGCAGGGGTTTCGATGTCGAGGTCGCCAAAAATCTGGGTGAGCGAATAACTGCTCGCCCCGCCGCCGCCGAAATTGTCGAGGTGGTTGCCGTGCAGGCCCGCCCACCAGACGTTGGCCTTCTTGTCGGTGACCGAAGGGATTATGTCCACCTTGTCCTGGAAGGTCTTGGCGTCAAACCCGGCCAGGGCGTAAAGGTTGGTGTTGCGCGAGCGGGTCAGGGGATAGCTGCCGTAGACGCTCGCGATCTCGGCGGTGCCATGGGCTTGCAGGGGCTCAAATTCCTTGCCCAGCTCGTATTTGAGGGCGGTGTAGGCGACCCCCGCGGTCGCCTTGCCGAACTGCATCTGGTAGGACGCGCGGCCATAAGTCAGCCCGGAACCCGAAGTCAGCACGCGCAGGCTTGCCACATCCCCGTGCCCGGCAGGATTATTGATGTTCACCGTCGCCCCTACACGGTACTCGCCGGTGTAGCGGTTGCCTGCATTGTCGGCTTCGACGCTTCCGGTCACGCGCCGCCCCGGCGTCACGTCGACGATCAGGTCGGATGTGCCCGCCGCGGCGCCGGGTGTCAGGGTGGATTTCACGCTCACGCCAGGAATGTCGGAGAGCAGCAGCAGGCGGTTCTCAAGCGGGGCGATGGCAATCGTGTCGCCGCTGTTCAGGCCGTCGAGCAAACCGTTCGCCAGACCATCCGAAAGGTTGGTCTGGTTGCGCAGGGTAACGTTGCCGTAGCGGCCCTCGATAACCGTGATGGTCACGGCCCCGTCCATGATGTCCTGCGTGGGCAGGTAGGCTTGCGCCACGAAATACCCGTGCAGGTGGTAATAATAGGCAATCTTTGACGCCATTGCGCGCAGCTCCGAGAGCGTCAGTTCGCGCTCCGGACTGAACCCCGCGATCGCGATCAGTTGGGCTTCGGAATACAGCGTTTGCCCGGTCACGTTTAGTGACTTGACCAGAATCTTGACATTATCCGCAGCCGCGGTGGCCGGCGCACCGCCTTGCTCGATCCGGATTTTCGGAGTCGCTTTTTCCCGGACGGGTGGAGGTGGAATCTGCTGCATCTGGCCGCCCGCGCCTGGCGGGATCTGAATTTGGGCAAAGGCGCTTGGGCTCAAGGCCAATAAGGCGACGGTGACTAATTTAATTTTCGACATGGCTGGTTCTTTCACTCTTTATTGGGGAGATATGGCTGCTAACGCCCAACCAAAAACGGCGGCGCATGCATGGCGCAGCCATTGTTTGCTTTTTTCTATGGGCGCTCTGTGCGGCAGGGTACATACGGGCAAAAAATCGATCTTTTTCTTTCCAAAACAAGTGCCATGGATTCAACCGGTGATGCGCGAGCAAATCCCAGCAGGCGCGCGGCATGGGCCGCCCATTGCTGGTTTCGCCGTTCGTCCGTCAAGCACGCTGGCCCGTGCCAGCGATCACACCAACAACAAGCTCAGCATATCAACTAATTGTGCTGACGGCAATGAGGCGGATAAAGAATGAGGCGCGTGAAGAAATGGCCCTTTAGCCAGAGCCCTTGCCTGGGCGGCATTGCAAGTATTGAGCATGGCGCCGCTCACCTGCCGCCATGCAGGAATTGCTTCAACCATCGGGCGTTAGCCTTCAGGCTGAGGGCGAACTGCTTCGCCCTTCCCCCGCCGCGCAGGCCGAACCAGGGTTGTTGTTCCCGATTTGGCGCGGGCGTCGTGTTTGCGGCAGGAATTAGAACTGCGTCCTCTGCTGCGTTCGGGTCGGCTCGTCTTGGAATTGTAGGCATGAACAGGCTCCTGTCTCGTCCAAGCAAATTATCCGCGCGTGCCGGCGCCGTCTGTTCGGCAGCGAACCGACTGGCGCGCAAGCGATTGCGTCCGGCACGTCCGAGCGCGCTATGCGCGCTGGCGTACTGAACCGGCCGAATGGTTCGCGTAGAGTCATCGGCAATCGTACTGCGCCGAGAGCATGCGCGCCCGCGCAGTGCGGTGAGGCCGGCTCTATACCGCGCCGTAGTGGCACTGCGCAAAGGTCCGGGTCACGGCGGCCGGTTCACTGAACGGAGGAAATCATGCAGCTCTTGTTGATCCTGGGTATCGCCGTCACCATCGGCGCCGTCGGCTTTGCCCTGCAGAATGATGTTCCGGTGACGGTGGCCATTGCCTTCTGGCGTTACGACAGCTCGCTGGCGGTGGTGCTGTTAATGGCGCTCGGCCTGGGTGCGCTGATCGCCGGCCTGGTGTCGACCCCGAGCGTGATCAAAGGACAGTGGGCCGGTGCGCGGCTGCGGCGCCAAGTCGCAAGCCTGGAGGACGACAAGGCGTCTCTCGAACGCCGAGTGCACGAACTTGAAGCAGAGATGGCACGAAACACGCCTGCACCGATGCCGGCAACGGAGACGGCCGCGCCCTACGTCGGGTTGAAGGCGCTCATGATGGACCACGAAGAGGAGAAATCAAGGTGATGCTTGACAACGCACCCGGCCGCTCGGGCAGTTCGCGTAGTTTGCGCTGTGGCCTGCGCAAGGGGTAGCGTCAGGCGAATGTAAGGCGGGCGGCGTCTTCACCAATCCGCATTTTGCCGGCGACGCCTGCCGTGCAAGCCGGCGTTGCCAATGGCGTTGTCGGGCAGAGCAAACGCTCGTACTCGCGTTTGACCACCGCATAGCACTCGCATACCTGTGCTTCCAGTCGCGGGCGATCGAGTACCGCAATGCGGCCGCGGTTGTAATGGATCAATCCCGCCTTTTGCAGTTTTCCAGCGGCATCTGTCACGCTTTCGCGGCGCACGCCCAGCATATCGGCGATCAGTTCCTGCGTCATCTTCAGCTCGTTCGAGGGCAGCCGGTCCAGGCTTGTCAGGATCCAGCGGCACAATTGCTGTTCCAGCGTATGGTGCCGGTTGCAAACAGCGATCTGCCCGGTCTGCGCGATCAGCGCCTGGATGTAGCGCAGCAGCAATTGCGGCAGCAAGCCGTCGTGCCGGAACTCGTTTCTCACCAGCTCCGCCCCCAGCCGATAAGCGTGGCCGGCGCTCAGCACCACCGCCTCGCCCGGCGTGCTTTCGCCGCTCAGGAAGGATGTGACGCCGATCACGCCTTCGCTGCCAGTGAGCGCGAAATGCGCCGACGCCCCGTCCTCCATCACGTAGAACCGGGACACGATGCCCGCGGTGAGAAAATACAGGTACTTTTCCCGGTCGCCGGCGCGGTGCACGGTCCAACCCAGCGGCAAAGGGACCGGATCCAGACCGGGCAGCAGACGCTCATAGTCCTCCAGCGGCAGCGCTGCAAGAAGCTGGTTTCGCCTGGGCGTATGCGGTGCGCACAGGGCACGCTTCCTGTCCCTGGAGGCGAAGCACGCCTCCAGATACGGCTGAAACGAATCTCGTCCTGACATCGGAGCCTCCCTGAATCGGCGAACCGCCTGTCGGTTTCGCCTGCGCTTTGAATGTACCCAGCCGATTCATCGCGTCTGTTGATTTTTGTCAATCATTATGTCCGCGGGAAGGTATCCAATACCTGCAAGTATCGACACGGGCAGGGCGGGGCAGACTGCCAAGGGTGGGTTTTTTCGTTACCGGAGTTTCGAGAAAGAGGCAATACCATGAAAACGATGCAAAGATTGGCAGTGAGTGCGGTGGCCGCAGCAGTGCTGCTCGGCCTGGTGGGATGTAGCGGGATGACGACGCGTGAGAGGGACACTGCGATTGGCGCCGGAGTCGGCGCCATTGGCGGCAACGTGCTTACGGGGGGCAGCACGGCCGGAACTGTCGGCGGCGCGGCGGTCGGTGGCATCATCGGCCACGAGATCAGCAAAGACAAGAAGTAAGAGGCCATTTCCGCTTTCGTAGGGCGGATTAGCGTAGCGTCCCACATGGACTTTCCCGTCAAGCGGGATCGAGACCTTCGGTCGTAATCCGCCGTATGTGTTGCCGCCATGCGGCGCAATGCGCTTCGCTTATTGCGCCCTACAGCAGGTCGATTTTGGCAACAAACCGGATAGGCAGGGATAGTCTGCCCGCGCTCGACAAATTCGCCATAAAAGCCGCGCCCGCAGCCCGTCAGCGACCCCAGCGCGCAAATATTGAAAAAAAATGCGGGCTTATGTACGCCACCGCACATCGGCGCGTTGCGCGCGGATTTAGCATTCAAAATGTATAGGGGTGTTCGGGCCGGGCGGCGGCGAAATCAATTGAGGAGAACCGAATGGGCATAGGAACGATACTTCTGGTCATCCTGGTGCTGGCGCTGCTGGGCGTGATTCCGACCTGGCCTCACAGCAGGGAGTGGGGTTATGGTCCCAGCGGCGGAATTGGCTTGATACTGCTGATCGTGGTGATCTTATTGTTGCTGGGCAAGATATAGCCCTTATTTTTCATCGCACTGAGTGCGGCGCTTACAACAGGAGCAATCGAACATGAACAAGGACCAGGTGAAGGGCGCGGCGAAGGACGTGGTCGGCAAAGTACAGGAAGAAGCGGGGAAAGTGGTTGGAAGCAAGGAACAGCAGATCAAGGGGCTTGCGAAACAGATTTCCGGCAAGGCGCAAAAGGGCGTCGGCGACGTCAAGGAGGCTGTCGAGGATCTCAAGAAAGGCTAGTCTGGTTTTCGGACCCGAGCCGCCTCAAACGGAGCCTGCCGATGCGCTACGTCTGGATATTCGTCCTCCTTTCAGGCTGCGCAACGATGGAAGAACGCGCGGCCGAAGTGCTGGCCACGTTCGGCCCCTATTGCGAGAAGCTGGGGTACACGAAGGATACGGACCCATGGCGACAGTGCGTTCAAATGGAGGACGCGGCGGCTGGGGCGCGGGCTTACGAGATGATGCGGCGGCACCGCTAGACGGCACAGGTATCCGGCGCGCCCGGACTCCATACAAATCTATTTCTACTACCCGGTACGGATCAAGGACCTTGTTCTGCGGCACGGTCGCCAGGTTTGGCGCTTGTTGCGCAGGAATGAAGGCGTGCGGGGCTTGGCAAAGCAAGAAAGTGATATGACTCCGCTCAAAGACTGGCTGATGTCTGCCTGATCGATTTTTCGAAAGCGGCGTAAACCGGGCAGGATTCGGCCCCAGGTGAACGGCTTCCGGCTCTGACCGGCGAGCCATAGACGGCGACCAGAATCGTGCCGCACCAGGTCGCAGTATTGCGATCTCCTGCAGGAACTCGACGCCGTCCCCGCACTGCAGCGTAACCGCGGCTGCGTACGGATGCCTTTTGTCCGTTCAGAGAACGCGGCCGGCGCGGGCAACCCGATCGGCGTCCCAAGTCCCAAAATTGTTCGCTATATGTGCGCCAGCACACAGACGAATCCGTCCTATTGTGCTTTCGCAGCCAAAACCACATACTCGCTTTGCCGCGGCACCCCGTCGGGAAACACGGGATGCCTACGGAATCGCGGGCGCTTGCCGATACATGGAGGGAGGAGTAAGCCATGAAGACGTGCATCGCGGTGGTGCTTTTGCTTTTCGCCGGTATTTGCTCTGCCCAGATTCCGCTGGAGGGCAGGCCGCGGAACCAGGCGGCCTATCCGGAGTCGGAGGCCGCAGCGGCATGGCGCGAACTCGCAGCGGGCTATGTGCGCAAGGCGCTCAAGGACCAGACGCTGGACGAGGACCGGACCCTGAACGCACGCGTCGATGCCGTCATGGCCGCGGTTGGCGCAGCAGTGGCGGCCATCGATACGCGTTTTGCCGATTCCTCCTGGAGGGCCATATTAATCAATGACTTCGGCTACGGAGCCGCGGCATTCCCGGGGGAAACCATACTCGTAGACGCGAAGTTCGTGCGCGCGCTGCAACTCAACGACGACGAACTCGCCTTGATCCTGTCGCATGAGGCGGCGCATGTCCTTGCCGGGCACGCTTCGGTGAAGCTCACGTTCATGGCGGAATTTCTTGGGAAAGAAAAAGTCCCCACCGCGCGCACGGCGCTGCTGGAGTTTCTCGCCAAGGATTCCTACTCCGCAGCCTATCGGCCCACGGCGCGACTTCAGGAACGCGAGGCGGACACGGTCGGGGCGGCCATTTTCTTTGCGACCGGCTACGATACGCGACGGGCCCTGGGCGTATTCGACAAGCTGGCGGTACTGGAGTCTGGCGCGGACGCGCAGGACTCGGACTCCCACGATGCCGCAAAGGTACGCAAACAGGCTGTTGCCGAAGTGATTGCAGAATTGCGGCTGATTCACTCACGCCGCGATCCTAAGCCGCAATAACGAGCTCAGCGCCGCCTGTCACGACGCGAGCGATATCCCCCGTTCTTCTGCCTGGCTCGACCCTCGCCGCCGTTCGGCCTGCTGCCCCTAGGACACGCAGGTGGCGCCAGGGGCCGAGTCGCGTCCGTCCCGCCGACTAAGTGCGCTAGCGCACCGAAAATATCCGCGCCTGCGCCTAAGCTGATTTTCGTACCGAGTCACATCCTGCGGCGGCACACGAGTATCGGCAGACGCAGTGCGCGATTTCGTCCGGAACAGTGGGCATCGCCAAGTGCCGGTGGAACTGTCGACTGGCTGCGCAGTCTGAAATATTGATTGCGATGTGACCGGCGATCGACCGCACCCAACAACGCCAGGGAAGTCTTTCATGATCCCCGAGCCTTCGACCACCATTGCTGCAGTTTCCCCGGATCACATTCCGCAGGCGGGCGCTTGCGCTCCTGGAAACTCCGCCTTGAATGTGAGAACTTACGCCCTACCCAGTTAGGCAAGGAGATTCAAGATGCAACTCGGCATGATCGGATTGGGGCGCATGGGCGCCAGTCTTGCGCGACGTCTGACCAAGGATGGCCACAAGTGCGTCGTCTACGACGTGAGCCCTGCCGCTGTGAAGAGACTCGCCGGCCGCGGCATTCGGGGCGCCGCCTCGATCGAATCGCTGCTCGCGAAGCTGGCCAAACCGCGCGCTGTCTGGGTGATGGTTCCCGCCGGCGTGACCGGCAAGACAGTCGATGAACTGGCCGCGCGCATGGAGGCCGGAGACATCATCATCGACGGCGGCAACAGCTACTATCGCGACGATCTCGCGCGAGCGAAAGCGCTCAAGCCGAAGGGCATACATTACGTCGATTGCGGCACCAGCGGCGGAGTGTTCGGCCTTGAGCGCGGCTACTGTCTGATGATCGGCGGAGAGGATGAGGTCGTGAAACACCTCGACCCGATCTTCAAGAGCATCGCGCCCGGGGTCGAGGCCGCAGCGCGCACCCCGGGCAGGAAGGGCGCGGCCGGTCCGGCCGAGCACGGTTATCTGCATTGCGGGCCTGCCGGCGCCGGCCACTTCGTCAAGATGGTCCACAACGGCATCGAGTACGGCATCATGGCGGCTTATGCCGAAGGGCTGAACATCCTGCATAACGCCGACGCCGGCAAGCGCGCGCGCGCAGCGGACGCCGAAACCGCGCCGCTGCGGAGCCCGGAGTATTACCAATATGACCTGGACCTGCGCGAGATCGCGGAAGTCTGGCGCCGCGGCAGCGTGATCGGCTCGTGGCTGCTCGATCTTACCGCGGCCTCGCTCCTCGCCAGCCCGGGTCTGAAAGATTACGCCGGCCGCGTGTCGGATTCGGGCGAAGGGCGCTGGACCATCGCGGCTGCGATCGATGAGGCCGTGCCGGTCCCTGTGCTTAGCGCCGCGCTGTTCGAGCGCTTCAGCTCGCGCGGTGAAGCGGATTTCGCCAACCGCGTGCTGTCCGCCATGCGCAAGCAGTTCGGCGGGCATGATGAGAAGAGGAAAGGAAAAGGCTGAGATGGACGGAACTAACCGCGCCGCGGCAACATCGGATGCGCTGGTACTGTTCGGCGTCACCGGCGATCTCGCGCACAAGAAGATCTTTCCGGCGCTGTATGCGATGGCAAAGCGCGGCATCCTCGACGTCCCGGTGGTCGGCGTCGCTTCCTCGAAGTGGAGTCTGGCGCAATTGCGCAAGCGCGCCGAAGATGGAATCCGGAAATCCGGCAAGATCGACGACCGGCCCGCTTTGCGCCGGCTGCTCTCAGCGCTGCGCTACGTCGACGGCGACTACAACGACCCCGACACTTTCAAAGCGCTGAGGAAGGCACTGGGCGCTGCGCGGCACCCGGCGCACTACCTTGCGATCCCGCCCAAACTCTTCGCCACGGTCATCGAAGGGCTCGGCGCCGCCGGCCTGGCCGAGCAGGCGCGGGTCATCGTCGAAAAACCGTTCGGACGCGACCTGGCCTCGGCGCGCAGCCTCAACCGCGTCGCACGGTCCGTGTTTCCGGAGGACTCGATTTTTCGCATCGATCACTTCCTGGCGAAGGAGGCGATCATGAACATTCTGTATTTCCGCTTCGCCAATTCGTTCCTGGAGCCGATCTGGAACCGCAACTACGTGGCCAGCATTCAGATAACGCTATCCGAGGATTTCGGCGTCGGGAGTCGCGGCGCGTTCTACGAAACCGCTGGCTGCTTGCGCGACGTCATCCAGAATCATCTGTTCCAGATCGTCGCGCTGCTGGCGATGGAGCCGCCGACCTATCGTGGATTTGGCGCCGTGCACGGCGAAACGGCCGATGTGTTCCAGGCCATGCGCCCGCTTAAGCCCGGCGACTTGGTGCGCGGCCAGTACGCCGGCTACCGCAAGGAGCCGGGCGTGGCGAAGAAATCCGACGTCGAGACTTTCTGCGCCTTGCGGCTGCATATCGACTCGTGGCGCTGGGAGGGGGTGCCGTGGTACCTGCGTTCCGGCAAGTGTCTGGCGGGCACCGCACCTGAGGTGATCGTTCAGCTAAAGCCGCCGCCGCAGCGGCTGTTCGAAGACTCGGCGCCCGCGGCCGGGCCGGCGAACTATTTGCGTTTTCGGCTTTCCCCGAACTCCGCCGTCGCGCTCGCCGCCCGCGTCAAGCGCGCGGGGAAGCAGTTCGTGGGTGCGCAGCGCGAACTCTACCTGTGTGATGAGCGGCCGAGCGAGGAAGCGCCCTATGAACGCTTGCTGGGCGACGCCATGGCCGGCAATGGCGCGCTGTTCACCCGAGAAGACGCCGTGGAGGCCGCCTGGGCGGTGGTGGATCCCGTCCTGGCGAAGCATCACCGGGCCAAGCCCTACCAGCGCGGCAGTTGGGGGCCAAAGGAAGCGGACGCACTGATCGCAGCCGACGGCTGCTGGTACAACCCCAGGTTGACCGATGCCACTTCCGATTGAAGACCATGCGCTGATCGGCGACTGCCGTAGCGCGGCCTCGGTCGGCCGCGACGCAAACAGCATGAAGCGCCGGACGCAGGCGCCCGATGAGCTCGTGTTCTTGCTCGACTGCGACAACACGCTGCTCGACAACGATCGCGTGATCGACGATCTCCGGGCGCATCTTGCAGACGAGTTCGGCCCCGAGAGCCGCGATCAATACTGGGAAATCTTCGAGGCCTTGCGCAATGAGCTGGGTTACGCGGACTACCTCGGCGCGCTGCAGCGCTACCGGCTCGGTGCAATGAACGATCCGCGACTGCTGCAGATGTCTGCGTTTCTGGTGGACTATCCGTTTGCCGACAGGCTGTATCCGCACGCACTGCGGGTGATCGATCATTTGCGCACTCTGGGCCTGACCGTCATCCTGTCCGATGGCGATGTGGTGTTCCAGCCGCGCAAGATCCAGCGTTCTGGCTTGTGGCAGGCGGTCGAAGGCCGCGTGCTGATCTATATTCACAAGGAGCGCATGCTCGATGAGGTGGCACAGCGCTACCCGGCCCGGCATTACGTCATGGTGGACGACAAGCTGCGCATTCTGGCGGCGATGAAAAAACTCTGGAGAGATCGTCTGACGAGCGTTTTCCCGCGCCAGGGACGTTACGCGCTCGACGCGCATGCGCTTTCCGTTTATCCGCCGGCCGACCTGGCGATAGCGCGTATCGGCGATCTGCTTGACCACGATTTTCCCGCTTCGACGAGGCCTGCCAGGTCCGTCGATGGACAACAGGAGACGACATGAACCCCACCAAGCAGCTACACGATCTGGGCCAAAGCCTCTGGCTCGACAACATTACGCGCGGCCTCCTGACGAGCGGCACCCTCAGCCGCTATATCAGGGAATTTGCGGTGACCGGGCTCACTTCCAACCCGACGATCTTCGATCACGCCATCAAGAATGGCGATTTCTACGATGCCGCCATCCGCAAGAAAGCGCTCGCGGGCGAGTCGGGCGAGGCCTTGTTCTTCGAACTCGCCCTGGAGGACTTGACTCAGGCCGCCGATTTGTTCCGGCCGATCCACGACGCCACCGGCGGTATCGACGGCTGGGTGTCGCTGGAGGTATCGCCCCTGCTGGCGCAGGACACCGCCGCCACGATAACGGCGGCGGCGCGACTGCATGCGCGCGCACAGCGCCCCAATCTGTTCATCAAGATTCCGGGCACCGGCGCGGGCATAGCGGCGATCGAGGAATCCATCTTCACCGGCGTGCCGGTCAACGTCACGCTGCTGTTCTCGCGCGAGCACTACATCGCGGCGGCCGAAGCGTATATGCGCGGCATTGAGCGGCGCATCGCCGCCGGCCTCGATCCGAAGGTCGCGTCCGTGGCATCGATATTCGTCAGCCGCTGGGACGTGGCGGTCAAGGACAAGGTTTCAGCCGGGTTTCGCAACCGCCTGGGCATCGCCATCGCCATGCGCACCTACAAAGCTTACCGCGATCTGCTCGCATCGCAGCGCTGGCAGAAACTCGCCGCTTCCGGCGCGCGGCCGCAACGCTTGCTCTGGGCCAGCACCGGCACCAAAGATCCCGCGGCCTCGGACACGCTTTATATTGAAGCGCTCGCGGCCGCCGATACCATCAACACCATACCGGAGAAGACGCTGCTCGCCTTCGCCGCGCACGGCAAGGTGGACGAGGTATTGCCGGTCGATGAAGGCTATGCTGAAGCCGTGCTCGCGGAATTCACCCGCGAGGGGGTCAGCGATGAAGCGCTGGCCGCCGAACTCCAGCGCGAAGGCACCGCAGCCTTCGCTAAATCATGGAACGACCTGATCTACCGCATCGCCGAAAAAATCGAGGTGCTGACGAAGGCCTAGCAGGCATGCGCAGCGCTGCTCCGGCCGGCAACCCGAATGCGCAGCCGCGAGCTTACGCGCCGGTGGATCTGCGACATGAAGAGGCGTGTCGCTTGCGCTCAGTCGGACATTTTCAGATCGACGACGACACACAAATCTTCCCCGAACCGAATCGCGCCGAGTTGTGCCATCAGGTTCTGCTCCTGCTCCGAGGAGTCTAACCGCAGAAGGCAAACGGCTTTGCGTTTGCCCGAGTCGACCATGGGCAGTACATCCAGCCGGGACAGCGATCCGAATCCTGAGCAAAGCGCGCGCAGCGCCGATTCGACGCTGCCGAAGTCGTCGCAAACTGATAAGTCCTTCAACGCTTGGTTCATGGCGCTTTCGCCTCCAATTTCGGCAGGACACCCTGCACTGGTTCAAGGTAGCGCAATGCGCGGCCGGCATTGCAACTGCC
>JBQMQE010000099.1:0-11885 GCA_052172655.1 Burkholderiales bacterium
GGTCTCATGTCCGATCCCGGTCACGACCGGGATCGGACAGGCGTGGATCGCGCGCGCCAGGCCTTCGTCGTTGAATGCCCACAGGTCCTCGATCGAACCGCCGCCGCGACACATGATGAGCGCCTCGCATTCATCGCGTCTTGCCGCGGTAGCGATAGCCGCGGCGAGCTGCTGCGCCGCGCCGTCCCCCTGTACCGCCGCCGGATAAATGATCACCGGAATGGAAGGATTGCGCCGCGCGAGCGTGGTGAGCACATCGCGCAACGCCGCGGCCTGAAGCGACGTCACGATGCCTATGCGTCGCGGATAGGCGGGCAGCGGTTTCTTGTGCGCGGCATCGAACAGCCCTTCCTTGTCCAGTTTGTCGCGCAGTCTGAGAAAGGCCTCGAACAGCGCGCCCTGGCCGGCGCGGCGCATGGTTTCCACGTTGAGCTGGAAATCGCCGCGTGCCTCGTACAAGGTGACCAGCGCGCGCACTTCCACCCTGACGCCTTCGCGCGGCTCCCAATCCAGATATTGGCCGCGGTTGCGGAACATCACGCAGCGCACCTGTGCCGCATCGTCCTTGAGGGAAAAATACAGATGCCCGGATTTGGCGCGGACGCAATTGGAAATTTCGCCCGCCACCCACAGCAGTGGATAGCGATGTTCGAGCAGATCGCGCACGCTGCGCGCGAGCGCGGAAACGCTGAGGATCTCCGCAGGGAGAGGGCTCGAAACCCGCGTCAAATCTGGCTCTGAAGGCATGTCCGGATATTATACTATCCACAGCAAGGGCTTGCGCGCGACCTGCTCGTTTATTGGGCAATCCGCCTCCCTAGGAGACGTCTATAACATACTGTTTTTAAAAGTTAAAAAAGCCCGCCCAATTTGTGGGCGGCGGCAAAAAAACCTTTTGCGCGGTCTACTTAAGTTGCTTTTCTCCAAACTGTGCACAACTTTATCCACACAAATTGTGGATAAGCTTTTGGCATCATTCTGCGCGGCCGGCGCCGGTTGCAGAGCACAGTCGCAGCGCGCGCAATGCGTGCCAGCACAATACCGTCTACATCATCGAACGCGTGCATGCCGGGTGCTGACTCGCCGTTTCGCAATCAGCGAAACCGTCCCCGACTAAAGGCAGTATGAGAGGATGTATCCCCTCATTTTGAAATGAGCGCTAAGCCTTGCTGAAAACTCCCGCAGAAGCTAAAGTGACGGCGGCAAAAATATTCCAGGAGAGTTAATTGTTTGCGCTCATCACCGCCGCGGGCTGGCCGATCTACCCGCTGCTGATCGCCTCGATCATCGCGGTCGCCCTGATCATCGAGCGCCTGATGATATTGCGCAAGGAAAAGATTGTGCCCGCCGATTTGCTCGGCAAGGTGGTCAATGCCTACCGGCAACAAGGCGTGAATCCGCAGATGCTGGACCAGCTCGCCAAGGATTCTCCGCTAGGGCAGGTGCTGGCCGCCGGCCTGAGAAATCACAAGAGTTCGCGCTATGTGATGAAGGAAGCGATCGAAGAGGCGGGGCACGCGGTGTCGCACGAACTGGAGCGCTTTCTTACCACCTTGGGCACGCTGGCCACCATCGCGCCGTTGATGGGCTTGTTCGGCACCGTGGTGGGCATGATCGAAATCTTCGGCTCGCAGTCGCCCTCGGGCACCAATCCCCAGGTGCTGGCGCATGGCATCTCGGTGGCGCTGTATAACACTGCGCTTGGTCTGGTGGTCGCGATTCCGGCAATGATCTTCTACCGCCATTTCCGCGCCAAGGTGGACAGCTTTCTGGTGGACATGGAGCAGCAGGCGAGCAAGCTGGTCGACCTGATACACGGCGAGCGTACCGACTTCGACGGCGCCAAGTCGCAGCAGTCCCCGGACAAGGCATGAATTTCCAGCGCTTTCAGGCGAAAGAAGCCCTGGAGATCAATCTGATCCCGCTGATAGACGTGCTGCTGGTAATCCTCATTTTCCTGATGATCACCACCACCTATTCCAAATATGCCGAACTGCAGATCAACCTGCCTACTGCCGATGCGCAGAAACAGTTGGAGCGGCCCAATGAAATCAACATCACGGTCAATGCCGGCGGGCAGTACACCGTCAATCGACGGCCGGTGGTATTCCGTGACGTCACCGGACTGTCCGACGAGATGCGCCGCGCCGCGGGCTTGCTCGTGGATCCGGTAGTGGTGATCAACGCCGACGCCAATGCCACCCACCAGTCGGTGATCAACATCATGGAGGCGTCGCGGCTGGCCGGCTACGGCCATATTTCCTTCGCCACGCAAACGCAGCCCAAATAGAAAAATCCGTAGCAAAAGTCATTTTGCTAAGGACCGATTTTGGGGGAGCACGAGAGGCGGCGCCCGAAGGTCTCGATCCCATCGAAGGGAACGCCCGCTCGGAGGATATCCCCTCGTTTTTGTTATTGACTCTGAGCCGCCGCGGCGGCCCTCGCCGGGGAGTGCACGAAGTGGGAGCAAGCTTTCCGGAGAAGCACTGGTATCGCCTTAGCGCGCTGTCGCTCGCATTGTGGCCGGCGAGCCTACTTTATCGGCTGTTGGTTGCGTTGCGCCGGTTCGCTTACCGCAGCGGCGCCTTGCCCGCGGTAAGACTGCCGGCGGCAGTGATCGTCGTCGGCAACCTGGTGGCGGGTGGCACCGGCAAGACGCCGCTGGTTCTATGGCTGGCCGCGATGCTGAAAAAAAACGGGCGCAGGCCTGCTATCGTCAGCCGCGGCTACCGCGGCAGCGCTCTGGCGCCAATGGCGGTTACCGCCGCCAGCGCCGTGGATCTGGTGGGCGACGAGCCGCTGCTGCTGGCGCGCGCCAGCGGCTGTCCGGTATGGATAGGGCGTGATCGCGCTGCGGCTGCCTTGGGCCTGCTGGCAGCGCATCCCGAATGCGATGTGCTGATACTCGATGACGGGTTGCAGCACTACCGCCTCGCGCGTGACATCGAGATCGCGGTGGAGGATGAGCGCGGCGCCGGCAACGGATTTCTATTGCCCGCGGGTCCCTTGCGCGAGCCGCTGTCGCGCCCGGTCGATGCCTGGGTGGTCAACTCGGCATTGCCCGCAATGCGCGAGTCGGCATATCGGATGGAACTGCGCGGCGACATCTTCCGCCGCGTCGCCCCACCGCGGGAGAGCGTGCCGGCGGCGGCGTTCGCGCGCAAAAAGCTGCGCGCCGTGGCCGGCATCGGCAATCCCCAGCGCTTTTTCGATCACCTGGCGCGCCTGGGTTTGGCCACAGTGAATCACGCATTTCCGGATCATCACGCCTACAGCGCGGGCGAGCTCGATTTCGGCGACTGCGAAGCGCTGCTTATGACCGAGAAGGATGCGGTAAAATGCGAAGCGTTTGCGCGCGAGCACTGGTACGCGTTGCAGGTCGAGGCCGAACTGGCCCCGGCGTTTTTCGATTTCATCCTGGCGAAGCTAAATGGACTCAAGACTGCTTGATATTCTGGTGTGCCCGATCTGCAAGGGACCATTGCTTTACCGTAAGGCCGAACAGGAACTCATCTGCAAGGCTGACCGGCTGGCATTTCACATCCGCGACGGCATTCCGGTGATGCTCGAGGACGAGGCGCGCAAGCTCGATCCCGCCGAAGAAGTGCAGTAGTGCCGCCGAACCGGGAAAGACGCCGCGGCGGCGTGCGGCCCAGACCCAGGCTTTAGCCGCTGGGGACGCGGAGGGCGCCGGGGATTTTCTGTTCCGGGTTTTCTCCGAGCTCTGCGCGCGCGGAATACCGACATCGAATGATCACCCTACGCCAACTTACGCTAGCGCGCGGCAGCAAGCTGCTGCTCGAAGGCGTAGATCTAACCTTGCACGCCGGCCAGAAGATCGGCGTGGTGGGGCCGAACGGCTGCGGCAAGTCGAGCCTGTTCGCGCTGTTGCTCGGAGAATTGCACCAGGAAGCAGGCGATCTGGAATTGCCCGGGCGGCTCGCCGTCGCCCATGTGGCGCAGGATATCCCGGCGAGCGCGCAGGCGGCGATCGAATTCGTCATCGATGGCGACGCGCCTTTGCGCGCGCTCGAACAGGAGCTTGCGCTCGCGCACGAACAGGACGACGGCGAGCGCCTCGCCCGCCTGTACGAGGCGTACGAGCACGCCGGCGGCTACGCCGCGCGCAGCTGCGCCGCGAGCCTGATGCACGGACTGGGGTTTGGAGCGGGCGAGCTGGAACAAGAGGTGGACGCGTTCTCCGGCGGCTGGCGCATGCGGCTGAAGCTCGCGCGCGCGCTCATGTGCCGCTCCGACCTGCTGCTGCTCGATGAACCCACCAACCACCTCGATCTGGATGCGGTGATCTGGCTGGAGCAATGGCTGCGCGATTACCCCGGCACCCTGCTCGCGATATCGCACGACCGGGATTTTCTCGACGGCACCGTCGGGAATATCCTGGCGATAGAGCAATGCAGGGCGAAGCTCTATACGGGCAATTACTCCGCGTTCGAGGAACAGCGCGCGATGCAGCTCGCGCAGCAGCAGGCGGCCTTCCAGAAACAGCAGCGCGAGATTGCGCATTTGCACTCCTACGTCGAGCGCTTTCGCGCCAAGGCGACCAAGGCGCGCCAGGCGCAGAGCCGGCTGAAGGCCCTGGCGCGGATGGAAGTCATCTCGCCGGCGCATGTGGATACGCCGTTCGACTTTCGCATGCGTGAGCCGTTGGCAGGTCCCGATCCCCTGCTCGTGCTGGATGATGCCGCGGCCGGTTATGACAGCCGCGCCGTGATTGCGGGGATCAAGCTCAGCATAGCGGCAGGCGGGCGCATCGGACTGCTGGGACGCAACGGCGCCGGCAAATCGACCCTGATCAAACTCCTGGGCGGTGCGCTCGGCCCCTTGCAAGGCACGCGCCAGGAGGGGAAGGGCCTGGCTATCGGTTATTTCGCCCAGCACCAGATCGAGGTGCTGCGGCCGGACGAATCGCCGCTGCGACATCTGGTGCGGCTGGACCCGCGCACACGCGAGCAGGAATTGCGCAATTTCCTCGGCGGCTTCGATTTTCGCGGCGACATGGCGCTCGAACCCATTGCGCGGTTTTCCGGGGGCGAGAAAGCCAGGCTCGCGCTCGCTCTGGTGGTGTGGCAGCGGCCCAATCTGCTGCTGTTGGACGAGCCGACCAATCACCTGGATCTGGAAATGCGCCACGCGCTCACGCTCGCACTGCAGGAGTACGAGGGCGCGATCGTGCTGGTATCGCACGACCGGCACCTGTTGCGCACCACCGCCGACAGCCTGTGGCTGGTGGCCGATGGCGCGGTGCAGCCTTTCGACGGCGATCTGGACGACTATCGCGACTGGCTGCGCCGGCGCGAAGTGAGTGTCGGTGTAGCCGAGCCGGCGCTCGCGTCGCGCAAACAGCAAAAGCGCGACGAGGCCGAGGCGCGCAACCGGCGCTATGCGCAGAAACGGCCGCTGGCACAGCGCCTGACCAAGCTCGAGCGGCGCATGGCCGAACTTGAGCGCGAGCGCGCGCTGCTAGGCAAGTGGCTAGCCGACCCGGAGAGCTATGCTGATGCGAACAAGTTCAAGGCCGAACTGGTGCGCGAAGGAAAAATTGCCGCGGAATTGACCAAGGCCGAAGAGGAATGGCTGGCGCTGCAGGCCGAGCTGGAGACACTAGGCGACTAGAGCTTATTACGAAACGAGGGGGATATCTCCCGAGGGTGGGAGACCGAAGGTCGGGACCACCCGAAGAGGTGTGGGAGACCGAAGGTCGGGACCACCCGAAGAGGTGGGGGGGACTTTCCCCTCTCCCGTCAGGCGGGACCGAGGAAGGGGCATCGAGACCTTCGGGGCGCCTCCCCTTGTGCTTCCCCAGATCAGGCGCCTAACCGCAAATCTGCCAGGCGCTCTTAGTTTACGGTTCTCGGCGCCGCCGCGTCATCGGCGTTGATCTGAGACCGCAGCGCCGGCATTTCCAGAACGATATCCCAGTCGGACTTGGCCACAGCGTTTTGCAGCAACCTGCAAAACGAGTGCAGCAGGGTGTTATCCAAAGTCAGGTGCATGCCCTGGCCTTGTTGCGGCAGCAGCCCCAGCACATGGTTGCCGCTGTCGTCCTTTTTGGTTTGCATGCGCGCCACCAGGATGGGCTCGGCGCCTAGCGGCATCTCGCGCGCCGTTTCCTCGAAGGCGTCGGCGAAATTGGCCTGACGCAGCGCCTGCTCGTGCTGCATGCCGACCAGTGCGTCGCGCGCCTGCGGGTTGCTTTGCCGCGCGACTTCGGGCGAGGAACGCAGCATCTGCACCAACAGCGGCCACAGTAGCCGCAGCGCGCGCCGCGTCAGCCACAGGCGCACCTCGAACTGGTTGTCGGTGCTCGCGCGCAGCAGCATGCGGTCTTGTTCGGGGATGTAGTCCAGCTTCAGTTGGTACAGGCGCATGATGGAAGACTAATCCTATTAGACCGCTCTATCAAACGCCGTGGCGCCGCATGGCCCATGCGACATGCTCGCGCACGAGCATCGATGGATCGTCCGCGCGGGATCTCAGCGCCCCGGCCACCGCAGTGCTGGTCGGCGCATTGCCCAGACCCACCGCAAGATTGCGCGACCAGCGCTCGAAACCGATGCGGTGGATGGCGCTGCCGGCCATGCGCTCGCGGAACCGGCTCTCTTTCCATGAAAACAGTTCCACCAACTGCACATCGTCCAGACCGTGGCGCACGCGGAAATCCGCTTCGCCGCTCAGTTTGGCGTAGCGGTTCCAGGGGCAGGCGAGCTGGCAGTCGTCGCAGCCGTAAACGCGATTGCCGATCAGCGCTCGCAACTCCAGCGGAATAGCGCCTTTGAGCTCGATGGTGAGATAGGAAATGCAGCGCCTGGCGTCGACCCGGTAGGGGGCGACGATGGCGCCGGTAGGGCAGATGGCCAGGCACTTGCTGCAGCTGCCGCAATGATCTGCGACCGGTGCGTCTACCGGCAGCGGTAGGTCGGTGTAGATTTCGCCGAGGAAAAAATACGAGCCGGCATCGCGCGACAGCAGCAGGGTGTGTTTGCCGCGCCAGCCCAGGCCGCTTTTTGCAGCGAGCTCCACCTCCATCACCGGCGCCGAGTCGGTATAGACGCGATGGCCGAAGGCGCCGATCTCGCGCTCGATGCGCCGGGCGAGTTGTTCAAGCCGGCGGCGCAGCACCTTGTGGTAATCGCGGCCGGTGGCGTAGCGCGCGATATAGGCTTTGTCGGGAGCGCCGATCACCGACCAGCCCGCGGCCGCCCGCGGCTGGTAGTCCATGCGCGCACTTATCACGCGCAAGGTGCCGGGCCGCAGTTGCGCCGGGCGCGCGCGTTTCAGACCGTGCCTTGCCATATAATCCATCTCGCCGTGGAAACCGGCGGCGAGCCACTCGCCGAGGCGGACTTCCGCGGCGCCGAGATCGGTGTCGGCGATGCCCACCGCCTGGAAGCCGAGTTCGCGCCCCCAGACCTTGATGTTGCGGGAGAGCAGGGCGTAATCGTAATCTGCGGCCACTTCGGACATGCCTAATCATAACCACAGCGTGCTCAAAATGCATTTACACGACGAGGCCGCGACGCTCGCCCTGGGCACTCGCCTGGCGCGGGTGATCGTGCCGGGTCTGTCGCTGTATCTGCATGGCGATCTGGGCAGCGGCAAGACCACGCTGGCGCGCGGCCTGTTGCGCGGCCTGGGCTACGCCGGGCGGGTAAAAAGCCCGACCTATACTCTAGTTGAACTTTATACGGTTTCTAGGTTAAACTTGTACCACTTTGATTTTTATCGCTTCAGAGACCCCAAGGAGTGGCGCGATGCGGGCTTCAGCGAATACTTCAACGACACCTCGGTATGCCTGGTCGAATGGCCGGAAAAGGCGGGCCGTCTATTGCCTGTCGCGGACCTCGACCTCGCGCTCGAGTTTGCCGGCGACGGGCGTGACCTGAGCGTTAGCGCCGGAACCGAAAGTGGCCATGCATGTTTAGACCGACTGGTGCAAATGCCGCTCTGAACCGTCCCGCCTCCGGCGGTAAGCGTAGGCTTGCGCAATTCCCCGGCAGTCTCAAACTCGTTCTGCTCGTATTCGTGTGTGCCGTGGGCAGTGCCGGCGCGGCGGAGCGCATCGCCGCGGTGCGCGTCTGGCCGGCGCAGGACTACACGCGTATCACCATCGAGGCCGAACGGCCGATCCGGCATGAACTGCTGCTGGTGAAGAATCCGGATCGCCTGGTGCTCGATCTGGAAGGCGTGGACTTCGGCAGCGTGCAGCGGGAGATTGCCGATAAAATCCTGCCCGGCGATCCCTACATCGGGCAAATGCGCGCCGGCCGTTACAAACCCGGGGTGGTGCGTCTGGTGCTCGATCTCAAGACCGAGGTCCGGCCGCAGATTTTCATGCTTAAGCCCGTAGGCGATTACGGCCATCGCCTGGTGCTAGATGTCTACCCGTTGGTACCGGTGGATCCGCTCATGGCGCTGTTGCAGAAGTCCGAAGTGGCAGGGGCGGGAACAGAATCTGCACCACCCGCCGCGCAGGATACTTCCGGGCTCGAGGCCAGACCCGCGCCCGCGCTCAGGCGAGAGCAGGCCGTCAAAGGGAAGCCGGCGGTGGCGCGCCTGGTGACCATCGTCGTCGACGCCGGGCATGGCGGCGAGGATCCGGGCGCCAAGGGCCGGCGCGGCAGCCGCGAGAAGAACGTGACTCTCACCATCGCGAGGAAGCTCAAGGCCATCATCGACGCCGAGCCCAATATGCGCGCCGTGCTCACCCGCGACGGCGACTATTTCATCCCGCTGCAGGTGCGCGTGCAAAAAGCGCGCAGGGTGCACGCCGACCTGTTCGTGTCGGTGCACGCCGACGCCTTCATCAAGTCGCATGCGCGCGGCTCTTCGGTATTCGCCCTGTCCGAACGCGGCGCCACCAGCACCGCCGCGAAATGGCTGGCCAAGCGCGAAAACGATGCGGACCTGATCGGCGGGGTCAACCTCGACATGAAGGACCGCTATCTGGCGATGACGCTGGCCGACCTGAGCCTGACGGCGCAGATCAACGACAGCCTGAAGCTGGGCAAGGCGGTGCTGTCCGAACTGGGCGGAGTCAACGCGCTGCACAAGGGCGATGTCGAGCAGGCCGGCTTCGCCGTGTTGAAGGCGCCCGACATACCGTCGATCCTGGTCGAAACCGCGTTCATCAGTAATCTGGAAGAGGAACGCAGGCTGAACGACGAAGCCTACCAGGAGAAGATGGCGCAGGCCATATTCAAGGGCATCAAACGCTACTTCACCAAGAACCCGCCTTTGGCCAGATCCACTCTGGCGGCGAACCAGGTCACGGATTAACCGGCAAGCAATACCGTGCCGGCGTGCACAGCGGCATGCAACGCCGCCCTACGTCTTTGCGGCCAAGCGGGCGCGGCGCTGCTCGTGCCAGGTTCGTACCGCCATGACCAGCGCCGGCAGGCCGGGAACGATAATCAACGCGAAGATGATCACGGTGAGATTGTTGCTCACCCACGCAATATTGCCGAACAGGTAGCCGCCACAGGTGAGCGATACGACCCAGAGCACCCCGCCGGAGACGTTGTAGAACTGGAAGCGCGCGTGTGTCATCTGTGCCACCCCCGCAACGAAAGGCGCGAAAGTGCGCAGTATCGGCAGGAAGCGGGTGATGACGATGGTCTTTCCGCCGTGCCGCTCGTAGAAGGCATGCGCCTTGTCAAAAGCGCGGCGGTTGAAGAAGCGCGAATCCTTCCAGCCGAATACCTTGGGCCCGAAATAGCGGCCGATCCAGTAATTGGAAGTGTTGCCGAGCACGGCCGCCGCGATCAGCAGGATGTTCAGCATGACGAGATCAAGCTGGCCGGCGCCGCTGCCCGCGGCCGTCAGTGCTCCGGCAATGAACAGCAGCGAATCGCCGGGCAGGAAGGGCGTCACCACCAGGCCAGTTTCGCAGAATACGATCAGGAAGAGAATCAGATACACCCAGACGCCGTACTGCGCGAGCAGGCTGGCGAGGTGTTTGTCCAGATTGACTATCAGATCCCAGAAAAATAAAAGCAGTTCCATCAAACCCTTTCCGGCAGGAATTCCAGACTGAAAAAGCAGGCGGTATCTTACCGCAAGCGCCCTGCGTTCCCGGTATACTTGGGCCTAATTAAAAAGTGAGGGGATATCCCCTCCGGGGACTTCCTTCGGGGCGTCTCCCCTCATGCCCCCCTGATTCAGGGGCTGTTTCGGTAATTCTGAAGCGCCCTCTTAGCCACAGAAATAACGTGAAGTCATGCCCTCGATCCGCCTTCTTCCAGACACCCTGATCAGCCAGATCGCCGCCGGCGAAGTGGTGGAACGTCCAGCCTCGGTGCTGAAGGAACTACTGGAGAACAGCCTCGACGCTGGTGCCGGCGAAATCAGCGTCGCTCTGATGCAGGGCGGCGTCAAGCAACTCAAGGTCACGGACAACGGCGGCGGCATGGACGCGGCGGATCTGCCCCTGGCGTTCGCGCGCCACGCCACCAGCAAGATTGCGAGCCTGAATGATCTCGAACAGGTGCGCTCGCTCGGCTTTCGCGGCGAGGCGCTGGCCTCGATCGCCTCCGTCGCGCGCATCGCGCTCACCACTCGCACCGAGCGAGCGCCGCATGCATGGAGTCTCAGCGCCGAGGGCGGGGAGCAGGGCGCGGCGCAGCCCGCCGCGCATCCGCGCGGCACCAGCGTAGAAGTGAGCGACCTGTATTTCAACACGCCGGCGCGGCGCAAATTCCTGCGCACCGAGGCGACCGAGTTAGGCCATTGCGAGGACGTGTACCAGCGCATCGCGCTCTCAAGGCCCGATGTCGCATTCAGCTTGCGCCACAACGGCCGCGTGATCTCGCATCTGCCGGCGGGCGACGCGGCGCGGCGCATCGCCGCGGTGGCGGGCGAGCAATTCGTTGGCGCGGCGCGCGCGCTCGACGAGCGTTCCTCCGGCCTGCGCCTTTCCGGTTTTGCCGGCTCGCCCGCGTTCTCGCGCAGTTCGCGCGACGCGCAGTACGTCTTCGTCAACGGCCGCTTCGTGCGCGACAAGCTGCTCGCGCATGCGCTGCGTCAGGCCTACCAGGACATGCTGCACGGCGATCGCCACGCAGCTTATGTGCTGTTCCTGGAACTCGATCCGCTGGGCGTGGACGTGAACGTCCACCCGGCCAAGACCGAGGTGCGCTTTCGCGATGCGCGCGCCATCCACCAGTTCGTGTTCCACGCCGTGAGCAAAGCGCTCTCGGGCAATGCGGCGCAGACCGGCGCAACTGCCGTTCAGCCCGTGCCCGCAGCGGGCGGCATGAATTTCCAGCGCATGCCGTACCAGTCCAGCCTGGGCGTGGCGCAGCCGGCGGCTGCCTATCAGGCGATGTTCTCGCCGCCGCCGGGACCGGCCGCCGCGCCGGGCGGCGGGGCGGCGCGAACGGCGTTCGACAGCATACGCGCCGCCGCGCCTTCCCAGGCGGAGGACGACGCGCCCCTGGGCTACGCCATCGCGCAATTGCACGGCATCTACATCCTGGCGCAGAACCGGCAGGGCCTGGTGCTGGTGGACATGCACGCGGCGCACGAGCGCATCTTGTACGAGAGGCTCAAGGGCGCGCTGGACGCGCAGGGCATGAGCACGCAGAAACTGCTGATACCGGTGAGCTTCAATGCCGAGCGGCTGGAAGTGGCGGCGGTGGAAGAGCACGCCGGCGTGCTGCGCCGGCTGGGTTTCGACATGGCTGCGTTGTCCCCCACCGCGCTGACGGTGCGCGCGCTGCCGTCCATGCTGGCTTCGTCCGACGTCGCCGAACTCGCGCGCGCGCTGTTGCGCGACGTGCGCGAGTTCGGCGGCAGCCGCGTGCTTACCGAGCACCAGCATGAACTGCTCTCGACCATGGCCTGCCACGGCGCGGTGCGCGCGCACC
>JBQMQE010000099.1:11897-15258 GCA_052172655.1 Burkholderiales bacterium
TGACCGAACGTTCCGGCCAGTGCAATCACGGCCGGCCCACCTGGTATCAGATGAGCCTGGCCGACCTGGATAAACTTTTCCTGCGCGGACGATAAGCCCGGGTTTGACAGACCAACAACGAAGCACGAACAAGGAAAAACGGGAGAGCGACAATGAAAGTATTGATACTCGGCGCCGGCGCGGTAGGCGGCTATTTCGGCGGTCGTCTGGTGCAGTCCGGAGCCGACGTGACTTTTCTGGTGCGGCCGCAGCGTGCGCAAAAGCTGGCACAGGCGGGCCTCGCGATCAAGAGTCCGCTGGGCGATGCGCAGATTCCGGTGCAAACAGTGCTGCAGGAGGCGGTGCGGCCGGACTACGACCTGGTGATGCTGTCGTGCAAGGCCTACGACCTTGACGCATCGATTGCCGCGATCGGCGGCGCCATAGGGCCGAATACCCTGATCTTGCCCCTGCTCAACGGCATGGCGCAGCTCGCCCGGCTGGAGCAGGCTTACGGCGGCGCGCGCGTGCTCGGCGGAGCCTGCTACATCGCCTCGACCCTGGAAGCAGACGGCACCATACGCCATCTGAGCAAATTCCAGGGCATCACCTGCGGCCCGCGCGCAGGCAACCACGCGCACGCCGGAGCCCTGCTGCAGGAACTGGCGCAGGCGTATGCGCGCGTTTCGGTGGAGTGCAAGGTCAGCGCGGACATCGAGCAGGACATGTGGGAGAAGTTCGTGCTGCTCGCGAGTCTGGCCGCGATGACCTGCCTGATGCGCGCCAACGTGGGCGAAATTCTCGCCGCCGCGGACGGGGAAGCGCTGATGCGCGAAGCGCTGGCTAGCTGCATCGCGGCGGCAGGCGCGGCCGGCCATGCGCCGCGCGCCGAGTCCCTGCAGCGCACCGAGGGCATGCTGTTCGCGCGCGGTTCGGCCTTCACCGCGTCGATGCTGCGCGACCTCGAATCCGGCGGGCGCGTCGAAGCCGAGCACATCGTCGGCGACATGCTGCGGCATGCGCGCGCCGCCGGCGCCGACACAGGCCTGCTCGCTGCAGCCTACTGCCACCTGCAGGCTTACGAGGCGCGGCGCCTGCGCGCAGCGCCCGGGTGATGGCGGCAACCTCGCGCTGAATCGACGTTTGTTCGCATGCGCCGCGCATCGGCCGCAGGACTGCCCTCGGCCGTTCTGCTGATGGGGCCCACCGCCGGCGGCAAGAGCGCGCTCGCGCTCGAGATCGCGCGGCGTTTTCCGGTCGAAATCATCAGCGTGGACTCGGCGCAGGTGTACCGCGGCATGGACGTGGGCACGGCCAAGCCCGCGGCCGCCGAGCGCGCCGCGGTACCGCATCATCTGATCGACATCATCGACCCTGACCAGAGTTATTCGGCCGCGCAGTTCCGTACCGATGCGACGCGCCTGATGCGGCAAATCACCGCGCGCGGCCGCGTGCCGCTCCTCGCTGGCGGCACCATGCTTTACTTCAAGGCCCTGCGCGAGGGCCTGTCGAACCTGCCGCAGGCCGACGCCGCGGTGCGCGCCGCGATCGAGGCCGAGGCGCGGGAAAAAGGCTGGCCCGCATTGCATGCCGAGCTGGTGCGCATCGACCCGCCGACGGCCGCCAGGCTGAATCCCGCAGATGCGCAACGCATCCAGCGCGCGCTCGAGGTTTTTCGGCTCAACGGCAGGCCGCTGTCGGCGCTGCAGGGTGCGCGCGTGGCCGCCCCGGTGCAGTACCGCTTCGTGTCTCTGGCGCTGGTTCCGGCGGAGCGCGCGCTGCTGCACCGGAGGATCGAGGTGCGTTTCGAAGCCATGCTGGCCGCGGGTCTGGTGGCGGAACTCGCGGCCCTGCGTGGGAAATACGCGCTACACGCAGGACTGCCCTCGATGCGCTGCGTCGGCTACCGCCAGGCCTGGGAACACCTCGAAGGCGCATACGACCGCGCCGTGCTGCGCGACCGCGGCATCTACGCCACGCGCCAGCTCGCCAAGCGCCAGCTCACCTGGCTGCGCGCGATGGCCGAGCCGAAAGCGTTCGATTGCTTTGCGCCCGATTTGGCGAGGCAGGTGATCGGCCATCTGACGCGGCAAATTTCCGCAGCGAGCGGCGGAGCCGGCAACGGCACGCCGTAGTCGGCCGATCAGTCGATCTTGCCAATTTTTGCCAAATCATCTACTCTTGGCGCATGAGCACCATGAATATCTCTTTGCCCGACTCGCTCAAGTCATTCGTGGACGATCAGGTTGCGCAGCGCGGCTACGGCACCAGCAGCGAATACGTGCGGGAACTGATCCGCAGGGATCAGGACAGGCTGCAGTTGCGCGGGCTCCTGGCGGCCGGCGCGGAGTCGGCGGTAGCGGCGCCGGCTGATGCTGTCTATTTCGAAGCGCTGCGCAGCCGCGTTCGCAGACGCGCGCGGGGGTGAAGGCCAAGCCCGTTATCCCGCGGGAGTTGGCCAACCGGGACGTGGACGAGGCCGTGGATCACTACCTGAGCGATGGCGCTGCTCAGGCGGCGCTGGGATTCATCGAAGCCCTGGAGCAGGCATACACCCACATTGGCCGCCATCCGGCCAGCGGCTCACCTCGCTACGCGCACGAACTGAACCTTCCCGGACTGCGTTCTTGGCCGTTGTCGCGCTATCCGTACGTGGTCTTCTACCTTGAGCGCCCCGATCGCATCGACGTCTGGCGCGTGCTGCATGGCGAGCGCGACATCCCGGCGTGGATGCACGAGCCCAACGCACAATGAGAACATCCTGCGCATGAACGCCCGGGACCCAATGTGCTAGCGAGCGACCTCGTCGGGGCGCGACTAAAGTTGGCAAGATTGTATTGTCCGCGGAAGGAGTGGACAAATGACGCAGATCGAACACGGCAGCACCAATGTCTATGCGGACCTCGGGCTCGGGGATACAGACGAGATGCTGGTCAAGGCGCAACTGGCCACCTAGATCGGAGAAATCATCAAGCGGCGCAAACTGACGCAAATCCGGGCGGGAAAGTTGTTCGGCATTCCTCAGCCAAAACTTTCCAACATGTTGCGGGGCCGGTTCCGCGGGATATCCGAAACAAAGATGATCGAGTGTCTGACCCGACTCGGGCGCAAAGTTGAGATCGTCGTCAAGGCCGGCGCTCGGTCCAAGGTTGCCGGGCGCGTATCGGTGGTATTTGCCTCAAAGAAATAATGCGAGGCGACTTCTCCATTCAGTCCGAGCGCAAGCCGATGGATTGGCTGAACCGGCTCGTCTACGACATTGAAATCAAGGTGAAGCAGGCTTCGAAGCCTATCCGGCATTTGCTGCTGACTTTAGCTTGACGGCTATCGGCCATTATGCGAACTTCCCAGTTATGAACACTTGGGGGTTCAGGTAGCCATG
>JBQMQE010000100.1:0-15207 GCA_052172655.1 Burkholderiales bacterium
CGCCGAGCGACGCGACCACCCACCACTCGATCTTTCGTGGTGTCCGCGAGCGACGGCGATATCTTGGCGTACCACTCGCGCCCGATCACCTCGAACGTGTTCGCCGCTAGGCCATCCCGTGCGGCCTTGGCGGCCTTCCGCTGTTCGCCGGGGTCGGTGCCACTGGCGAGCAGCTTTCGCGCTTCGTCGCGCTTTTGCCGGGCACTGGCGAGGGATATTTGCGGGTAGATGCCCAAGGCGAGCAGTTTTTGTTTCCTGTCGAATCGGTACTTGAAACGCCACAGCTTCCCGCCGGACGGAGACACCTCAAGATACAGCCCGGCAGCGTCAGCTATGCGGAATGGTTTTGCTAAGGGATTGGCGCGACGAATCGCGGTATCGGTAAGCGGCATTTTGAGCGTCCTTGAGAGCGTTTAAATACCACCATTAACATGGCGGATACCATCAAAGATACCACCAAATACCACCGGATTGCAACGGACTGCCTCGGACTGCGACAGACGAGAAAAATGCCGTAAGCCTTGTATTTACTTGGCTTTACGGCCTTTATCGGACAACTTCGGACACGTAACTGGTGCCGGGTAAAGGATTCGAACCCTCGACCGTCGCATTACAAATGCGCTGCTCTACCAACTGAGCTAACCCGGCGTGTGCGGCATATTATACGCGGGAGATACCGGACGTCCGTTTCTCGCCGGGCGCGCGTCGCGCCACATCAACGCGCGCTATTTCACTCGCCGCAGCGAGGGCTTGCCCGAAGGCCTAGGTGTCTCGGGTGGAGTTTCATCGCTCCCGTCGGCGTCGCCCGGCCGGGCGGGGGCAGCCGCGTCCGCCGCGGTGACCTCGAACGACAGGCCCTGGCCGTTCTCGCGCGCATAGATCGCGGACACCGCGCCGACCGGAATCGAGATTTCGCGTCCTGCGCCGTTGAAGCGGGCGGAAAACTCTATCAATTCGTTGCCCAGCTTGAAGTGCTCCACCGCGATCGGGCCGATATTGAGCACGATCTGACCTTCCTTGACGTACTCCATCGGCACGCGCGTGAGCGGGTCCACCGTTACCGTAAGATAGGGCGTGTAACCGCTGTCCACGCACCAATCGTAGATGGCGCGCATCAGGTAAGGTTTGGTGGAGAGTTCGGACATTGGCGCGAACGTATCCTTTCGTCGGTCCGAATGCGGCGGGAAATCTCCTGCGCGGATATCAGGAAGGCGGATCCCCGCGTCGCCGGACTGCTCGGGATGACCTCTATCGGCTCACTTGCGCATCACCTTTTCGGATGGCGTCAGCGCCTCGATGAAAGCCGGACGTGAGAACAGGCGCTCGGCGTATTTCATCAGCGGCGCGGCCGGCTTGCCGAGCGCGACGCCGTAGTGATTCAGGCGCCACAGCAGCGGCGCGATCGCCACATCGAGCATGGAAAACTCATCGCCCAGCATGTACTTCTGCTTGACGAAGATCGGCGCCAGCTCGGTCAGCCGGTCGGCCACATGCGAGCGCGCCTTTTCCTGCTGCTTGACCGTGCCGTCCTCGAGGATGTCGATGCGGCTGAACAGCTCCACCTCGAAATTGTACAGCAGCAGCCGCGCGCGCGCGCGCATCACCGGGTCGGGCGGCATAAGCTGCGGGTGCGGAAAGCGCTCGTCGATGTATTCGTTGATGATGTTCGACTCATACAGGACCAGGTCGCGTTCGACCAGCACCGGCAGGCGGTTGTACGGGTTCATCACCGCGATGTCTTCCGGCTTGTTGAACAGGTCGACATCGATAATCTGAAAGTCCATGCCCTTCTCGTACAGCACGATGCGGCAGCGCTGGGAAAAGGGACAGGTAGTGCCGGAATAAAGGTTCATCATGATAAGTTTGGATCCAGGTGATGGGCGGTATGTGGAACTGGCGATGAGCGGTGCGGGCGCGGCGCCCGTCATCCATCGCCTCTTACCGTTGCCCGATTAATGCACGTCCTTCCAGAATTCCCTTTTCAGTAGATAGACCAGCGGCCACAGGGCAAGCAGGAATAGCAGCACGAAAATGCCGATCTGCTTGCGGCTGGTGGCCGCCGGCTCGCCCATGTAGACGAGAAAGTTGACCAGATCGCGCACGGTTTCGTCGTACTGCACCGGTGTGAGGCTGCCCGGTTTCACCATTTCGTACTTGACCGCCCTGATTGCGCCGGCGTGGCCTTCCTTGCCTTCTTCGCCTTTCGGCTCCACCCGCACGCGCTCGCCCTGCAGTTGCCACATCGGATTGGGCATGCCGACGTTCTCGTATACGGTGTTGTTCCAGCCTGTTGGCCGGGCCGGATCGCGGTAGAACCCGCGCAGGTAGCTGTAGAGCCAGTCGGCGCCGCGCGCGCGCGCGATCACCGACAGGTCGGGCGGAGCGGCGCCGAACCATTTCCGCGCGTCCTTCTTGGTCATGGCGACGTTCATCAGATCGCCCACTTTGCTGCCGTCGAAAACGAGGTTGTCCGTGATCTGCGACTCGTTCAGGCCCAGCTCCATCAGCCGGTTCCAGCGCATGAGCGAGGCGCTGTGGCAGTTGAGGCAGTAGTTGGCGAAGGTGCGCACGCCGCGCTGCAGACTGACCACGTCGGTCGGGTTGATCGGCGCTGTGTCCAGCCGCACTCCGCCCTCGGAAGCCATCGCCGAAGGCGATACAAACAGGACCGAAGGCGATACAAGCAGGACCGCAGGCGATACAAGCAGGAGCGCAGGCGACGCGATGAAAGTCGCCGCCGGGAACAACAGGGTGGCAATGAGCTTCTTCATTAGTGGGTCACCCTTTCCGGTTCGGGTTTGGTCTTGTCCACTTTGGTGTACCAGGGCATCAGGATGAAGAACAGGAAGTAGATCACCGTGCAGATGCGCGCCACTACCGTCGCGCGGTCGGCGTTGCCCAGCCAGGCGCCGAACTGGCCCCACACCGTGATCGGCTCGGTGCCGAGGTAGCCGAGGATCAGGAACACGATCACGAAGGCGGTCAGCGCCACTTTGAAGTGCGTGCCGCGGTAGCGGATCGACTTCACCGCGCCGCGATCGAGCCAGGGCAGGGCGAACAGGATCATCACCGACAGCCCCATTGCCACCACGCCGGGGAACTGCGAATGGAACAGCGGCGGCACGCCGCGCAGGATCGAATAATAAGGCGTGAAATACCACACCGGTGCGATGTGCGGCGGGGTCTGCAACGGATTGGCGGGGATGAAGTTGTTGGCTTCGAGGAAGTAGCCGCCCATCTCCGGCGCGAAGAACACGATGATCGCGAACACGATCAGGAACACCACCACGCCGAGGATGTCTTTCACCGTGTAGTAAGGATGAAACGGGATGCCATCGAGCGGTACGCCGTTGGCGTCCTTGTGCTTGTTGATATCGATGCCGTCCGGATTGTTCGAGCCGACTTCGTGCAGGGCCAGCAGATGCGCCATCACCAGACCGAGGAGGACCAGCGGAATGGCGATCACGTGCAGCGCGAAGAAGCGGTTGAGCGTCGCATCCGCTATGACGTAGTCGCCGCGGATCCACAGGGAAAGATCCGGCCCGATGAACGGGATGGCGGAGAACAGGTTGATGATCACCTGCGCGCCCCAATAGGACATCTGCCCCCAGGGCAGCAGGTAGCCGAAGAAAGCCTCGCCCATCAGAGCCAGGTAAATCAGCACGCCGAATATCCACAACAGCTCGCGCGGCTTGCGATGCGAGCCGTACAGCAGCGAGCGGAACATGTGCAGATAGACGCAGATGAAAAATGCCGATGCGCCGGTCGAGTGCATGTAGCGGATGATCCAGCCGCCCGGCACCTCGCGCATGATGTATTCGACCGAGGCGAACGCCAGGTTCGCGTCCGGCTTGTAGTTCATGGTGAGAAAGATGCCGGTCACGATCTGGATCGCCAGCACCAGCATGGCGAGCGAACCGAAGTAGTACCAGAAGTTGAAGTTCTTCGGCGCGTAATACTCGGTCAGATGCGCTTTCCAGGTCGATATCAGCGGAAAGCGCTGGTCGACCCAGGTAAGCGCGCCGTCGAGCGCGACCGAACCGGTCCCGCTAACAGGGGGTTTCTCTGCGGCAGCCATGCGTCATGCCCCTTTCGTGTCTTCGCCGATGAGAATGCGCGTATCCGACAGATACGTGTATTTCGGCACCTCGAGATTCACCGGCGCGGGCGCCCCCTTGTACACGCGCCCGGCGAGATCGAACTTGGATCCGTGGCAGGGGCAGAGCCAGCCCCCCTCCCAGTCCGGGCCGATTTCCGCCTTGTCCTCGATCGGCTTGGATTGCGGCGAGCAGCCCAAATGGGTGCAAATACCCACCACGACAAAAACCTCGGGCCTGATCGAGCGGTATTCGTTCTTCGCGTACTCCGGCTGCATCGGCACGTCGGAATGGGGATCGGAGACTTTGCCGTCGTCGCGCACTACGCCATCGAGCATCTCCTTGCTGCGGCGCACGATCCACACCGGCTTCGAGCGCCATTCCACGGTCATGATCTGGCCCGGCTCGAGTGTGCTGATGTCGGCCACTACCGGCGCGCCGCCCGCCTTGGCGCGCTCCGAGGGCAGCCAGCTTGCGGCAAACGGCACAGCCGCGGCCACGCCGGCGGCACCGCCCGCGGCACAGGTGGCGATCACCAGATTGCGCCGGTGCTTGTTCACTTGCTTGTCGTCGCTCATCGAAGGTTCCTCGATATCCTGCCATATGCAAAAGCTCGCAATTATACCTGAAAGCACCGGCTGGATTAAAGTTTTATACGCTAAGGCACTGAAATAGATAAACAAAATGAGCCCCGCCCCAACCGGGCCCGGAACCGGGGTTCATACCGGATTGGGAATGTCGATGAACCGATGCTGCACGCCGAATCGCTGCGCCAAGTGCTCGCCCAAAGCCTGTACGCCGTATTTCTCGGTGGCGTGGTGGCCGGCGGCGATGAACGCCACGCCCGACTCGCGCGCCAAATGCACCTGCTGCTCGGAGATTTCCCCGCTGAGATAGGCGTCGGGGTGCAACTTGATCGCTTCCTCGAAGAATCCCTGCGCCGCGCCTGTGCACCAGGCAATTTGTCGGACTTCCCTCGCGCCATCCCCGATCACCAGCGGTTCGCGCTCCAACCGGTCTTTGACGTGCGCGGCAAAGGCATCCAAACGCATCGGCACGTCCAGAATGCCGTGAACCCCGATCTCCTGATCGGCGAAGCGCCCGGTTTCGACCAGCCCCAGCCGCCTGCCAAGCTGGGCGTTGTTGCCGAATTCGGCATGGGCGTCCAGCGGCAGGTGATAGGCGTACAGGTTGAGTTCGTGCGCGATGAGCAGCGCGATGCGCGCGCGGCGCGTGCCGGTGAGGCAGGGATCATCAGCTTTCCAGAAATAACCGTGGTGCACCAGGATGGCGTCTGCATCTTCTGCAAGCGCAGCCTGGAGCAGATCCAAGCTCGCCGTCACCCCGCTTACGACGCGGCGGATTTCATCGCGCCCTTCCACCTGCAGCCCATTTGGGCAATAATCCCGGAATCGGGAGACCTCCAACAGGCCGTCCAGGTAACGGTTCAGTTCCTCGCGCTGCATTGCGGCACCTATCGCATAAGCCAGCGGGAATTGTACCCGCACACACGCCGGCGCATCATTTGCCCAACGTCACGAGGCTGTTTCAGAATGACTGAAACAGCCCTGACTTAGGGGAATATGAGGGGATATGTCCCCTCATATTGAAACGAAAGCAAGGACACGCACGCGATGTACCGACTCTGGCTGACCTTCGCGCAGACGGCCACCATCTGCCTCGCCCTCCTGTTTGTCGTTGTTACGCTCAAGCCTGAATGGCTGCCGGGCAAGCCCGCCGCTCCGGTCGAGATGAACCAAGCGGCGCCGACTGCGGCGACCGGCGCCCGCATCAACGCCGTTTCCTACAGCGACGCGGTACGCAAGGCGGCTCCGGCCGTGGTGAGCATCTTCACCAGCAAGGAAGTGAAACGGCCGCGCAACCCATTCATGAACGATCCCTTGTTCCGCCATTTCTTTGGCGAGCGCTTCGAGGATGAGGCGCAGCGCGCCTTCAGCCTGGGCTCGGGCGTTATCATCAGCCCCCAAGGCTACATTCTGACCAACCAACACGTGGTCGAAGCCGCGGACGAAATCGAGGTGGCGCTCCCCGACGGCAAGAAGCTGGTCGCCAAGGTGGTGGGCAACGATCCCGAAACCGACCTCGCCGTATTGCATGTCGAGGCGCAGAACCTGCCGGCGATCACGCTGGGTCAGGCGGAAAACCTGAGAGTCGGCGACGTGGTGCTGGCCATCGGCAACCCGCTGGGTGTCGGCCAGACAGTGACCATGGGCATCGTCTCGGCGCTGCACCGGACCGGCCTGCGCATCAATACATTCGAGAATTTCATCCAGACCGACGCCGCGATCAATCAGGGAAATTCCGGCGGCGCTCTGATCGACGCCTCCGGAAACTTGGTCGGCATCAACACCGCAATACTGTCGCAATCGGGCGGCTCCATCGGCATCGGCTTTGCCATTCCGGTTTCCATCGCCAAACAGGTGATGGAGCAGTTGATCGCAACCGGAGCCGTGACGCGCGGCTGGGTTGGCGTGGAACTGCAGGAAATCACGCCGGAACTGGCCGAATCGTTCAAACTAGGCACCACCGCCGGTGTGCTCGTCGCCGGGGTGCAGCGCGGCAGCCCCGCCGACCGCGCCGGCGTTAAACCCGGGGACATCGTGGTCTCGGTGGACGGCAAGCCGGTGGGCGACCCGGATTCGATGCGCGGCCTGATCGTCGCGCTGGCGCCGGGCAGGCAGACCACGCTCGGACTGAAACGCGGCCAGAACAATCTCGAGCTGAAGGTCAGCGTGGGCAAGCGTCCGGTTGCGTCACTCCAGGCCGAGTAGATCGGGCCTGTCCCCCGGCCGGAGTCTGCCGAAAAGCGCCCGCGGCACGCCTCAAGCGGCGAGGAATTCCTCCACCAGCCGGATCTGCCCCGGCACGTTGAGCGCTGGCGCATGGCCGCAACCGGGAATCTCCACCACGCGCGCCCGCGGCCCGCGCTCGCGCATCGCCTGCGCCGTTTCGGCCAGCAGCAAATCCGAATCCGCGCCGCGCAAGCACAGCACCGGAATGTCGAGCGCATCGTACTCGGGCCACAGATCGTAATCATGCGGGAAATTGACGAACTGGCGCACCATGTGCGGATCGTAATGCGGCGTGACGCGGCCGTCGGGCAGGCGCCGCACCGAGGTCTCGGTGAGCTTGACCCACTCGCGCTCGGTGAGCATCCCGTAAGGCGCATACACCTTGCGGAAATAGGCTTCGAGTTCGCTCACCCTGGCAAACGCCGCCGGGTTGCCGGCATAATTCTTGATGCGCTCAATCGCAGCGGCCGCCAGTTGCGGGCCGTTGTCGTTCAGCATCAGCTTGTCGATGCGGCCGGCGAGCGCGCCATCCTTTCGGCTCGCCAGTTTGATGCCGATCGCGCCGCCCATCGAGGTGCCGACCCAGTGCATGCGCGCGATGCCGAGCGCATCGCAGAACGCCGCGGCCAGGCGCGCATAGAACGCCAGGCAGTACTCCGCGTCGGGCTCCGGGCTCCACTGCGACAGCCCGCGGCCGATGGTGTCCGGACAAATTACGCGGTAGCGCCGCGACAAAGCCGCGGCGAGGTCGTCGAAATCGCGCCCGGTGCGCGCCAGACCGTGCCACATGACGATGGTCGCGGCATTGCCGCTACCCCGTTCGGTGTAGTGCAGCTCGCGCTCGAGCACCGTGATGTAGCGGGAAGTCATGTTCATTGCCTGGCCCTCAGCTTGCCGACGATGCCGGCGGGAAAGCGGTACACGCTGAGGATGAACAATAACCCCAGCCACAGCAGCCAGCGGTCCGGGTGCACCAGGTCCGGCAACAGCGGTATCCCGGCGGCCGCGCCGCTGGCGAGCTTCATCAGGTCCTGCAGGTAGTTCTGCGCGATGACGAACAGCGTCGCGCCGACCACCGCGCCATACATGGTCCCCATGCCGCCGATCACCACCATCAGCAGGATGTCGATCATGATCTCGAAGGAGAGCGAGGTGTCGGGGCCGTTGTAGCGCAGCCAGAGCGCGAGCAGCGCGCCCGCCAATGTGGCAAACCCGGCCGAAAGCACGTTGGACAAGGTGCGATAGACGACGCTGCGATAGCCCAGCGCCTCGGCGCGAAAATCGTTCTCGCGGATCGCCTGCAGCACGCGGCCGAAGGGCGAGTTGACGATGCGCAGCATGACCAGGAACAACGCCACGGTGACGCCGAACAGCAGGTAGTAGGAAATCAGCTTTCCATCCACGGGGACACCTAGAATCGGTTGTTTCAAAAGCACGAAGCCGTGCGACAACAACTCGGGCACCTTGAAACTCAGACCGTCCTCGCCGCCGGTAATCTCCGACAGCTGCGAAGCGAAGGTCTGGAAGGCGGAGGCGACGGCCAGGGTGATCATGGCGTAGAAGATCGCCTTCACCCGCAGGCTGAACAAGCCGATCAGCAGCGACAGCACAAACGACAGCGCGAGCGCTGCGGCGACGCCCCCAGCCACAGCAGCCCAGGACGGCCCCTGGCGCGTCAGCGCGATGGCGATGCCGTAGGCGCCGATGCCGAAGAACATGGTGTGCGCAAATGACACGATGCCGGTATAGCCGAGCAGCAGATCGAAGCTCGCCACCAGCACGATGAAAATGCAGATCTTCGCCGCGACGTTGAGCGCTTTCGCCCCGGGAAAGACAAACGGGGCGAGCGCGAGGCCCGCGACGATCGCGATCAGCACTGCCGTCAGTATGCGGCCTCGCGGCAGATCGCCGGAGAACACCCGATTGAGCATCATCGTTTCGCCACCGGATAGATGCCCTGCGGCCGCCACAGCAGGATCAACACCATCAGCAGGATATTGGAGAACAATGCCACCTTGGGTGCGAGAAAGCCGGTGTAGTTGGCGAGCAGGCCCACCAGCAGCGCGCCGATGAAGCAGCCGCCGACCGAACCCAGGCCGCCGATGATGATGACGATGAAAATCAGCACATTGACCTGGGCACCCATCTGCGGCGTCACGTTCTGCTGGTACAGGCCCCACATGACCCCGCCCAGTCCGGCAAGCGACGAGCCCGCAACGAAAACGCCTACAAACAGCCTGCGGATGCGATAACCCAGGCTTTCCACCATCTCGCGATCCTGCACGCCCGCGCGGATCAGCAGGCCGACCTTGGTGCGGCTGAGCACCCAGAACATCGCCGCAAACACGGCAAGGCCGATGACCACCGCGATCAGCCGGTACTTTTCCACCGCCGCCTCGCCCAGCAGCAGCGAGCCGCGAAAAGCCGCAGGCAGCGGCAGCGGAATGGTCTGCGGGCCCCAGATGACCTTGATCAATTCCTCGCCGACGATCATCCCGCCCATGGTGATCAGAATTTGCTTCAGGTGCTGGCCGTAGACCGGGCGGATGATTGCGCGCTCGAAGGCGAAGCCCACGCCGCCTGCCACGACCATCGCCACCAGCATGGCCGGCAGCACCGCCAGCAGGTTGAGAAGAAGATTCTCGCTCGCAGTCCAGCCGCTCATGGCGCCGAGCACCGACACCGCAAGATACGCGCCGAGCGCGATGAACACGCCGTGGCCGAAGTTGAGCACGTCCATCAGGCCGAAGATCAGTGTCAGGCCCGAGGCGATGATGAAAATGATCATGCCCATCGCCAGACCGGCGACGGTGAGCGTGACCCAGGTCGAGACCGAGCCCGTAAGCGGCAGCGCGAGGAGCGCCAGCGCCGGCAGCAGCGCGAGCGGCAGCCGGTCGGACTTGACCGGTGGCAGCGCATCCAAAGCCGGGGCCGTCACAGCGGATAAACTCATCGGCACTCCTTCATTGATGGGCCGCGAGCGACAAGCCGAGCAGCCGTTGCTGCAAACGTTCGTCATCGGCGAGTTCGGCCATGGCGCCGGTGTGGACGATACGCCCGTCGTCCATCACCGCCACCCGGTCGCCGAGCTGGCGCGCAAAGTTGAAATTCTGCTCTACCAGCAGAATGGTGGTGTCAGTCTGCTTGAGTTCGCGCAAGGCTGCGATCATGTTCTGGATGATGGCCGGCGCGAGACCTTTGCTCGGTTCGTCGATCAGGAGCAATTTCCTCGGCTCGACGATCGCGCGCGCCACCGCCAGCATCTGCTTCTGCCCGCCGGAGAGCAGTCCCGCCGGATGCTGCCAGAATCTTTTCATCGCCGGGAACAGACCGAAGATCCACTCCAGCCGCTGCGCGTCGACGTCCTCCATGCGCCGGGCATGCCGCGCCGCGAGGAGCATGTTCTCGCGCACCGTGAGATCGGCGAAGATGCCCATGTTCTCGGGCACGTAGGCGATACCGCGCTTGGCAATTTCCGGCGTGCTGCGCGTGGTGATGTCTTCACCGTCGAACCACACGCGGCCCGGCGCGGCCTTCCACAATCCCATGGCGGTGCGCAGCGTGGTCGTTTTGCCGGCACCATTGCGCCCGAGCAGCACGGTGAACTCGCCGCGCCCGACCTCGAGATCGGCGCCATGCAGGATGTGATAGGCGCCAATGTGGGTGTGCACGCCTTCGAGCCGCAGCAGCGGCGCGCTCATGCCGCCGCCTCGACGCCGAGGTACGCCTCCTGCACGATCGGTGAGGCGATCACCTCGGCCGGTTCGCCGTCGGCCACCAGCGCGCCGTTGTGCAGAACGATGATGCGGTCCGACAGTTCGCGTACGACATCCATCTTGTGCTCGACCAGCAGGATGGTCTTGTCGCGGCGCGCCTTGAGCGCGCGGATCAGGTCGAGGATCACCGGCACCTCGTCCACGCTCATGCCGGCGGTCGGCTCGTCGAACATGAACACGTCGGGTTCGAGCGCCATCAGAATGCCGACCTCGAGTTTGCGCTGGTCGCCATGCGGCAGCGCGCTCGCCGCCACATCGCGCTTTGCCGCAAGCGCGACGGTCTCCAGCACCTCCTCGGCGCGGCCGATCAGTTCGCGATGGCTGCTCCAGATGCTCCACAGATTGAGGCCCAACCCGGCGCGCGATTGCACCGCAAGCCGGATGTTTTCCAGCACGCTCAGATTCGGAAACAGATTGGTCAACTGGAACGCGCGGCCGATGCCGCGCCGGCTGCGCCGCGGCGCCGAGTAGGCGCTAAGATCCTCGCCGTGCAGGAACACGCGCCCGGCGCTAGCCCTGAGCTGACCCGAGATCAGGTTAAAGTAAGTAGTCTTGCCGGCGCCGTTCGGGCCGACGATGGCAGTCAGCGTGCCGGGAGCGAAGGCGCACGACACCGCATTGACCGCGACATGGCCGCCGAAGCGGATGCTCAACTCGCGGGTTTCCAACGCGAAAGTCATCGTCGATCCTATTCGTCACTTACAAGCCAGGTGTTGACATCAGACTTGCGATGTTGCGCGGACGACCGGCGCCGACTATTCTCAGCGCTTGTTGCGGATCGGGATGTTCATGTCCTCGATCTTGATTTCGCGCACCAGCTCCGGCACGCCCCACGCGAACGCCGGGTCGACCTTGATCTTGAAGTGATACATAGACTGCAGCGCCTGGTGATCCTGCTTGCGGAATATCATCTTTCCCTTGGGCGTCTCGAAGGACATGCCTTCCATGGTCGAAATCAGCTTTTCGGTAGCGGTATTGCCGCCGGTCTTCTTCAACGCTTCCACCACCGCGATCCCGGCGGCCATGCCGCCGGCGGTGAAGAAATCGGGCGGCGTCTTGAACTTCTTGTAATGTTCCGCCACCAGCCACTCGTTCACCGGGTTCTTTGGAATGCCGAAGTAATAATAGGTCGCGCCCTCCATGCCGGGAAAATTCTTGTACGCGGCCATCGCCGGCAGAATGTTGCCGCCGGTCGCGATCTCGATGCCATAGCGCTTCGGTTCGAGATCCGCGATCTTGAACGGGTTGCCGGCGCCGGCCCAGATGATGAAAATCACCTTGCGTCCCGGCTTGTCCTTGAGCGCATCGAACAGGCGCTGTGCGCCGGCGGTGAAATCGGTGGTGCTGGTCGGCAGGTATTCCTCGTGCACGATCTTGGCGTGTTTCAGCGCTTCCCGGAACGCCTTCACGCCGTCGCGCCCAAACGCATAGTCCTGCGCCAGCGTCGCGATCGACACGCCTGCCTTGTCCAGCGCAACCGCGTTCGAAATCGCGTCCTGGGAAGAATTGCGGCCGGTGCGGAAGATGTAGCGGTTCCATTTCTCGCCGGTGATCGAATCGGCCACGGCCGGCTCGACCAGCAGGATCTTCTTGTATTCCTCCGCCACCGGCAGCATCGCCAGCGCCACGCCCGAGCTCGTCGGACCGATCGCGATGTCCGCTTTGTCGTCGGCAAAGGCCGACGCGAGCTGGGACTTGCCCACGTCGGGCTTGCCCTGATCGTCCTTCTCGATCAGAACGAGTTTGCGGCCGTTGACCATCATCGTGCCATTGGTCGCGTATTCCAGCCCCAGCAGCAGGCCGGTCTGCGTCTGCTTGGCGTAGGCCTCGAGTGCGCCGGTCTTGCTATGGACATGGGCGATCTTGATGTCCTGCGCCGGGGCAAACGTGGAAAACCCGGCGCACAGCGCCAGCGTGAAGCCGGTAATGATGGTGCGTTCTAGCTGCATGACCTCTCCTTGGTATCGCATTATTCGGCGCCGGGTCGGCGGTCCGTCTGTTCCGCCCGGGATTCTACCGGAGTCGACTTGCGCCCTGTTGGAAACATCGGATTCGGCCCCATGCTTGGTGCGGTCAGTGGGCACCGGTCCCCTGCGCGGCGCGCGCCACGGTGGCCCAATTATTCGTGCTCCTTCGGCTCGCCTTCAGCCAGGTTCAACCGGTCGGCCGCTTGCGCCGCGCCCGGCGCGGTGTACTCTGCGGCGCCCTCCTCCACGGCCGTGCGCTTGCCTAAAAACCGCTCTATCAGTTGCGCCAGAAGAATGCCGCATTCGTACAACAGGCACATCGGGATCGCCAGCAGGAGCTGCGACACCACGTCCGGCGGCGTCACGATCGCGGCGACGACAAAAGCGCCGACGATCACGTAGGGGCGGATGTCCTTGAGCTTTGCCACCGTGACCACGCCGGTGCGCACCAGCACCACCTCGATCAGCGGAATCTCGAAGGTGATGCCGAAGGCCGCGAACATGGTAAGCACGAAGCTCAGGTAGGCCTCTATGTCCGGCGCGGGCGTAATGCTCTTGGGCGCGAACTGGATGATGAAGCGAAATACCAGGTTGAACACTACAAAATAGCAGTACGCGACCCCGGCCAGGAACAGCAGGGTGCTGCCGAACACCAGCGGCAGGGCGAGGCGCTTCTCATGGGCATAAAGACCTGGCGCGATGAAGCCCCAGATCTGATACAACACATAAGGCAGCGCCAGCAGGAACGCCGCCATCAGTCCGACTTTGAGCGGCACCAGGAAAGGCGTGATGACGCCGGTGGCGATCATGTGCGTGCCTTCGGGCAAGGTGCGCATCATCGGCAAAGCCAGCAGATCGTAGATCTCGGCCAGACCGGGCCAGAACCAGAGCAGCGTGAACACCCCGAACACAGCGTAAATCGAACGCAGCAGCCGGTCGCGCAGCTCAACCAGGTGGGAAATAAACGTTTCCTGCACGCTCACTGGAAATCAGGCCTTGGGTGCCGCCGCCGCGTCGGCGGCAGGCTTGGTTTCCAGCCCCAGATCCATCTGCAGCGAAGCGGCGGGGGCTTCGCTGGCGGCCAAGTGCTCGCCCGCAGCCGGTTCGGACTCGACTTGCCCAGCCCCCGAGACACTTTGGTTCAGCGATTCCCCGGTCGCCTGCAATTCCTGCCCGACCTGATTCATCGACTGCTCCACCGACTTTGCTGCGTCCTGGAAGGTGGACTTGATGTTCTTCAGTTCGTCCAGATCGACTTCGCGCTGGATATCCGCCTTCACGTCGTTGACGTAGCGCTGTGCGCGGCCCAACAGTGCCCCAAGCGTGCGCGCGACCCTGGGCAGGCGCTCCGGACCGATCACGATCAGCGCCACCAGGGCAACGACTATCAGCTCGGAAAACCCGATATCGAACATTGCGGGGGCAGGGGGGTGAGGGAAGAAGGACAAACGGGAAGCGCGGGGCAGGGCGCCCCCGCGCCGGGCTCACCGCGGCTTATGCGCTCTTGGATTTTTCCTTGATTTCGCCCTCGATAATGTTGCCCTCCGTCTTCTGCGAAGTGCCGGCGGGCTGGTCGGAGGTCCCCTCCTTCATCCCCTCCTTGAACCCCTTCACGGCGCCGCCCAGATCGGCGCCGATGTTGCGCAATTTCTTGGTACCGAATACCAGCATGACGATGATCAGAACGATCAGCCAATGCCAAATACTGAATGAACCCATGGCTTTACTCCTCTAAGAGCCGATCACAATATGAAGGGACGCATCCCTTCATGCTTTCCTGAGTCGGGGGGCCGTTTCCGCAATTCCGGCACGGCCACTAAGGAATCACCCGACCAGGGAAGCCCGGCCGAGCTTCCCTAACGTTTTATCATCCCCGGCAGAACTTCCTTGCCGCCGATGATATGCATATGCAAATGATACACCTCCTGGCGGCCGACGCGTCCGGTGTTGATGATGGTGCGCCAGCCGTCGCCGCAGCCTTGCCCGATGGCCAGTTTGGACGCCAGCGCCAGCATCTTGCCGAGCAGCATCTGATGGCTGAGGTCCACGTCCAGCAGCGAGGCAATATGCAGCTTCGGGATGACCATGAAATGTACCGGTGCCACCGGGTGGATGTCGTGAAACGCAAGAATGTCCTCGTCCTCGAATACCTTTTTGCAGGGAATCCTGCCGTCTATGATCTTGCAGAAAATGCAGTCTTCCAAGGCGCCCCCAAAGCTCATGCAACGGCCGCTGACTTATTTACGCTCGGCCTCGACGCGCGAACTCGCGGCCCTGGCCGCCTTTTCGTCGATTCCGGAAATGCCCTCGCGGCGCCTGAGTTCGAACAGCACGTCGGTGGGCCGCAAACCATAGTGCGACAGCATAATCAGGCAGTGAAACCACAGGTCGGCGGTCTCGCCGACGATACGCAGCTTGTCGCCGTCCTTGGCCGCCATCACCGTCTCGGTGGCCTCCTCTCCGATTTTTTTTAGTATGGCGTCTTCGCCGCGCGCGAGCAGCCGAGCAACGTAGGATGGCGCATTCGCGTCGCCGCCCTTGCGCGCCTCTATCG
>JBQMQE010000101.1:0-15075 GCA_052172655.1 Burkholderiales bacterium
GAAATGGCCGCCGCCGACCCGCGCTATTTCATCCCGCAGCAATTCGACAACCCGGCGAATCCCGAGGTGCACCGGCGCACCACCGCCGAGGAAATATGGCGCGACACCGACGGCAAGGCGGATGTTCTGGTGTCCGGCATCGGCACCGGCGGCACCATCACCGGCGTGGGCGAGGTGCTCAAGTCGCGCAAACCCTCGTTCAAGTGCATCGCCGTCGAACCTGACGCTTCGCCTGTGCTCTCCGGCGGACAGGCCGGCTCGCATCCGCTGCAGGGCATAGGCGCGGGCTTCATCCCCAAGATACTCAACACCAAAATTTACGACGAGATCGTGCGCGTGAAGAACGACGACGCGATGGACCTCGCCCGCCGCATGGCGCGCGAAGAAGGGCTGCTGGTCGGCATCTCCTCCGGCGCCGCGATGTGGGCGGCGCTCGAAGTCGCCCGTCGCGCCGAGAACAAGGGCAAGCTGATCGTAGTGATCATTCCCTCGTTCGGCGAGCGCTATCTGTCCACGCCCTTGTTCGCGGGCCTCGCCGACTGACGGTTTGCCGAGCACGCATGCATGCGCGGGGCTACCCGCGCTTCCTCGGCCCTGCCTCGCGCTAGCGCAGAGGGCATGCTTCAAGCTCTGGTCCAGCGCCATTGCGTATCGTGAAAATCGGCGGAGCGCGTCTTTCGGGCGAATTATTGCGCTCGGTCAATGCCCCGCAATAGCAAAGCCTGTATCAAGCTACCTTGAGCTTGCAGATGAGGCTGGTTGGCACCGGAATTGCGCGTTGCAGTTCCGATTGCGCCGCTACAATTGGTCAAACAACACGCCGGACCTGAACTGCACTGGGACCGAAACCGCGATCCGGATTCGACATTCCCGACAATTTTTCTACACGACAGGAAAGAGGAGTTCTTCTATGGGTACCACCTACAAAATTCTGATCATGGGCGCTTCCTACGGTTCGCTGTTGGGAACCAAACTGGCGCTCGCGGGACATTCGGTGAAGCTGGTATGTCTTCCCGCCGAGGCGGAGTTGATCAACAAGGAAGGCGCCATCGTGCGTCTGCCGGTCAAAGGCCGCGAGGGCCTGGTTGAAGTCAACTCGAAGAAACTGCCCGGGCAATTATCTGCCGGCGGTACCACCGCATTCAACCCGGCTGATTTCGATCTGGTCGTATTAGCGATGCAGGAGCCGCAGTATCGCTCGCCCGGCGTGCGCGAGTTGCTCGACGCCGTGGCCAAAGCCAAGGTTCCCTGCATGTCGATCATGAACATACCGCCGCTGCCTTATCTCGCGCGCATACCCGGCCTTGATTCCGCCGCGTGCAGAGATTGCTATACCGATCCCACAGTGTGGGACAACTTCGACCCGAAACTGATGACGCTGTGCAGCCCGGATCCGCAGGCATTTCGCCCGCCGGAGGAAAAGGTCAATGTGCTGCAAGTCAGGCTGCCGACCAATTTCAAGTCGGCCCGATTCCATTCGGACGCCCACACCGCCATCCTGCGCCAGCTCGAGGCGGATATCGAAGCGGTGCGCTTTGACGTCGGCGGCACCAAGATCGAATTGCCGGTCAAGCTAAAAGTGCACGATTCCGTCTTTGTCCCGCTGGCAAAGTGGAGCATGCTGCTGGCCGGCAACTATCGCTGCGTACAGAAAGACGCGATGATTCCGATCAAGGAAGCCGTGCATTCCGACATTGAAGCAACGCGTTCGGTCTACAATTGGGTGGCGAAGCTGTGCATGTCCCTGGGTGCCGCCGAGAAGGACATGGTGCCATTCGAAAAATACGCCAACGCGGCCCTATCGCTGGGAAGCCCTTCCTCCGCCGCGCGGGCACTGGCTGCCGGCGCGCCCAATATCGAGCGCACCGACCGACTGGTGCAGATGATAGGGGCGCAGAAAGGCATGAAGAACGAGGTGGTCGACCGCACCGTCGCGCTGGTCGACGGCTGGCTGGAGGCGAATCGGAAAAAGGCGGCAGCCAAGTAAGGCGTTGGCGCACAGCGCCCGGGGGCAAGCGCAGCCCGCCCCCCGGCGCTTATTTTTTGCGCGGCGGCTGGTGCAGGCACAGCTTCTGCGCGTCGCGCTCCAGGGAATCGCGCAGGCGCAGCAGCTTCGACTGTTTTTTGGTGATCAGCGGATAGTGCCGCGCCGCATCCACGGCCCAGCCCAGGTCCCAGCAGCTTTTCTTCTGTGTCACCCAGGTCGCGGGGTCGAGGCGGCGCAAATCGAAGGCGGCCGAGTAACTGCGCAGCGTCTTCTGGTTGCGCTTGTTGCAGTATTCGTGAAAATACGACATCGCCAATTCGCGCAGGCTGCGGTATACCGGGTCGCGCCAGCGCAGAATCGGATGGTTGGTCTTGGATATCGCGCCCCAGCAGCCGTTGCGGCGGAACAGCGTGACGACGTGGTCGCTGTCGCGGTGCGCCTTGAGATCCATCAGCAGCGGCGGCTCGCCGTGCACCCACAGGGCGGCGGCTGCGATCAGGGCGCCTTCGATGCATAGCGCGCGGCGCTGGCGCAGGGCTTCGCGCACCGAAAGACAGGTTTCGCCGCCGATTTCGAAGTTCTGCGGAATGGCGTCGAGGTAGGCCTGAATCTTCTCCGGTGTGCTGAGGCGCCTGAGGATCGCAAACTCCGCCTTGGTGAGGCCCAGATCGTCGCGGCCGGCAAAGCGCTTTTTCCTCACCTTTTCGCTTTGCCGCGCTTAAGCAGTCTTGCCGGCTTTGCGCCTTTCCTCTTGACGGCCTTCTTGCCCGCCGGCTTGGGCGGAGGCGTATTTTTCGCCGCTCCTTGCTGTGCAATCCGTCTCGCCACCTGGACTTGTCCTGCGACCTGCTTCTTCGCGTTCGCGCGCAGCGCCGCGGCATAGGCGGTGCGCGCCCAGGGCAGCATCAGTTCAGCCGATTCCATCGCACCCTCCGGGGCGCGGAAGAAATTCAGCTTGGCGCGCTTGCCTTTGCGCGCATAGCTGAAGATCTCGCAGCACGCCTGCTCGAACTCGATGCGGTTCATCTCGTCGGCCTTGAGATAGAGCGTGTCTCCCGACACGATGGCGAACATCAGGCCGTCCAGGAACAGGCCGTGACCGCCGAACATGCGGCGCGCCCCGATGGTGCCGAACGGTCCGAACAACTCCATCACATAGTCGACAAAATCATCCGGCATAGTCAGGATCCGCCTGTGGTTGAGCTCCTGCGGCGGATTGTAGGGCTTGGCGCCGCTGCAGCCAAGCGCGCCGGCGCTGACTGGATTTGCCAAGGCGGCAGGCAGCGTAATAGACTCGCATTATAAGCAGAACGAATAAGTAGTCATGTTCACATAATGCGGCGGCATTTGGAATCATGCCATGAATTTTCAGCAATTGCGCTATGTGCGCGAAACGGTGCGCCGCGGGCTCAATCTAACCGAGGCCGCCAACGCCCTGCATACCTCCCAGCCGGGGGTGTCGAAACAGATCCGCGAGCTCGAGAACGAGCTCGGCTTCGACATCTTTGTGCGCCACGGCAAGCGCATGTCGGCGATCACCGAACCGGGTAAGGCGGTGCTCGGCATCATCGAGCGCGTGCTGCAGGAGGCCGACAACCTGAAGCGTGCGGCGCACGATTTCAGCGACCGCGATTCGGGCGGACTCACTATTGCGACCACGCATACGCAGGCGCGCTACGCCCTGCCGCGCGTGGTGGGCGAGTTCAAGCGCCGCTACCCCAGGGTGCACCTGACGCTGCAGCAGGGCAACCCGCCGCAACTGGCCGAGATGGTGCAGTCCGGGACCGCAGATATCGCCATAGCGACCGAGGCGCTGGATCATTTTCCGGGTCTGCTCGCCTTGCCCGCCTACACCTGGAGCCATTGTGTCGTGGTGCCGCCCAAGCATCCTTTGCTCAAATTGGGGAGCCTCACGCTCGATGCGCTGGTGAAATATCCCATCATCACCTACGATGCCGCGTTTGCCGGGCGCAGCCACATCGACGCCGCATTCGCCGCGCGCGGGCTCGCGGCGGACGTGGTGCTGTCTGCCATCGACGCCGACGTGATCAAGACCTATGTCGAACTGGGCCTGGGCATCGGCATCATTGCGGCCATGGCCTTCGATGCGAAGCGCGACCTCAGGCTGCGCGCCATCGACTGCGCTCACCTGTTTCGCTCGAACACCACGCGCGTGGCGGTAAAGCGCGGCAGCCTGCAGCGCGGCTATGCCTATGAATTCATCGAACTGTTCGCTCCGGCCCTGAACCGCAAGCTGATCGAGCGCGCGCTCGCGGGCGAGGGCGAACTGTACGAACTCTAAGCCTCACTGAGAGCATGCCGCGTAGTCTCGTGCGCGAGCTGGTGCACCTGGGCTGGCCCGTGCTCGTCGCGCAATTGGCTGTGATGGCCAACAACGTGATCGACACCATCATGGCCGGGCGCTACGGCACGCTCGCCCTGGCCGCGGTGGGCATAGGTTCTTCCATCTATGTTTCCGTGTTCGTCGCGCTGATGGGCGTGCTGCTCGCGCTCACGCCCATCGTGGCGCATCTCTACGGCGCGGGACGGCATGCCGACATCGGCGAGGCGTTGCGCCAGAGCGTCTGGCTCGCGGCGGCGCTGGCGCTGATCGCGCTCGCCCTGTTCGCCTATCCCGATCCCTTTCTCGCGCTGGCACGGCTCGAGCCCGCGCTGGAAGTCGAGGTGCGCGCGTACCTGCGCGCGCTCGCCTGGTCGGTGCCGGCCTCGCTGCTGTTCCGCGTGTTCTACAGTTTCTCCACCGCGATCTCGCGCCCGCGCACGGTGATGGCGCTGACGCTGGTCGGCCTGGCGCTGAAAGTGCCGCTCAACTGGGTATTCATGTACGGCAACCTGGGCGCGCCCGAACTGGGCAGCACCGGCTGCGCGGTTGCCACCGCGATTATCGCCTGGATCGTATGTGTTCTCGCCGGGGCCTGGTGCTGGTATGAGCCCGGCTACCGACCGTTCCGTCTGTTCGCGCGCTGGTCCTGGCCGAACGCGACAGCGCTGGGGCGCATCCTGTCTTTGGGGCTGCCGATCGGCTTGACCTTCCTCATCGATGTGACCGGATTCACTTTCATGGCGCTGTTCATCGCGCGGCTGGGCGCGCTGTATTCGGCCGCGCACCAGATCGCAGCCAACCTCGCTGCGCTCAGCTTCATGCTGCCGCTCGCGCTCGGCAACGCCGCCAGCGTGGTGGTCGGGCAGTCGCTGGGCGCGCGCCACCATGCGCGTGCGCGCGCCGCGGGTCTTGTCGGCCTTGCGCTCGCGCTCGTCTGTGCCGCGGTCGTGGGCGCGTGCCTCTATTTGTTCGCTGACGGGATCGCCGGCCTGTACACCGGCGACGCCGGCTTGCGCCGCGTCGCCGCCGGGCTGCTCGCCTTCGTCGCCGTCTATCATCTGTTCGACGCGGTGCAGGCCGTGGTAGTCAACGTATTGCGCGGCTACAGGCGCGCGGTGGTGCCGATGCTGATCTACGGCGTGTCGCTGTGGGGCGTGGGTCTGGGCGGGGGCTATGCGATCGGACTTACTAGCGTCGATCTGGGCTGGTTGGGGCTGCACCCGCCCTTGGGCGCGCCGGGATTCTGGCTGGCCGCGATCGCGAGCCTGGTGCTGGCGAGCAGCCTGGTCACGGCGTATTTCCTGCGCGTGAGCGGCGCCGAATCCTGTGCGAGGTAGGCGCGCCCTCGCTGCGCTATCAGTAGAGCGAGCGGCCCAAGGCGAAAAACATGGCCGCGACTGCCAGCGCCATGAACACGGCAGCGAGCCAGCCCGGGATCTTGAGTTCGCGCTTGATGGTGAAACGTTCCATGATCTCGGGCCGCACCGCCATCAGCATCATAACCGCCATGATCGGCACCGAGATCACGCCGTTGATCACGGCGCTCCAGATCAGCGCCCTCACCGGCGGAATGCTGGTGAAATTCAGCGCCACCCCGACCAGGGTCGCCACGGTCAGAATCGCGTAAAAGCCGCGCGCCTCGGCCAGCCGCAGCCCCAGGCCTATCGGCCAGCGGAACGACTCGGCCACTGCATAGGCCGCCGATCCGGCGAGTATGGGTATCGCCAGCATGCCGGTGCCGATGATGCCCGCGGCAAACAGCGCAAAGGCGAACTCGCCGCCTATCGGGCGCAGCGCTTCGGCGGCCTCGGCCGCGCGCAGTCTAGCGCATCCTGCCTGCGTTGCCCAGAAAGAATGCGGTGCGGCTGCGGCCGTGCGGCGCGCCGCCTTGCGCCCAGTCTGTCCGCTACAGCCAGCGCTGCATCGAATAGCCGCCGATCAGCGGACGCTGCATGGCGGCGCGGAACATCTGCCGGCCCCAGTTGAATTCCTTGTACAGCACGATGAAGCGCCACAGGTCGCGCAGCACCCTGGCGCGGTCGCGCCAGGAGAGGGCCATCAGCGCGGCGGGAAAGTCGGCTTCGTGCGGACGCTCGAACGCGATCTTGAGCGGGTTCCACTGGTCGCTCGTGCGGCGCACTTCCGAGGCGATCATCCTGCGGTACATTTCCTGCACCGGGCGGTTGCGCGCGCGTGCTTCCACCACCGCTTCGCCGCAAATCGCGCCCGAGTGCAGGGCGCAGCTCATGCCCTCGCCGATCATGTTGAGGAAACCCGAAGCCTGGCCGGTGATCAATACATTGCCCTTGCCGAACACGTAACGGTTGATCAGCGACGGCCCGAAATTTTCGCCGCAGCCCTCGTCCTCGGTGTGGGGCTGCAGGCGCACGCCGTGCTTTTCGGCCAGATAGTTGACGACGTTTTCATGCTTCTTCGCGAAATTGTCGCCGCGCTTGAAGCCGACGCCGACGATCTGCCGCCCGTCGCGGGCATGGCTCCAGGTGTAATGTCCCAGGCCGGGGTGGAACCAGAAATGAAAATAATCGGGGCTCAGCGGGCAATCGATGATGTCGTGGAATTTCTGCCCGACGAAGAACCAGGGGATGGTCTGCGGGTAATCCGGGTAGATCGAGCGTATCACCAGCGAACTCGGGCCATCGGCGCCGATCACCTGGCGCGCGCGGTATTCGACCGGTTCGCCCTGCTTGCGCGCGTGGACGAGCACGTGGTCACCGTGGTCCTCCAGCGCCGCGAACGAGGTCCGGTCGTGCACCTCGGCGCCGCTGCGCTTGATCGCCCAGTAGTCGGAGTATTTGCGGTGCAGATGCGGCGTCGGCCCGCCGAAGAAATCCATCGGCATCGACACCATACTGGGAAAATGGAAAGTGACGCCGCGACACGAAGTCGGCTCGTGCAGCGCCTCGCGCGGCAGCGGGCCGAAGTTCTCCAGCAGGAAGCGATGCCCACGCGGCGACAGGATGCCGCTGCAGATCTTGTGGCGCGGCAGTTCCTTCCTCTCCAGCACGATGGTTTCCAGGCCGGCATCGACCAGCCGCTTGGCCGCCGCGGCCGCCGACAGGCTGGCGCCGACGATGATTACGTCAACAGTACGCATGGTCATTTGCAGGTCAATTCAAGCTTAGCTGTCATGCCGAAGATGTCCCATCATCCGCCAAATCCGCCAGGTGCACTATAGGGAGCTTGCTGACCCGTGCGAACGCGGCGGCGTCTTCCATGCTCTCCACCACGATGCGCTTGATATCCCGCCCCTGCAGTATCCAGCGCGCCTGTACGCCGTCGTCGCCGACTGCGGTCTCCAGCCCCAGCTTTTGCGGCAGGGTGGGTGCAGTGGCAGGAATGGCGATGCGCTGCAAATCGAGGTTGAAGGTGCAGCCCGAGGCTGCGCGCAGTTCGTCATAATACTTGACCAGGCGCTGGTAGTCGGCGTGATAGGCGCGCGGCTCGATCACGTACAGGTCGCCTGCGCCGAGAGCGCGGCGCACCGCGGCCAGGCCGCTCAGGGCTACGCCCAGGCTGACGAGTTCCGGTCGCGGCAGCCATTGCTGAACCTGGCGCAGCAACAGGCCGTCGGCGACGACGATTCTCCTCGCATGGCGCAGCGGCTGCAGAAAGCGCTCAAGGCGCTGCTTAGGCACCGGCACTCCGGCTTCCAGCGCCAGGGCGATGTCCGCACCGTCGTCATCCGCGAGCGTAATCCTGCCCGTTCTTCCCAGCAGCGCCTGCACCCGCGCCAGGGTGGCGGCGCGCTCGCGCAGCCCCGGGCCAGGGATCAAGACGGCTGTTGCCGCGGCCTGCGCCCCGGGCGGCCGCGCAGCCTGCTCCTGCATCCGCGCTTGCAGGCGTTCTGCCAGGTCGGGCGCAATTAATTGACGGCGCAGGTCCAGCGCCATTGCGACCAGGCCGATATCCTCTGGACAGACCGGCTCGCAGGCCGCGCACAGGCTGCAGCTTTGAATCGAGGCCTCGATGTCTGCGGCGGCGGCGCCGTGCTGCAGCGCCTTGGCGCGGCCCAGCGGGGTCAGGGCGAGATCGTGGCTGCGCCGCCATACCGGGCACACCAGCAGACACAGGCCGCAGCCGCTGCACGATGCGAAGTCCGCGCGCGCCTGGGGTGCATTTTTGGCCGGGCCGAGCATGCTCAGAAGATGACGTGACGGTTGAGGATCATCGCCGGGTCGGCCGCTCGTTTCAACGCCAAATGCCGGTCCACCAGGGCATCGCCGAACACGCGCCGGATATAGCCCTTCATCATTCCGCCGAAGCGGTAATAGCTGATGCCCATATCGACGCCGATGTCGTAGATCTCGTTCTTGAACGACTGAAGATAGTCTCGGCTGTACGCCCGTCCGTCGAGCATCGGCTCGAATTCGCAGCCATAGGCCCAGCCCTCGGCATCGGGCGGGATGCAGGACATCTCGTAATGCGCGCGATGCTCCGGGCGCAGCTTGATGCCGACGAGATAGAGCGTGTAATGCGGAAAATACTTGCGGCAAACCGCGTTGCCGCGTTCCACCGCCTCGACGAACTTGGCGGCCGAGGTCGCGAGATCGGGAATCACCATCTGCCGGCTGCCCCAAAACTTCCACACCGCGCGCGAAAACACCACGCTGCGGTCGAACATGGCGCCGTCGCGCATGTATTCGGGTCGGCGCAGTTCGGGAAAGAGTTCGCGCTTGCGCGCGAGCAGGTACCAGGCTTCGCCGAGTTTCCACGGACGCAGGGTATAGTGCGCCAGCATGCGCAGGCCGAAACCGAGCTCGCCGTAACCGCGCAGGCGCGGCCGCCAGTTTGCGATGAACGCATCTTCACGCTCGACCGAGTCGAAGGCCACCAAAACATTCACCGCGCAGTCCATGATGGTCAGTATTCCCGAATAGTCGCTGGCGTCATTGCGGTCGAGCAACTGCAAGTCTTCGATCGCGGTGGAGAGCGAAGCGTAGTAAAAATAATGCATGCGCAGGGGCGTGTAGCGGCGCACGCGCAGCGTGGCTGCGGTGATCACGCCGAACTGGCCGTAGCCGAGTATCACGCGCTGGAACAACTCCGCGTTGTGTGTATCGGAGCATTCGACGATGTCCCCGGTGGGGGTAACCACCTGCAGCGCCAGCGCCTGGTCGGCGCTGCAGCCCAGGCGGGCGGAATTTACATCGATCCCGCCTACGCCCAGGGTGCCGCCGACCGACGAGGTCAGGTTGAGCGGCGCCGACAGATAGTCCAGATCTTCCCGGCGCAGTTCCTCCGCCAGGCTGTGCCAGAAGATCCCGGCTTCGGTGCGCACCGTCAGCGCTTTGCTGTCGATGCAAAGTACCCGGCTCATGCCGGTCATGTCGAGCAGCACGCCGCCGAAAGCCACGGATTCACCTTCGGTCGTCAGGCCGCCGCCGCTAACGGTGACCGGCACGCGATACTGTTGCGCGGCCTGGAGCAGGAACGCGACCTGTTCGGCGCTGCGCGCGATGACGACGCCGTGCGCCAAGCCGTAGGCAGTGCCGCCGGCGTCGGTGGCGAAGGCGCCGCGCGCCGCAGTTGTTTCCAGCACATCGATACCGTGTTCGCGCAGCGCGGTGGCAAACTCTACCCAATTCGGGCCGTTCCAGCGCGTCGGGTTGGTCTGTTGGCGCTTGATTCCCAGCAGCGCGTCGGGCGCGACATGGCAGGGGCCCAGGGTGCCGGGCTCGACATCGGTAACGTGCAAGCAGGAACTCCAGTCTTGTGGAAATGTCGCGATGATTTGGCGCGCTGACCAGGCAAAAAACCCCGGCGCCGGGTCAGCCAGCCCGGCTTGCATTGTACGCCGCGGCGCGCAGCGGGAAGCGCAGCGTGAGGATTGCGCCGCTGCCGTCGCCGCGATTGGCGGCGGCGATGCCGAGGCGCGCAAGAAACTCGCGCAGTACATGCTGCGGGCGCCGTTTTCCCTGGAGAAGATGACTTACCTCCCGCAAACCGGAATGGTCATGTACCGCTCGCACATGCACAAAGGCCTGAAGCGCAATTTCCAGTTGCTGCCCGGCGCGCAATGGCTCGAAATGCTCTGCCGGCATATTCCGGATCGGTTTGAGCATTTTGTGAGGTACGTCGGGTGGTACTCGACCCGTTGCCGCGGCGAGCGGGCACGCGCCGCTGCGTCAACGGTGGCGATGCAAGCACCCGAGGACGGACAGGTGGTTGCAGGCCGCGCCCGGTCGGCGTGGGCGCGATTGATCCACAAAGTCTATGAGGTCGATCCTTTGGTATGTGCCAAGTGCGGCACGCCGATGCATGTAATCGCGCTAATCGAGGACGCTACAGTCATTCGCCGAATCCTCGAACATCCGGGTTGCTGGGCGCCGCGCCAGGCGCGACAGAATCAGCGTGCGCCACCGAGGGACGCAAAGGGCATCGACAGATTAAAGCCGCCGGTGCAGGAATGGACCTACCATCCCGTTCCCGATATCGCCTGAGTTGCTGAACAAAGACAACGCCCCGGATCAATCAGGGCGCGGGGCAAAACTTGCATTGCTGCGGCTATTGGAATTGAATGCCCAGCAATTTACCACTAAACTCGCTCCGATCGATCCTCTGCCAGGGGTGCGTAGCGGAGCGAAATTGACATAATGTGTATGTACGCGGTATGGGGCGCGTTCACATACTGAATTGCGCCGCAGCGGCAAACCGCTCAGACTTCGCGACCGGATTGATTCGCCTATTCCTATGCCGAGCGCGTCAGCGCCGCCCGGGTCGAGCAACACATCGCTGTAGAGCAACTGGACGTAGACGTGATGATCGGGGGCGGCGGCTGCGATCTCGGCCTGCGTCGGTCGGCGGTCATCGCGGAACTGCCGGTCGGTCCAGCCGCCTGCCACCACCAGCCATGATCCCTGCGGCGCAGTCTGCGCTGCCGCGCGTATGCGGTCGAGCGCTTCTTTCAGCGTGCGCACGCCAAACCAGTGCACCTCGGTGGTGTAACTGAGACCGGCGCGGATGGCATGGATGTGCGAGTCGATCAGCCCGGGGATGACCGTGCGGCCGCCGAGATCGATGACGCGCGTCGAGCGGCCCGCCAGCGCGCGGATGCTCGACGCATCGCCGATCGCCGCAATTTTTCCGTTGCGCACCGCCAATGCCTGCGCGGGCGCGCCGTCGTAGACGACGAACTTGCCGTTGATGAGGATGGTGTCGGGCGCCGGCGCCGGTATCTGGGCATGCGCCGTGTCGATACCGAGAAGCGCGCGCCCACGTGGCGAGGGAGCCGTCCGCCAACAAGTAGGCGTTCTGCCGCAATTTGCCGTAGTCAAGCAGGTGCGGTTTTCCCGTGCACTGCGCGGACGATGCGGCGGGAAGGGATAGCGCAACGCATGCGTGCAATGGAGCGCCGCAGGATTTCAGTGCATGTCGACTCATCACTGACTCTCAGACGGCAATCGGTTCGACGCTCGCCCCCGACGGGAGCACGCTGTATTGGTACGGATCGAATAGCAGCCACGCCGGCAGTGCGAACGTGAAGTTGTCGTTGCTGCCCACGTGCATGCCGACGAGTGTAAAGCCGCCGCCCGGCGCGGGGATCACGACAGGCGAGCCGCTGTCGCCTTTACGGGTACGAATCTGCGGGGCGAACGCGAGCAGGTGTCGCTGCCGGATGAAATACTCTTTTTGGACACTGCCCACCATGAACTTGTACGGAAGCGGCTGGGCGCTGGGGAGATGCTGGCGGAAGACGGCCGGGATCGGAGCGCGATTCGGGGGACCGCCATTACGTGGCGAGACAACGATGGAGAATCGCGTCCCCGCACCCAGCGCGTCGAACCCCTGCGCGGTGATGTACTCGCGCCCGGGCGCGAGCCTAATGCCGTCTAGCGCGGCTGCGAACGCCTCCCGGTTGCTAACGTCGGACAGTTGTACGTCGAAACTGTAGTTGTCGTCGTAGCGTATCTGCCCGCCGAACCGGGAGGTGACGCCAATCCGCTCCGCTGGCAGATCGAGCAGCGCTACGACATGGTCTTTTTCAGGCTCGGGATGGCTCGGAAGGATGTCGGGGCTCAGCACGTGCTGGCAGCAGAGCATCATCAGCGTGCGCCTGTTGCCCACGCGCAAGCTCACCGCGCACGTGGCATTGCCGACCTCTCTCACGCTTCCCACCATGATGCCCGCCGGCGCTTCGGTCGCCGCACCGAAAAAGATCTGTTCGGGAACCACATCGGTGGGAACGGCGCACAGCACGCGCTTTTCGTCGATGCCCGTGTACGTGAGCAGGTGCTTCGGCAGGCGCTGCAGGTCGCCCGGCCGTCCCTTGCGGCTTTGCCACTTCCGGCGCACCACGAACGTGACGCAGGGCGTTGCGGAAACCCGCCGTCCGCCGCGCGTGGTCTTGTAGCCCGCCGCGACCATCACTACGTTCTTGTAGGCGATGCACAGCTCGCGCGCCCGCGTCTCGGCGATCTCGCGCGCAAGGCGCATCTGCAACGCGGGAGCAGCGGCTTTGAACGCGGCGCGCGCGGCGTCGAAACCCGCAGCATCGCTGCGCAGCGTCGCGTCTTCCAGCGCACGGGACCACTCGGCCCTCCGCAGCTTCACTTTGCGCCGGGGCGGCCTGCGCGCCCGCGAGGTCACGCCGCACACCATTTCGCGGCGGTCGCTCCGTCGGCCTCGAGGAGCCTCTTGCGCTCTTCGGGGCGCAGCGGCGCGGCAGATTCCGCAATGCCGTTCTTCTTGCGCCATGCGTTGAGCCCGGCCTGCGAGATCGGCCCCCATTTTCCGTCCGCAGCGTAGGCGGGCAGGCAAAGCTTGCTCTGAATCGACCGTATCTCCGGGCTCGCTGCGACGGGCTTCGGCGCCGCCCGTCTGCTCTCGGTACGCCCGCTCGCCACGCAGCTCGCGGTGGGGGCGATCGTGATTGTCGGCTTCGTAGTGAGCGCGTTCAGATCGCCCTGGAGGGGCGAGCCGGCGACCCTCTGCAGCAGAAGCGCCGACTTGACTTTCTCGAGGTCGAAATCGGCCGTCGCCGCGGGTTCGCACGAGATCGGCACGACGAGCTCTTCGGGCTTCTCCGTTACCTTGCCGACTGATATCTTCGAGGCAACGCCGTCGACATTGAACGCCGCAACCTGCTCGATACGCTTCACAAGCTCGGAGAATTGACTCGGGGCAGGCGGTGGAGCCGGAGCCGGCGTGCCGTCGCCCGGCGCGCCTGCGCCGCTACCGACCGTCACCGACACTGAGATCGATTTGGGCGGGTTCGACGCGTCCCACACCAGGATCGAATAGGTCCCGCTTTTCGTAGCTGCGGTGCTCTTCACGTACATCGTGTTGTCGAAGCCGGTGGGTCCCAGTTTCGTCAGGCCCGAGCTCGCGGCGGCCCCCTGCAGATCAGCTCCGTACGGCTTCGTTCCGCCGGCCACCATCACGAGGAAGCTTTCCTCGGCGCCGCCTTTCAGCTGAATCGTCGAAGGCGTTGCCGTAAGGCCGGACGAGACGTTGACGTTGCAGTTCTTGAGACTTTCGGTGGTCGCGCTGGCATCGAAAACGGCCGTACGGCTGCGCACCCTCGCCGTCGCATTCGCGAGCAGGTCTACGAGCGATGCGAGCCGTTCCAGCGCGTCGGTCAGTTCTTTCTGCCCCTGCACCTTCAGATCGGCGGCGGCGGCGCGGCGGCTCTCGATCCGGGCGACCGCCGCCGCCTTGGTCAACCCGTCAACCGACGCGGATGCCGGCACAAAGGCCGTCGCAAAGCCTGCAATCCCGCCGACGACCTTCGTCACAGACGCGAGATCGGGAATGGTCTCGAGGGCCGCCTTGTCGACCGCGACGCTGACGCGGTCCACCGCGTTCACGAGCTCGCCCCCGGCGCGATGCACCTTCCCCGCGATCTGTCGCCCGCTCTCCAGGACTTCACGGCCGGCCCCAGTCGCGGTCCGCGCATTGATGATTGCCTGGTCGGCGCTGTCGTGCAGCGGTTTCGATGCGGCGTCTTCTGGAATCGCCTTCTTGCGTGCGAGGACCGCATCAATGCCGACGCTCACGTCGCCGACACGCTGCTCGAGATCGGCCAGCGCGTCATACAGGCCGACGCGGTCCCTTTCGGACATGTTGAATGCATTCACCGCGGTCAGCGAGCAATTGATCGCCTCCGCTCCTGCGAGGTAGACGAGCTGCCGCTGCTTGCTCAGGCTCCAGTTACCGATCGCGTAGGCCGTGCCGCCGAGCAGCGCGCCTCCGATGAGGGCGTCTTTGTGAGCGCCGTACACCGCCAGCGCGGTGATGACGCCGGCCAGACCGATCAATCCTGAGCCGAGGGTCGTGCCGGCGACGATTTCGCGGTCGGCGGCGCGCTGGTACGCCTGCATTGCAGACCGGGCATACGCCTGTGCATACGGCATCGTCTGCTCGTGCACCTCCTCCGGCTTGGGTGTCGCCCATCGCGGCGGCGTGACCGCGCAGCCTGCGACCATAGAGACTGCAACGGCCATCGCGACGATTTGCCGCGCGTGCGTAGCTGACATTAGAACCTCCCTTGTTGAAAACCGTGCTTACGGATTGACGCCCGGCAGCTTGAACTTCCCCGCAGGGGGAACAGGAATTTGAAACCGTCTTTTTCAGTCTCGTCCAATATATCGTCGGCCCGGCAAGCGGTCAATCGCGCGGCATTTGGTGAAAGCTTTTCAATTTACCACTAAACTCGCTCCGATCGACCCTCAGGGCCGGAGCACTAAAGCTCGTTAACTGTCAATGAGTTAGGCAGGGGGGTTGT
>JBQMQE010000102.1:0-14759 GCA_052172655.1 Burkholderiales bacterium
CCCTCATACTCCCCTATATTGGCCGTTGCAAAATTCATTTTGCAACGGCTTCTTAGCGCTTAACTTTGCCTGCGTGCAGACTGAAAATGCTCCAGGGCCGGTTCAGGTGATTATCATAACAGAGGCCGCGCTCGCGCAATGCCACACAAGCCAGCCAGCCGCTCCCCGACGGTCATCAGCTGCAGAAGTACCGCATCAGCAAGGTGCTGTCGTGCGCTGGAGGCGCGCGATAACCTGTCAGTGGTCGCGCTAAGCTGGGAGTAGAATCGGCAACCCGACAAGAAGGCTCCCAAATGACAAGACCTAGCAACAGGCAATTCGACGAGCTGCGCGAAATTCGCATCACCCGAGGGTATACCAAACACGCCGAGGGTTCGGTGCTGGTGGAGTTCGGGGACACCAGGGTACTGTGCAGCGCTAGTGTGGAAGAGAAAGTGCCGGGATTTCTCAGAGGGCAGAGCCGCGGCTGGCTCACCGCCGAATACGGCATGTTGCCGCGCGCGACCAACACCCGCACCGCGCGCGAGGCTGCGCGCGGCAAGCAGTCCGGCCGCACGCAGGAGATCCAGCGCTTGATCGGCCGCAGCCTGCGCGCGGTAGCCGACCTGTCGCTGCTGGGCGAGCGCACCATCCAGATCGACTGCGACGTAATCCAGGCCGACGGCGGCACGCGCACCGCCAGTATCACCGGTGCTTACGTGGCCGCGCACGACGCGGTCACGCTGCTGTTGCAGCGCGGCCTGATCGCAAACACGCCCCTGCGCGATTTCGTCGCCGCGGTTTCGGTCGGGGTATACCAGGGCCGAGCGGTACTCGACCTCGATTACGCCGAGGATTCGGTCTGCGATACCGACATGAACGTGGTGATGACGGGATCGGGCGGCTTTGTCGAGGTTCAGGGAACCGCCGAAGGTGCGCCGTTCTCGCGCCAGGAAATGGATGCGCTGCTGGTGCTCGCGCAGAGCGGCATTGCGCAGCTCGTCGCCAAGCAGAAACAGGCGCTGGGATTGCTATAGGCGCGCCGTGCTGTTCCAGGGCGCAGCCATTGTCTATATTGAACCAGCGCAACCAACATAGCCCAATTCCAGCAGGAGAAACACATGACCGACAAACAATTTCAGCAGCTTTTCGCAGCTCAACTGGCGCAGATCGCCTTGCTGCAGGCGATCGAGGCCAATGTCTCGTTCATGGCGCACAAGCACGTGCCGACCGAAAGAATCCATCCGAACTGGGTAAAGGCGCATGAAATTCTCGGCCAGGCGATGAAGGAGCTTGCGCCTGCCGCGCAATAGGAGACCCGGCAAGACGTGTCGGGGTTCTTGCTTTTCGATGGCAGGCGCGGGCCCGGCGGCGCTCGTCCCTGCCTATTGCAGCCGCTGATGATGCGCGTGCAGGAACCAGCGGTCCAGCACCACGCTGCGTGTAAACCAGCGGCTGCCCAGCAGCGCCCTGGCGAGGATGTTGCGCATAAACCCAGGTACCATGCTTGCGGCCGGGGCCGCCTCAGGCCCGAAACGCGCCCTTAGGCGGCCAGGGTAGGGCTGCAGCCTTTCCTGACGGTAATCTTCCGCCGCTTCCACAACGGCTGCGGCTGCGATCAGACCGGACTCGACCGCCGGGCGTATGCCTTCGCCGCTTTCCGGGTAGGCCAGCCCGGCGGCATCGCCAACCAGCAGCACGCCATCATCGAGCAGCTTGCGCCGCGAACGACCGTACAGAAGATAGGCGTGGCCCTGAAACTTGTCGGGGACGTTCGCTGGAATCCTGCCGCGTTGCCTGAGGAAATCGCAAAAACTCTCGAGCTGTTCCGTAAGACCCTGGCTGCCCTCCCGTCCGAGCCCGATATTGAGGTAGTCGCCTTTGCGAAAGCACCAGCCATATCCCTTGAGATCCCGGCAAAAGTAGAGCTCCGGGGTATCCGCACGCACCCGGCAATCGGCGAGTTGCTCCGGGTTCATCTCGAATTCGACTTCCTTCGCCGTCACCGCGATTTCGCTGGCGCCCAGTTTCGCGCCCAGGAAACGGGCCACCGGACAGAAATGCCCGCCAGCGCCGATAAGCAGCGGCGTCGCGATGGCGTTGTTGACTATCCATAGGCCGCCGCGCTTCTCCAGGGATTTCAGCGCCTCACCGAGTTGAGTGCGCGCGCCCGAGCGCTGCAGCAGGTAGTCGTCGAACTCGCAGCGGCGTATGCCGTAGCTGACCGTGGCCGGGTAACGGGTCTCCAGTTCCCGGCCGTGGATCAATCCGGTGCGAAAGCCCGTTATGGGCTGAAGCACGCATTGCCTCGCATAGGCCTCGGTGTCGAGTTGCAGTGCCTGCGCCACCGCAGGCGTAATCCAGCCGGCGCAGACCTTGTTGCGGGGGAAGAGCGCCTTGTCCAGCACCATCACAGCCATGCCGTGCTGGCGCAGTTTCCAGGCACAGGACGAACCCGCGGGGCCGCCCCCGACGATGAGCACATCACAGGTGTCCATGGCGCTTTTTCAGGACGTGTACAGGTATTGTCTGGTCCAGGGGATCCCGTTATGGCCGGAGCGACTGAAGCTCACCTGGAATAGCTGCATGTCCCCCGACCTGAACGCAGCGAGCGAGCCGGCCAGGTACAGGCGCCATGCCCGCACGAACGCGGGGTCGAACATTTTCGCCACACGCTCGATGCTGGCCTCGTAGCGCTCGAGCCAATGCTCCAGCGTCTTGGCGTAGTGCAGCCGCAGATTTTCCACATCCAGCACAGAGAAGCCGAAGGGCTCGAAAATCTGCATCATTTGCGACAGGCTCGGCGGACAGGCGCCGGGGAAAATATTGCGTTCAATCCATGGAGTCATCGGGCTGGGACGGTCGCGACCGATGGAATGGATGAGCCCGCGGCCGCTGTCCTTGAGGCTGCGGTCTATGACAGTCCCCAAGGCCTGGTACTGGTCCACGCCGACGTGCTCCAGCATGCCCACCGACACGAAAACATCGAATTCGCCGCCGACGTTGCGGTAATCGTCCTCGATGAACTGCACCCGGCCGTCCAGGCCCTCCGCCCGTGCGCGTTCGCGCGCGTAAGCGATCTGCTCCTCCGATATATTGTAGGCTTTAACTATTGCGCCGTAGTGTTTGGCCATGTGCAGCGCCAGAGCGCCCCAGCCGCAGCCCGTTTCGAGCACCGATTCGCCGGGCGCAAGGCGCAGCTTGCGGCAGACATAGTCGAGCTTGGCCGTCTGTGCCTCCTCCAGTCCCATGGTCTGGCTGGAAAAATAGGCGCAGGTGTATACCATGTCCCGGTCGAGCCAGAGCCTGTAGAAATCGTTGCCGATATCGTAATGATGGTGGATATTGCGCTGCGCCCGCGACACGGTGTTGCGCGGACGAGCGTTAAACGTCGCCAGCAGCTTTTGCGCGATTTGGCCCCGCTCGGTGCGCGGCAGCGCGCGATAGATCGCTTCCAGGCAATCCACCAGATTTCCCTGCACCTCGATGCGTTCCGCGGTGTACATTTCGCCGAACGCGAGTTCGGGGTTGGCAATCAGTTTCAGCAATGTTCCACGGTCGCGAATCAGCACCCGCGCAAGCGGAGGGTTCCCCTGGCTCACGATTTCCTGCCCATCCCACAACACAAGGTCCAGGGGCGGATTGCCCAAAGACTCCATCATTCGCGCCAACAGCAGCTTTTCGGCGGAGAAGACCTTGTTGCCCAGAGCCAGCCGCGGCTCAGGTTTGTGCGCTCGGACATGGTCGCCAGCGTTTGTCGCCTTGCCATACGCTTCGGTTTGCTCTTGGTTCATGCTGACACCTCACAATTGCATTCTGCCATTGCAGAAAATATCTTCGCACGCCCGCACGCCGCAGCGCAACTCCCGTGCGCCGCGGATTTTTCTCGCGCAACGCGTACTCTCTTGTCCAGCAAGACCGGCGTCACGCGCGCATGCTCTTTATGACGGCAGGAACGCCGGCGCCGGAATTTCCGCCGCGCCTTGCTTGTTGTTTCTGGCCTCGACCATCGTGGAAAAGTCGAAAAGATTCACCGGGCGTATGTTCCTCGCGTCCAGACCGGTTGCGCCCAGGAACCGGTCGAGCGAGAAATCCGGGCGGAATCCGAGTTGTTTCGACAGCGGCGCGAGCAGGCGCTCGAAACCACCGAGGACAGGGTTGCGGCTGTGAAAGTGATTCACCATGAAGATCTGGCCGCCAGGCTTGCACACCCTGCGCATCTCATCCACCAGACGCTCCGGATCCGGGACGACGGAGGCGACATACATGGCGACCACCTTGTCAAAGCTGTCGTCCTCAAACGCCATGTTCTCGGCGTCCATGACCATCAGCTCGGCCACGTTGCCGCGCCCGCTTCGCGCCAGACGGACGCGGGCCCGATCGAGCATATGGCGGGAAATATCGATGCCTACGACGCTCACGTTCTGCGGATACAGCGGGAGAGAAAGCCCGGTGCCCACCCCTACTTCCAAAATGCGATCCCCCGGACCGCAGTCCATCCTGTCGATAATCGCCCTGCGGCCGGGCTGAAACACCGCCCCGAAACAGACATCGTAAAACCGTGCGTAGCGCCTGTAGGCTTGTTCTATCGCTCGAATGTTCAAGGGCGTCCTCCTCGTTCCGGCTGCTTGAGCATTGCCGATCCAGCGGCTTGCGCAGGCACGCTGATTCTTTACTTTAGGCGCTCAGGCTACCCCGCACCGACTCGGCGCGATTGATATTGATCACAAAGGGCGCAAGCCCGCAGTGGCCGTGGCTGAGGTAGCCGCCGGGTGGAATGTTCTCATGAAAATGCCAGTCATCGCCAGTGCCGACGCCGGCAAGGAAATCCGGGCAATACGCGGTCCGCTGGGCGGCGAGGTCCCGCCGCATGTTAAATTGCCGTTCCTCCAGAAGAAAGTCCTGACTTAAATGAACAACAACGGCCCAACCCGCATCCCCGGCGAGCGCTTCCTGCACTCTCCCGGCCCCACGCACATTCCGGCCGAAGTGCTCAACGCCATGCACCGCCAGCCCATGGACCACGGCGACCCGCGGCTCGAGCAGTTGATCGCCGTGTGCGAAACCGGCCTGCGGCGCCTGTTGCAAACCGATCAGGCCGACGTTTTCATGTATGTCTCGAACGGCCACGGAGCATGGGAGGCAACCATCGAAAACCTCCTCGCCCCCGGACAGGCCGTGCTGATTCCGGGCAGCGGGCATTTCTCCGAGCAGTGGGCCATCCAGGCCGAGGCGACCGGGCGCCGCGTCATTCGCACGCCTTACCGCGAGGGCTATCCAATCGATCCGAGCGACGTCGAACAGGCCCTGCGCGCCGACAAGACGCGCGACATCGTCGCCGTCTTCGCCGTGCACACCGACACCGCGAGCGGCGCCACCTGCGACCTGAAAGCGATCCGCGCGGCGCTCGACGCCGCCGGCCATCCGGCGCTGTTCGTAGCCGACATTGTGGCCTCGCTCGCCGCCGCGCCGTTCGCGATGGATGCGCTAGGCGTCAACGTCGCGGTGGGTGCCTCGCAAAAGGGATTGATGTGCCCGCCCGGCTTCGGCTTCGTCGCGGTTGATGCGCGCGCAGGCGGGGTTGCCGCGAACAATCCCGCGCCGCGCTACTACTGGGACTGGGGGCGGCGCAAGGCGGACTACAGCTACAGGAAATTCTGCGGCACCGCGCCGCAGAATCTGCTGTTCGGCCTCGAGGCTGCGCTTGCACTGCTGAAGCGCGAAGGCTTGACGGCGGTGCATGCGCGCCACGCCTTGCTGGCGCGCGCGGTGCAGGCGGCGGTCGAATGCTGGTCGCAGCAGGGGGCGCTGTCTCTGCACTGCCGTGTACCGCAGGCGCGTTCGGTGTCTGTCACCACCATAGAGGTGTCCCCCGGCATCGATGTCGAGGCGCTGCGCAGCGTCGCGCGCGAGCGCTTCCAGGTCGCCTTCGCCGGCGCCCTGGGCCCACAGCTCGGCCGCGCTTTCCGCATCGGACACTTGGGCGACGTGAATGCCGCGATGATCCTCGGCTGCCTTGCGGGTGTCGAAGCCGCGATGCTGGTGCAGGGCATCCCCTTCGGCCGCGACGGGGTGCAGAAAGCCGTGGATTGCCTGGCCGCGGGTTGAAGCGAGATGGCGGAAGACCATGATGAACGATAAGACCGGCAAGCTGATCGACCTGAGAAGCGACACCGTCACCCGCCCGAGTCGAGGCATGCGCGCCGCCATGGCCGCGGCCGAGGTGGGCGACGACGTCTATGGCGACGACCCGACGGTCAAGCGCCTGCAGGCGCGCGCGGCCGAGTTGTTCGGCCATGAGGCGGCGCTATTCGCGCCCTCGGGCACACAGACCAATCTGATCGCGCTGCTCACGCACTGCCAGCGCGGCGACGAATACATCGTCGGCCAGGAAGCACATACCTACAAGTACGAAGCCGGCGGCGGCGCCGTGCTCGGCAGCATCCAGCCGCAACCCATCGCCCACCAGCCCGACGGCAGCCTGGCGCTCGCGGACATCGCCGGCGCGATCAAGCCGGACGACTTTCACTATGCGCGCAGCCGCCTGCTCGCGCTGGAGAACACGCTAGGCGGGCGCGTCCTGCAGCCGTCCTATATCGACGCGGCCACCACGCTCGCGCACCAGCGCGGCCTTGCCACGCACCTGGACGGCGCGCGCATCTGCAACGCAGCGGTGAAGCTCGGCATCACGCCGAAGGAAGCGGTAACGGGCTTCGACAGCGTCTCCGTCTGCCTCTCCAAGGGCCTGGGCGCGCCGGTCGGCTCGGTGCTATGCGCCAACCGCGCGTTCATCGCGCAGGCGCTGCGCTGGCGCAAGATGCTGGGCGGCGGCATGCGTCAGGCCGGCATACTCGCCGCGGCGGGCCTGTACGCGCTGGAGCACAACATTGCGCGGCTGGCCGAAGACCATGAAAACGCCGCGCGGCTCGCGCGAGGACTGGCCGAAATAGCCGAAATCAAGGTGAGCATGCCCGACACCAATATCGTCTATGTAGACCTGCCGGCCGAGGCAGGTTCCCTGCTGGAAGATGCGTTGAGACGCAAGGGCATACTCGCGCGCGTCACGCCGCACATGCGCATCGTGCTCCACCTGGACGTCGCACAGGCGGACGTGGACAGGACGATAGCCGCGTTCAAGGAATTCTTCGCCGGCTGAGCTTAGGAAACCGCAGATCGAACCCGATGCACGATAGGGTTCCCGCTAGTCAAAGCGCCTGCCGGTCCTGCCGTGCATTGCGCGGTCGCACCGCGCGGACCTGCGCTACGCGCGCACCAGGGCGTCAGACGAACTGGTTTTTCAGCACGGTTTCGCCGCGCCACATGCGCCCGAGGTTTTCCAGCAGCAGGTCGATGACGTTGTCCTCGTAGCGGCGCGTCTCGCCGGCGGTGTGCGGCGTGATCAGCAGGTTGGGCACGCTCCACAGCCCCGAAGCCGCGGGCAGCGGCTCCTCCCAGACGCAATCGAGTGCGGCGCCGGCGATGCGTTTTGCCTGCAGCGCCTCGATCAGCGCGGGCTCGTTGACCACCTTGCCGCGCGCGACGTTGATGAGATAGGCCGAGGGCTTCATCGCCGCGAGCGCCTTCGCATCGATCAGGTTTTCCGTCTGCGGCGTGAGCGGGCAGGTGAGCGCGACGAAATCGGCCTCGGGCAGCACGCCCAGCAAGCCGTCCTGACCTACCACCTTGTCCGCCGTGCCGGCGCCCTTGGAGGGATCGCGCTTGGTGGCAATCACGCGCATGTCGAAGGCCTTGGCGAGCGTGGCGAGCCGCGAACCGATGCGGCCCAGGCCGGCGATCAGCAGCGTCTTGCCGCCGAGCTCGTCCTCGCGCTGCGAGATGTCCCCTATCATGCCGCGCCACTTCTTCGCAGCCTGGTTGTCGCGCGCCTGCGGAATCTGCCGCGCCAGGGCGAGGATCAAGGCGATGGCATGCTCGGCCACCGCGCGCTCGTTCACCCCTTGCGCGCTGGCGACGCGTATGCCCGCCGCCTCCAGCGCATCGCGCGCGTACTGCTCGGTGCCGGCGCTGATCGACTGGATGAAGGCGAGCCTGGGCGCCCGGGCGATGAACTCGTTGCGCCACAGTCCGGAGCACGCGAGCACGTCGGCCTCGGCGATGCGCCCCTTCAGCTCATCGAGGCTGCGCACCTCGAACGATTCAATGCTGGTGTTGCGCAGGGCGAAGCGCTCGCCCATGCGATAGGCGACGTGTGCAAAACAGATGGTCAGCTTGTCTTTGGCGGGGAGGGGACGCGTGCTCATGGGTTCGCTTTCGGCTTGCTTGTTTTTGGCACTTGAATGTAAAGACCGGGCGGATGCTTGTCAACACGCGGTAGCTGTGCTCTGCGCGCACAGATCGCTGCTTCCTGAAACCTCGACTGAACGGACCCGGTGGCGGATGACGGTGGCGCATTACTGTAACCCCCTGCCAGTCGCACAGCGGCACAGCGGCACAGCGGCGGCAATGCAACGCGGCCGAGGTAGAATGCGCTCATGAAAAAGCTCATCCTCGCCAGCGGCAACGCCGGCAAGCTGCGCGAAATCCAGGCCATACTAGCGCCTCTGGGCTGCGAGGTACTGACCCAGGCCGAATTGGGCATCGCAGACGCGCAGGAGCCGCACCTCACGTTCATCGAGAATGCGCTGGCGAAAGCGCGCCATGTGGCACAGATCGCGGGCCTGCCGGCGCTGGCGGACGATTCCGGGGTGTGCGCGCTCGCGCTTGGTGGCGAGCCGGGCGTGCATTCGGCGCGCTACGCCGGCGACTCGGCCGGCCGCGAGGAGCGCGACGCGCGCAACAACGACAAGCTGGTAGCCGCACTGGCCGCCTGCAGCGACCGCCGCGCCTACTATTATTGCGCCATGGTGCTGGTGCGCCACGCGGCCGATCCGCAGCCGCTGATCGGCGAAGGCTGCTGGTGGGGCGAGATCAGCGCCGAAGCGCGCGGCCGCAATGGCTTCGGCTACGATCCGCATTTTTTTCTGCCGGAGCTCGGCAAGTCGGCGGCCGAACTCGATCCGGACCACAAGAACCGGCTGTCGCACCGCGGCCAGGCGCTGCGTCGGTTGGTCGAAAAAATGCGCAGCTTTCCCTGATGCGAAAAGCGCCTGCCCGCTGCATTGATGCCTGTTGAAAGCACCGCCGCCGTTTCGCAACCGGGTGGCGCAATCCTGAAGACGCTGCCGCCGCTGTCGCTCTATGTGCACATTCCCTGGTGCGTGAGAAAGTGCCCCTACTGCGATTTCAATTCGCACGAGGTCCGGGGCGGGGGTCGGGGGGAGGCGCCGCAGCAGGACTACGTGCGCTCGCTGATCGCCGACCTGGAACTCGCGCTGCCGCAGATCTGGGGCCGGCGCGTGTACTCGATATTTTTCGGCGGCGGCACACCCAGCCTGTTCTCCGCCCACGCGATCGAGGAATTGCTGGCGGCGTTTCGCGCCCGGCTCAATCTCGCCGCCGATGCGGAAATCACGCTCGAAGCCAATCCGGGCACGTTCGAATCGGCCAGGTTCCGCGACTACCGCGCCTGCGGCGTGAATCGCCTGTCGATCGGCATACAGAGCTTCAATCCCGGGCATTTGCAGGCGCTCGGCCGCATTCACGACGGCGAAGAGGCGCGCCGCGCCATCGGCATCGCTCAAGCGCATTTCGACAATATCAACCTCGACCTGATGTACGCTCTGCCGCGGCAGTCGCTGCCGCAGGCCGAACAGGACATCGAAACAGCGGCAGGCTACGGCGCGAGCCACCTTTCGGCTTATCACCTCACGCTGGAACCCAACACCCTGTTTCACCGCTATCCGCCGCCGCTGCCGGACAGTGAACTCGCGGCCGACATGCAGGACATGGTCGAACAGCGGCTTGCCGAAAACGGTTACCTCAACTACGAAACCTCCGCCTTCGCGCGGCCGGGGCGGGAATGCCGGCACAACCTAAACTACTGGCGTTTCGGCGACTACCTCGGCATAGGCGCCGGCGCGCATTCCAAGCTTTCGTTTCCCGATCGCGTCCTGCGCCAGACGCGCTACAAGCAGCCGCGCGAATACATGCAGAAGACGGCCGCCGGCTCGCCGATACAGGAAGAGCATGCGCTTTCACCCAAGGATCTGGGCTTCGAATTCATGATGAATGCGCTGCGCCTGGCCGAGGGCTTCGAGCCGGGGCTGTTCGCCGAGCGCACCGGGCTCGCCCTCGCCGCAGTCGAGCGACCCTTGCGGCAAGCGGTGCAGCGCGGTCTGATTACGCGTGACCACGTCCGCATTGCACCGACACGACGCGGACAGCGGTTTCTGAACGATCTGCTGCAACTGTTCCTGCCGCCGCAAGTGACGGCATAAAGGCAGACCGGCATGAACTGGACCGGGCTGATCATTTTGTTCGCGATACTCGCTGCGCCCTTCATCTGGGCCATCTCCATCTACAATGGCTTGGTCGCACTGCGCAACCGCTTCAACAACGCGTTCGCGCAGGTAGATGAACAGTTAATCGCCCTGCATTCCCCAATAGTGTGAAAAAATGCAGGCCTTGATGACCCGCGGAGGACTCCAATGACGAAGAAGCTCACTCCCGCGCTGCGCGCAGTGAAGGCGCTGACGTTCGACGTATTCGGCACCGTGGTCGACTGGCGCGGCAGCATCACCCGCGAAGGGCGCAAGCTCGGAAAGGAATTGGGCGTGCGCGCGGACTGGGCCGCGTTCGCCGATGCCTGGCGCGCCGGTTACCAGCCGGCGATGCAGGAGGTGCGCTCGGGCAGGCTGCCCTGGACCAACATCGACGGCTTGCACCGGCGCATCCTCGAGCGCATCCTGGATGAATCCGGCCTCGATAGCGTAAGCGATGCGCAGAAGGACCAGCTCAACCGCGCCTGGCACCGCCTCGCTCCCTGGCCCGATGCGGTGCGCGGACTGAAACGTCTGAAGAAAGGCTACCTCATTACCACGCTCTCGAACGGCAACGTCAGCCTGCTCACCAACATGGCGAAGCGCGCGGGCCTGCCCTGGGATTGCGTGCTCTCGGCCGAACTGTTCCATCATTACAAGCCCGATGCCGAGGCCTATCTGGGCGCTGCGGCCATTCTCGATCTCGAGCCGCACGAAGTAATGATGGTGGCGGCGCACAAGAACGACCTGCGCGCGGCGCAAGCCGCGGGCCTGCGCGCCGCCTTCGTACAGCGGCCGCTCGAGTTCGGCGATCCGGCGAAAAAAGACCTGAAGCCGGAGAAGACTTTCGACGTCAATGCGCGCGACTTCATCGATCTCGCATTGAAGCTTGGCTTGTAATTTCGAGTATCCACATTTCGTCACCTTTTCGGGTCCCGTCTCCCGTCAAGCGGGACCGAGGGAAGCGGATCGAGATGATCGAGATGGGCTGACTGCGTAGTCTGTACCTGTGCAAATGCCTGGGCTTCAAGGGTTCGACCCTTGGTGGCGAAGCTGCTCTACAGCGCAAGAATGAGCCCGAATTCAGCACCTATTCCCCTGTTCGATTGTCCCCGAGTCGACGTAGCATATTTTCGCAGCGAATCCGTAGCGTCCATGTGACATCTTCGCCGGTTTCAGCGGTGTGGCCGCCCATTGCGGCTCACTGGTGAACTGCACGAAACAGTAACAATCGACCGCTACAGTTATTGAATTTTAGAAACCGATTGAATGGAGAGGCAGAGAATGGAATCCGAAGAGCTTACAGAACCCGCGGAACAGCGCCAATACGATGACGATGTACAAGAAGACGATGAGTAGAATCTGAGCCATGAAATTGTGCGGCTTGCCGCAAATACCCGTATTAGAAACCGCTTGCCACCCGTCCCGACAGCAGCCCTTGACCTGATGTGACAAGATTTGCAGCCATCGCTGACCCCAATGTTTCCACGCGAATACCCCTGTATTTTCGCCAAGAGCCGACCAGCGCCGGCATTAGCATCGGCCAAAACGTCAGAGTTAGCGCTTGAGAAAAGCCGAAACGATTCGTCGGCGTCAGGATCATTGCGGTGGAGATTCTTCTCCATAGCTGCCGCTGAAACGGGAATGCCTAATTTCCTGCATTGTAGGTCGGGTGTGCAGCGATACCAGCCGCTGACCCTGGTTAGATGTACTTCAGCACGCAACCCACTCCCGACGCACGGCCCGGCGTAGATCGAAAGCGCGCTTGCTCTAGCAGCAAACGTTCACGCCTGTTCGTAAAGGTTGCTATTTGCTCCAAAACTTTTCGAGAAAACGCTTCGCAACGGTACTTGGGCTCTCCCCGGGCCCATCGACGGCAAGATTCATCCGGCGCATGGTATCGCCGTCAATGTTGTTGACCAGCTTTTTTAGCGCGTCAATTACCTGCGGTGATTCGCGCTCGAGGCGCGCGTTTGCCAAGATGATTGCATCATAGGGCGGGATGGCGCCCTGGTCGTCATCCAGAACAACAAGGTCCAATGCCGCGATACGGCCATCGGTCGAGAAGGCGCTGATGACGTCCACGTTTTCCTGCTCGAGCGCTTGGTACATAAGGGACGAGTCCATGCTTCTGCGGCCGGCGAACCGAAGCCCGTAGCTTGTGCGGAGTGCACGCCACTCCGCACGCCCGAAAAATTCATAGTCGCCCCCAATGGATAGCACGGGGGCATGGCGGGTGAGATCGCTGATCCGCTTGATGCCGAGCCTTTCGGCCTGCTTTCGTCGCATCGCGAGGGCATATGCGTTCTCAAAGCCAAGGGTCCCCACTACGAGCACGCCGTGGCGCTCTCGAAGGAAGCGGCTTACCGCGCCTAAGATTTTAGTTCGGTTGGCGGAATTTGTGTCGCGATGCATGAGGGTGGCCCAGATCGTTCCGGAGTAGTCCACGTAGACATCAATATCGCCTGAACGCAGTGCGTCAAAGGCCACAGTCGAACCTAGGGACTGTGCCACCTCACTGTGGATCGCGGTCTCGTGCGCTATCTGTCCTGCGATAATCTCGCTCAGGATGTACTGCTCGGTAAAAGTCTTGGCACCGACGACGATGCGCTCGTGCTTGTTCTGTAATTGCTCGCGCACCACCGTGCCCCCGGTGTAAAGGTAGAGCAGCGCCAGCGTACCCAAGGCTGCACCAAGTATGCCGCGATGGCGTCGTTCCAGGCCGACTGCGACGAGTCGGACCAGGGTGTCGAGCGCCAGCGCCAAGCCGGCGGCCGCAACGCAGCCGACGAGCACCGCGCTCAGGTTGCGGGTCTGCAGACCGCTGAATATATAATTGCCGAGGCTGGTGGCGCCGACTGGCGTAGACAGGGTCGCAATGCCCACGGTCCATACTGTCGCAGTTCGGATACCGGCAATGATGACCGGCATCGCAAGGGGAAATTCCACTTTGATCAGCCGCTGACGAGGCGTCATGCCAACGCCTTGCGCCGCCTCGATAAGGGCAGGGTCCACGGTCCCGAGCCCGGTTACCGTGTTTCGCAGGATTGGCAGTATGCTGTAGAGCACGAGCCCTATGAACGCAGGAAGGTAACCGATGCTCTGCACGTGGACAGCGGCGAGCAGTGGTACCATGATCGCGAGCAGTGCCAGGCTCGGAACGGTCTGAATCACGCTGGCTACTCCCAAAACCGGTTGCTCGAGCCAGCGCACGCGCGCCACCAGAACGCCGAGTGGGACGCTGATCAAGACCCCGAGCAGCAGAGCAAAGAGTGCAAGCTGAAGATGTGCGTTGAGATAGCCGGGCAGGAGAGAAAGCTGCTCTCTCATCCCCTTGCGCCCGCCACGAGTTTGTCGAATGCGCGCGCTTGTCGGCGCGGCGTGTCGAGCAGACGATCCACGTAGTCGTCCGCGGGCGAGTGCAGAAGTTCCCCTGGAGTACCGACCTGCACCAGGCGGCCGTGCTGCATTACGGCGATGCGATCGGCAAGCATAAGCGCCTCGGACATATCGTGCGTAACGAAGATCGCTGTCAAGTCGAGCCGCCTGCGGATTTCGAGAAAGGATTGTTGCAACCGATCCCGCGTAAGCGGGTCGAGCGCACCGAAAGGCTCGTCGAGCAACATCAGCCTAGGCTCGGCTGAAAGCGCCCTCGCGACGCCGACGCGCTGTTGTTGCCCCCCAGACAACTCGGCAGGGCGCCGGCTGCACAAGGCTGGATCGAGTTCAACCATTTCCAGCACCTCGCGTACCCGAGCGCGAATTCGCCTCTCATCCCAGCCGAGCAGGGAGAGCGGCACCCGCACGTTTTGCTCGACAGACATGTGTGGGAAAAGGCCGACCTTCTGAAAAACGTAGCCTATCCGGCGGCGAAGAACATGATCGGGAACGCCTCGCGCGTCCATTCCATCGATGCTTACCGTTCCGGATGTAGGCTCGATCAGTCGGTTGATCATCTTCAGCGTAGTTGTCTTGCCGGAACCCGAACTTCCGACGAGGACGAGCAAGTCTCCTGCGGCAACGGCGAAGGATACGTCGCTTACGACGAGATTCTCGCCAAAACGCTTGGTCAAGCTACGGACTTGTATCAACAGCTTTCCTCCGTGCCAATTCGGTCAAACGCGACCTTTGTCGCGCGGAAGCGAGTCTTAGACATCGTGAATTACATCGGACGCACATTCTAAAATGGGATGCTGACGACAAATTCAACCGGCTACCGGCGCCAGAATAGTCTAAACGGCATGGGATCGTCTTCGCCGCCTTCCTTTTCCGCCGCACTGCCGAAGAGTGCGTGGGCGAGTGACGGACTCTGATTTGCAGGATCTCGGTTGATTAGGTACCATTGTACAAAATATATAGATGCGCTTTGCGAATTTTCTACGCTTGGCATACTCGCTTACC
>JBQMQE010000103.1:0-5408 GCA_052172655.1 Burkholderiales bacterium
CAGGCGCGGCAATTGATCAGGATGATGGACAAGTACGGAGGCGAGGATGACGAAGTATCCGATTGAAGTGTTCTGGAGCGACGAGGACGAAGGCTATATTGCCGTCGTTCCCGACTTGCCCGGCTGCAACGCCTGGGGCAAGACCGAGGCCGAAGCTATCCGCGAGGCGCACGACGCCATCGCCGCGTGGATCAAGGCCGCCAAGAGCATGAAGCGGGCGATTCCCGCGGCGTCCAAGCCGGCCGACGAAATGGCTTACAGCGGAAAATTCCTCATGCGCGTGCCCAAGCGCCTGCACGCGCAGATGGCGAAGGCGGCGAAAGCGCAGGGCGTGAGCCTCAATCAATATGTGCTGTACCTGCTCACCGAACGGAACGCGCAGGGCAGGCGGGCGGCCTAGTCTTCGATGGCCACCAGCGGCTACAACGAAGCCGACACCCGCGCGAAGCTGATCGATCCTGCTCTGCATGAGCGGCAATGGATCGAGCTCGTCAGGGACGAACATCGCGCGACGCACGGCGAGATCCATCGAGAGCAAAGCGCAGTCCGGATCGAAATTCTCGACGGCAAGCCGCTCAAGCGTGGTCGTGGCCGGGTGGAGTACCTGCTGGATGAGGTCGGGTCAGACGCTTGCGGTTTTGGCAAGAACCTGTAAAAATATACAGCATAGTAATCGCTGCCATCTGCTCGGGTGGGAGGAATGATTGGATCAGTTGGACGTAGACGGATTGCCAGCGAGCGAGGTTGGTGCGTGGACCGAAGAGAAGCACGAGCGGTTACGTAGGTATGTCGATAGTTCGCACGGTGCGCGCCGCCGCTTTAAGAGCCGCAGCTACGTAGATCTCTATTGTGGTCCCGGACGTTCGTGGATTCGGGAAACTGGTGCATTCATAGACGGTAGCCCGCTAGTCGCTTTTGATTCGGCGGCGAAACACCGTGATCAGTTCACAGAAATCCTTATTTCTGACGCGCGGCCGGAGTACCTTGCGGCAGCCGAGAAAAGGCTACAAACGCGAGGGGCAAAGGTGCGCTCATTTTCAGGCGAAGCTAATGCGATCATCAATCGGGTTATTGCAAGTCTTGACCCGCGTGGCCTGCACTTCGCATTTCTCGATCCCTATAACCTCGGCGACCTTCCATTCTCGGTAATTGAGAAGCTCGCATCCGTCAAACGAATGGACCTTTTGATCCATGTTAGTGCAATGGATCTGAAGCGAGACCTTCACAACTATATTCGCCCAGACGGCCCCAAAGACCTCGACAATTTCGCACCAGGATGGCGCAATCATGTAGATACCAAGCGGCGGCAAGATATTGTGCGCCAGGCAATCTTTGACTATTGGCGGTCTCTCATCAAGAATCTTGGGACTTCGCCAAATGACTGTATCGAAGTGGTGGAAAACAGCAAAGGCGCGGACCTGTATTGGCTTGTTTTTGTTGCGAGACACGCACTTGCGCATAAACTTTGGCAAGCGGTGTCGAATGTGTCACCTCAAGGTAGACTGTCACTTTGATTGACAATCGTCCGTATCAAACTTGGCATTAACTGGTAATTGCTATGTCGACAAAGTCGAATATCGAATGGACCGAAATGACCTGGAATCCCGTAACCGGGTGCACCAAGGTCAGCCAGGGCTGCAAGCACTGCTATGCCGAGCGCATGGCTGCGCGGCTGGAGGCCATGGGCAGTGATCGATATCGCAATGGTTTTCACGTAACCCTGCATCCCGATCTGCTGGATGTCCCCCGGCGATGGCGCCAAGCTCGCGTCGTGTTCGTCAATTCCATGAGCGACTTGTTTCACGACGACATCCCGCTTGCATATATTCAGCGGGTTTTCGCGACCATGCGGGATTGCCCGCACCACACCTTTCAAGTATTGACGAAACGAAGCGAGCGACTGGCGGAACTTGCGCCGAAGCTTCCATGGCCAAGCAACGTATGGATGGGGGTGAGCGTGGAAGATGCTCGCGTCCTGCACCGCGTAACGGATCTTCAGAGCATCCCGGCGGCGGTACGGTTTCTCTCGATCGAGCCCCTAATAGGCCCGCTGGATCGACTGCCGCTCGAGGGAATTCACTGGGTCATAGTGGGCGGTGAATCAGGGCCAAGAGCGCGGCCGATGCGCAAGGATTGGGTAGTTTCTGTTTTCCGACAATGTCGCGCCGCTCGCGTGCCATTCTTCTTCAAACAGTGGGGAGGTGTGCGCAAGGACCTCACAGGCCGACAACTCAATGGGCGGACGTATGACGAGATGCCTGGAATGCTACAGCCAGCGTAGGCCGCGCACACCGCCAGGCGCAATCGCATACTTTCGCGCAAGCCGCAAATTCGCGCGGGCCGTTCACGTTCATGAATTCAGGCCGCGCGCTTCAATTCATATCCACGAATCAAGACATCAGCCGGCAGTTTCAACCCCGACGCGAGCCTGCGTATCATCTCCAGCGTGAGCGGTCGAACGCGGTTCAGCACCTCCGCGACCCGGGCGCGCGAGCCGATGTACGGTTCGAGGTCTTTTCTCGTCATTGCGCGCGATTCCATGACATGTTGCAGGAAGTCGATCGGGTCGGGAGCCTCGATTGGGTAGTGCTCGCGCTCATACGCTTCGACCAGAAGCGTAAGCACTTCAAGCCGGTCCGCCTCGAGCGAGGCGTTCGGCGTTTCCCATAGTGCTTCGATTTCCTTGAGCGCGGCTTTATGCTCGCGCTTGGTTCGGATCGGACGCAGTGTCATCTCTGTCACCTCAAATAGTTTCGGCATCGATTATGTCGTACTCACGGTGCGTGCCCACGAACCTTATGAACATCATGCCACGGTTGTAGTGCATAGCCACGATCAGACGGTAATCGTTGCCCTTGACGTTGAACACGATGCGGTTGTTCGCGATCACGCTCGCGTTCCGGTACGCCGCCTTGACATCGACCGGGTGCCGCCAGTCCGAGCGGCTTGCCAGCGTGTAGCAGGAACGAAGCGGGATTTCGGCGTCGGGATGCCTTTTCCAGAAATCTCGCAATGTCGCCAGCGCGATGATCCGCATTTGAATACTTTACCATGTTCCCAAAACGGGAGCAATGCCGCGGCGGCGGCAGCTCGCGAACGCCAAGGTGCGGGATTCTCGGCTAAACCCAGTCCTTAGCGACGAGGAAATCGCTGTACAGCCTGGCCTCGGCGCTGCCCGGCTCGGGCTTCCAGTCGTAGCGCCATTTCACCACCGGCGGCAGCGACATCAGGATCGCCTCGGTGCGCCCGCCCGACTGCAGGCCGAACAGCGTGCCGCGGTCGTAGACCAGGTTGAATTCGACATAGCGCCCGCGGCGATAGGCCTGGAAGTCGCGTTCGCGCTCGCCATACGGGTTGTCCTTGCGCCGCAGGACGATGGGCTGGTAGGCGTCCATGAAATGATCGCCCACGCTTTGTGTCAGCGCGAAGCAGGTATCGAAATCCGGCTGGTTGAAGTCGTCGAAGAAAATGCCGCCGACGCCGCGCGGCTCGTTTCGGTGTTTGAGAAAAAAGTAGCGGTCGCACCAGGCCTTGAATTGCGCGTGAAGTTCGGCGCCGAAAGGTTCGAGCGCAAGCTTGCAGCTGCGGTGGAAATGCTCGGCGTCCTCGGTGTGGCCGTAATAGGGCGTCAGATCCATGCCGCCGCCGAACCACCACACAGGGGTTTCCCCTTCCCTGGTCGCGACGAAGAAGCGCACGTTCATGTGCGCGGTGGGGCAATACGGATTGCGCGGATGCAGCACCAGCGACACGCCCATCGCCTCCCAGGCGCGGCCGGCCAACTCGGGGCGTGAGGCCGTTGCCGAAGGCGGCAGGCCCGTGCCCTGCACGTGCGAGAAATTCACCCCGCCGCGCTCGAACAACTTGCCTTCCTCGATCACGCGGCTGATGCCGCCGCCGCCCTGTGGACGGTCCCAGCGGTCCTCGCGGAACGGCTTGCCGTCGAGATCTTCCAGCGTTGCGACGACGCGTTGTTGCAGGCCGAGAAGGTAGTCCTTGACTGCGTTGGGTTTCATGGGCTGGCGCTATGTGCGAAGGAGCGCGGATTCTACCAGCACGGTACCGCGTCCAGCCGCGCGTTGCTTTACGCCTTTTTTGCCGCGATGGCGCGATATCCAATGTCGCGGCGGAACTGCATGCCGTCGAAATGTATGCCTTCGGCCGCCTGATAGGCGCGGCGCTGCGCCATCTTGACGCTGTCGCCAAGCGCCGTGACGCACAACACGCGCCCGCCATTCACGACCACCTTGTCGCCGGCGAGAGCCGTGCCGGCGTGAAATACCATGCAGTCATCCGTGCGTTCGGTGTGCCGGGCGAGCCCGGTGATGACTGCGCCTTTTTTCGGCGTGTCGGGATAATTGGCGGCGGCGAGCACCACGCCCAGGGCGGTGCGCCGGTCCCATTCAATCTCGGCCTGGGCCAGCGTGCCGGCGCAGGCAAGTTCGAACAGCTCGAACAAGTCGGACTTCAGGCGCAGCATGATAGGCTGGGTTTCCGGGTCGCCCATGCGGCAGTTGAACTCCACCGTTTTCGGATTGCCCTTGGCATCTATCATCAGGCCGGCGTAGAGAAAGCCGCTGTAGGGGATACCGTCACTCGCCATGCCCTGGATGGTGGGCAGGATGATCTCGCGCATCACCTGCGCGTGCAGTTCCGGCGTCACCACCGGCGCGGGCGAGTAGGCGCCCATGCCGCCGGTGTTGGGGCCGGCATCGCCGTCCTTCAGGCGCTTGTGGTCCTGGCTGGTGGCGAGCGCAAGCGCATGCTCGCCGTCGCTCATGACGATGAAGCTCGCTTCCTCGCCGGCGAGATACTCCTCTATCACCACGCGCGCGCCGGCATCGCCCAGCTTGTTGTCCACCAGCATCAGGTCGGCGGCCGCGTGCGCCTCTTTCACCGTCATCGCCACCACCACGCCCTTGCCCGCTGCAAGGCCGTCGGCCTTGATCACGATGGGGGCGCCTTGCGCATCGATATGGGCATGCGCCTGCGCGGCGTCGCTGAAGCTGGCAAAAGCGGCGCTGGGAATGCGATGCCGCTGCATGAAGCGCTTGGCGAAATCCTTGGAGCTTTCCAGTTGCGCCGCGGCGCGGGTCGGGCCGAAGATCTTCAACCCCCTCGCGCGGAACAGGTCGACCACGCCCGCGGCTAACGGCGCCTCGGGGCCGACCACGGTGAGATGGACCGCATTTTCCTGCGCGAACGCCGCCAGCTCGTCGATGTCGCTGATGGGTACGTTCTCCAGGCCCGGCTCCAGCGCCGTGCCCGCGTTGCCCGGGGCGACATAGACCTTCTGCACGCGCGTGCCCTGCGCCAGCTTCCACGCCAGGGCATGCTCGCGCCCGCCCGCGCCTATGACCATTAGTTTCATGCTAGTGGCGGAAGTGGCGAAAGCCCGTATACACCAT
>JBQMQE010000103.1:5418-14720 GCA_052172655.1 Burkholderiales bacterium
GTCTTGTAGGTGTGCCAAACATCCGGATCGTTCGCAATATTGTTTCGCAATCAAGGTGTCATCGTACTAGTGCCTGAAGTGGCGAAAGCCCGTATACACCATGACCAGGCCGAGCTCGTCGGCCGCGGCGACGACTTCATCATCGCGCACGCTGCCGCCGGGCTGGATGATGGCCTTGGCGCCGGCCTCGGCCACCACGTCCACGCCGTCGCGGAACGGAAAGAAAGCGTCCGAGGCCACGACCGAGCCGGCGAGCGTCAGGCCGGCGTTCTTCGCCTTGATCGCAGCGATGCGCGCGCTGTCGACGCGGCTCATCTGGCCCGCGCCCACGCCCAGGGTATGGCCGCTGCCGCAAAACACGATCGCGTTGGATTTGACGAACTTGGCCACGCGCCAGGCGAACAGCAGGTCGCGCAGTTCGCCCTCAGTGGGCTTCTTCCTGGTGACGACGCGCAGTTCGGCGGCTTCGACATTCTTCGTGTCCGGTGTCTGCACCAACAGGCCGCCGCCGACACGCTTGAAGTCGTAGCGGTTGGCACCCGCGGCCAGCGCAGCGGCGAGCACGCGCACATTGGCCTTGGATGCCAGCGTCTTGCGCGCAGCCGCGTCGTAGCCGGGCGCAATCAGCACCTCGACGAATTGCTTCGCTACCGCTTCGGCGGTGGACGCGTCGACCGGTCGGTTGAAGGCGATGATGCCGCCGAAGGCCGAGGTGGGATCGGTCTGGAACGCGCGCTGGTAGGCTTCGAGCACGCTCGCGCCGATGGCGACGCCGCAGGGATTGGCATGCTTGACGATGACGCAGGCGGGCTCGGAGAACGTCTTCACGCATTCCCAGGCCGCGTCGGCGTCGCCGACGTTGTTGTAGGAGAGCTCCTTGCCCTGCAGTTGGGTGTAGCTGGCAAGGCTGCCCGGGGCCGGCTCCACGTCGCGGTAGAAAGCCGCGCTCTGGTGCGGGTTCTCGCCGTAGCGCATGTCCTGCACCTTGGCGAATTGCAGCGTGAGCTGCTGCGGGTAGTCGCCGCTCTTGAGTTCGGCATCCAGGCCGGTCAGATAGTTGCTGATCGCGCCGTCATAGGCGGCGGTGTGGGAGAACACCTTTTTCGCCAGTGCAAAGCGCGTGCCGGCGCTGACCCTGCCGCCGTTGGCGCGCAGTTCATCCAGCAGGGGCTGGTAATCGGCCGGATCGACCAGCACGGCGACGCCGGTATGGTTCTTGGCCGCGGAGCGCAGCATGGTGGGGCCGCCGATGTCGATATTCTCGATCGCGTCCGCGAGCGTGCAGCCGGGTCTGGCTATGGTCTGGGTGAAGGGGTAAAGATTGACCACCGCCAGATCGATCGGTTCGATGCCGGCATCCTTGATCGCCGCCATGTGCGCGGCTACATCGCGCCGAGCCAAGAGGCCGCCGTGGATCATCGGGTGCAGCGTCTTCAGGCGCCCGTCGAGCATTTCCGGATAGCCGGTGTACTCGGCCACTTCGGTCACGGCGATGCCGTTCTGCGCCAGCAGCTTGGCCGTGCCGCCGGTGGAGAATATCGAGACTTGCATCTGCGTCAGGGCGCGCGCAAGCTCGACCACGCCGGTTTTGTCGGAAACGCTGATGAGGGCCTGCTTGACGAGGATGCTCATGTCTGAACCCGGACCTTAGGTGATGGATGATACGCGGGTAAAGCGAGCGCCTGGTCTTCTGCGTCGGCTCTCGCCTGTGTGAATCACATCTTAATCTTCAGGTGCTCGATCTTCTTGCGCAGCGTATTGCGGTTGATGCCCAGCCACTTGGCGGCCACCGTCTGGTTGCCCTCGGCGTAAGCGAGCACGACTTCGATCATCGGCTTTTCGACGTTCTTCAACACCATCTCGTGGACGGCGCGCGGCCGCTCCCCGTCCAGATCCTTGAAATATTTCTCCAGGGCCTTGCGTACGCAATCGGTGATTTCACTGGCGCGCGGTGTCATGCTGCCAACTCCTCCTCATAGCGCAGATGTTGGTATTGTTGCGCGTGTTGATCGAAAAACCGGTTCACCGCGGCGAGTTGCTCTACCAAACTCGGCAACTGATTCATCGCGTGGCGGAAACTGGCCGATCCGGCCAGCCCCTTGGTGTACCAGGAAATGTGCTTGCGCGCGATCTTGACGCCGGTATCGGTGCCGTAGAACGCGTACAGATCGTGCAGGTGCGCGATCAGCACCTGGTGGATCTCGGTCACGAGCGGCGGCGGCAGGTGCGCCCCGGTCTTGAGGTGGTACTCGATCTCGCGGAAGATCCACGGCCGCCCCTGCGCCGCACGGCCGATCATGATGCCGTCGGCGCCGGTGTAATCGAGCACGTATTTCGCTTTCTGCGGCGAGGTGATGTCGCCGTTGGCGATCACCGGCAGACGCGTGGCGCGCTTGACTGCGGCAATGGTGTCGTATTCGGCGTGGCCGGTGTAACCGCAGGCGCGCGTGCGCCCGTGGATCGAGAGCAGTTGGATGCCGCTTTCCTCGGCGATGCGCGCGACCGTCAGTGCGTTCTTGTTGTGCTGGTCCCAGCCGGTGCGCAACTTGAGCGTCACCGGCACGTCCACCGCCTCGACCACGGCTTGCAGAATACGTCCGACCAGCAGCTCGTCTTTCAGCAGCGCCGAGCCGGCCATCACGTTGCAGATTTTCTTTGCCGGGCAGCCCATGTTGATGTCGATGATCTGCGCGCCCTCGCCGACGTTGTAGCTCGCGGCTTCGGCCATCATGCGCGGATCCGCGCCGGCGATCTGCACCGAAATCGGATCGGGCTCGCCCTCGTGATTGGCGCGGCGCCGCGTTTTTTCGCTGCCCCACAGGAGAGAATTTGATGCCACCATTTCGGACACCGCCATGCCGGCGCCGAACCTCTTGCACAACTGCCGGAACGGCCGATCCGTGACCCCGGCCATCGGCGCAACGAACAAATTGTTGCGCAACAGGTGAGGTCCGATTCTCATTTCGTTCTGAAGTTTGTTTGCGGGAGGGGAGCCAATTCTATACCCAATCGCCGGCGAAGATAAATCCAAATATGCACGCTTCGAGCGCAAATGTTTTGCTTGTGTTAACGCAGTGGTTTTGCTTGCGTTAAGGCAATGCGCGTGCACCATAAATCATGCGCCGCGCAACGAAGCGGCGTGCGAACGGCAGCAAATCGAGGGCAAGCAGCCCCGCGCCGCGGCCGAGCTTGAGCAGCTGATCGGAATTGGAAAACAAGCCGACCAGGCTGTCGGTGAATTGGATGCCGGCGCGACGGTCCAGGGCGCGCGCGCGGCGATAAGCGTCGATGAAACTGGCGCTGCCGGGTTCGCGCGCGTCGCGCGCAAGGCGCGCGAGTTCCCACGCGTCGCGCAGGCCCAGGTTGAATCCCTGGCCGGCGACGGGATGCAGGGTTTGCGCGGCGTTGCCCACGGCGAGACTGCGCGGCAGCGATTCCTCGCCGCGATAGCGCAGCGCCAGCGGGAACGCGCTGCGCGCGCCGGCTTCGATGAACGAGCCGAGCCGGCCGCCGAATGCGGCGTGCAGCTCGGCGAGGAAACGAGGCGTGTCGAGCGCGCACAAGCGCGCGCCGCGATCCGGGCCGGTAGTCCATACCAGCGCATAGCCCGCGGCGTGCGGCAGCAGCGCGAGCGGTCCTTCGGCAGTGAAGCGCTCCCATGCCCTGCCCTGGTGCGCATGCTCGGCCTTTACCCATGCGACCAGCGCGGTCTGCCTGTAGTCCTTGCTGTACGCCGGCGCGGCGGCATCGGCAATGCGCGCGCCGTCGGCAAAGACCGTCAGGCGCGGCGCAAATGTCAGCTCCCCTTGCTGCGTCTGCAGCGTGGCCGTGCCGCCGTCGAACGCGCTCAGTCTCGCGCCGAACAGGCGTCTGGCCGAGCACGGCGCGGCGAGCAGGCCTAGCTGCAAGTCGTCGTAGTTGGCGACGTAGCCCAGCGCGGGCAGGCCGCAGTCGGCGGCGCGAATCAGGGTGCGGCCGAAACCGCCCTGCTGCGAAATGTGGATGGTCGCTATCGGGGTGACGGGCAGCGCTTGCCAGGCGTGCAGGCGCTCGAGTATCAGACGGCTGCCATGGGACAGGGCGATCGCGCGCGCATCGCCCGCGGCGGCACGAGTGCCGCTCGTACCGGTGTCGCGAGCGCCATCGGAATCGACACTGCGCGTGCCATTGGTATCGACACTGCGCGCCTCGCGGGAATCGGCGCTACGCGCTTCTCGGGAATCGGCGCTACGCGCCTCTGCCAGCACCACCGAATGGCCGCTGCCCTCGAGCGCCAGCGCCAGCGCCGCGCCCACCGGGCCGCCGCCCGCGATCAGTATGTCTACGGCTTCAGCGGCCATGACAAAACCAGGGTATGCATCCGCTCATTCCTTGCCCACCAGGGCCTCGATGTCGGCGACGCTCTTCGGCGTTGCAGCGGTAATCAGCTCGCAGCCGTTTTCGGTCACCAGCGCATCGTCCTCGATGCGCACGCCGATATTCCAGTAGGCTTGAGGCACGCCCTCGGCAGGGCGAATGTAGCAGCCCGGCTCCACCGTGAGCGTCATCCCAACGACGAGCGGCCGCCACTTGCCGTCTAGCTTGTATTCACCGGCGTCGTGTACGTCCAGCCCCAGCCAGTGGCCGGTGCGGTGCATGTAGAAGCGCTTGTAATCGCCCGTCTCGATCACCTGGTCCAGGCTGCCTTGGCACAGGCCGAAATCGATCATGCCCCGTGCCAGCACGCGCACCGCGGCCTCATGCGGCGCGTCCCAGGCCGCGCCCGGCCTGGTCGCGGCTATGGCGGCAGACTGAGCGGCGAGCACCAGCTCGTACACGTCTTTCTGCGCGCCGCTGAACTTGCCGTTCACCGGAAAGGTGCGGGTGATGTCGGACGCGTAGCCGTCGAGCTCGCAGCCGGCATCGATCAAGAGCAGCGCGCCGTCCTCGAGCCGCGCCTTGTTGTCGCTGTAGTGCAGCACGCAGGCGTTGGCGCCGCCGGCGACGATCGGCCAGTAAGCGGGGAACTGCGCGCCGTTGCGGCGGAACTCATACAGCAGTTCGGCCTCGATTTCGTATTCCATCCTGCCCGGCCGGGTGGCGCGCATGGCGCGCTCGTGCGCCCTGGCCGAGATGCCGGCGGCGCGGCGCATCAGCTCGAGCTCCTGCGCGTCCTTGATCAGGCGCATCTCGTCCAGCGCCGCGCGCACGTCGTGGATGCGCTGCGGCGCGCTGACGCCGGTGCGGCTCTGCGCGCGCACCTGGTTCAGCCAGCCCATGATGCGTGCGTCCCAGTCCGCGTCCATGCCCGGCGCGTAGTAGAGCGCCGGCTGGTTGGCCATCAGTGCCGGCAGCTTTTCGTCAAGCTGCGCTACGGGGTAGGCGGCGTCGACGCCGAAAGCTTCCCTGGCCGCGTCCGGGCCGTAGCGAAACCCGTCCCAGGTTTCGCGCTCCAGGTTTTTCTCGCGGCAGAACAGCAGGCTTTGCGGCTGCGCCCCGGCGACGAGCACGAGCACCGCCTGCGGCTCCTGGAAACCGCAGAGGTAATAGAAATAGCTGTCGTAGCGGTACAGGTACTCGCTGTCGCGATTGCGCGCGCGCTCGGGTGCGGTGGGCACGATGGCGATGCCCGTTTGCATTTGCGCGAGCAGCGCGGCGCGGCGCTCGGCGTAAACTTTGGTGTCGGTCATAAAGGCAAATGGAGGCTGGCCAGGTGTTTGCTCAGATCAAGAGTGTATTGCAAAATGATGATGCCAAAATTTGTCATTCCGAGCACAGCGAGGAATCTGCTTTTGAATCAAAGAAAAAGCAGATTCCTCAGCCATCGGCTTCGGCATGAAAGCTAATCTTGAAATGGTCTCTAAATCAATTGTACAGCGTGGACGATGCGCTTGTTCGCGGCGGCAACGCACGCGCGCTTCAAGCGCCGCCGCGCAACTGCGCATCCAAAGCCTGCAGGCGCTCGGCGGTGCCGATGTCGTGCCAGCGGCCGCGATAATGCTCGCCCGACACCCGTCCGGCCGCCATCGCCTTGCGCAGCAGCGGCGCCAGCGGCACCTTGGCCCCGGGTGGAATGCCGCCGAACAGCCGCGGCGCATACACCCCGATGCCGCTGAAGGTGAGCAGGTGTTCGCCGGTTTCGTGCACCGCGCCCGCCTCGAGCGCGAAGTCCCCGCGCGGATGCTGCGGCGGATTGTCCACCAGCACCAGATGCGCGAGCCTGTCCTGCAGCTCCAGCCCGGCGAGCGCCGCGAAATCGTAATCGCTGTAGATGTCGGCATTGATCACGAGAAACGGCGCCGTTCCGAGCAAAGGCAAAGCGAGGGCGATGCCTCCGGCGGTCTCCAGCGCTTCGGGTTCTGCCGAGTAGCGGATGGCCAGGCCAAAGCGCGAGCCGTCGCCGAGCTCGGCTTCTATCATGTGTCCGAGGTGGGCATGATTGATCACGGCGTCGGCGAAACCGGCGCGTGCCAGCTTCTCCAGTTGCCAGACGATCAGCGGCTTGCCGCCCGCCGCGAGCAGCGATTTGGGCCGCGCGTCGGTCAGCGGGCGCATTCTCACGCCGCGCCCGGCGGCGAGGATCATCGCCTTCATGGAAAGACCTTTCCCTGCGCCGCCTGTTGCTCTTCGATCGCATCGAAAAGTTGCGCGAGCGGCGCGAGCGCATTGTAGCGTCCGACGACGGCGCGCACGTAGCCGAGGAAGCGCGGCGCGTCCTCGATATAGCCGGGTTTGCCGTCGCGATGGCGGATGCGCGCGAAAATGCCCAGCACTTTCAGATGGCGCTGCAGGCCCATCCACTCGAGGTCGCGGTAGAAGTCGCCGAAGTCGGCGCCGACGGGGAGTCCGGCGCGGCGCGCCTTCTCCCAGTAGCGCACGATCCAGTCGAGCGCGCGCTCTTCTTCCCAACTGATGAACGCGTCGCGCAGCAGCGACGCCACGTCGTAGCTGACCGGGCCGTACACCGCGTCCTGAAAATCGAGGATGCCGGGGTTGGGCTCGGACAGCATGAGGTTGCGCGGCATGTAATCGCGATGCACGTACACCGCGGGCTGCGCCAGATTGCTAGCCATGATCAGGGCGAACATGCGCTCCAGCAATTGCTGCTGCTGCGGCGCCAGCGCGAGGCCGAGGTGCCGCGCCAGATACCAATCGGGAAACAGGTCGAGTTCGCGCCGCAGCAAGGCCGCGTCATACGGCGGCAGTACCCCCGGCCGGCTGGCGAGCTGCCAGCTTACGAGCGCGTCGAGCGCGTCGCGGAACAGCGCGTCCGCGCCGGCCTCGTCCTGCTGCAGCGCCGCCAGAAAGGTGGTGCTGCCCAGATCGGTGAGCAACAGAAAACCCTGCTGCAGGTCCTGCGCCAGTACCGCGGGCGCATTGAGGCCGGCTTGGCGCAGCAGCTCCGCGACCCGGATGAAAGGCCGGCAGTCCTCCTGCTGCGGCGGCGCATCCATGACGATGCGGCTTTCGCCGCGCTCGGGAAGGCCGATGCGGAAATAGCGGCGGAAGCTGGCGTCGGCCGACGCCGGTTCGATCTGCCATTTTTCCGCGGGGAAAAGCGTGCTGAGCCATGCCTGCAAAGCTAGCGTCCGCTCTAAAGATGTCCGCTCCAAAGTGCGTTCCGATTGCCATTAATGCGAAAGTGTGCGATTTTAGCATCCAAAAAAACCTACCCTTCTCTTTATCCACCTTGAAGCCGCCGATGCGCTCGTCAGTGCCCATTTTTCTCTTGCTTTTCTGCGCAGCGGCGGCGCAGGCGCAGGAGCCGCGCCTGAAGCCGCCTCCCGCCGGCAAGCCGGGCATTTCAGGCGAGCCGGTCACGATCTCCGCCGACCGGATCGAGGGCTACGCGAATCAGGAGACCAGCGCGATCGGCAACGCCGAGCTGCGCCAGGGCGACGTCAGTGTCCATGCCGCGCGCCTGCGCTACGTCTACGCCAGCGACGAGGTAGAGGCGAGCGGCGGCGTTCGCCTGTCCCGCGATGGCGACCGTCTGAGCGGCACCGGCCTGCGCCTGCGCGTACGCGACAATATCGGCCAGATCGATCACGCCGACTATGAGTTTACACGGCCGGGCCGCGGCGGGATCGCCCCGGTGAGCGCGCGCGGCAAGGCCGATGTGATCAAGCTCGAAGGCAAGGACAAGTATCACATGGAGAATGCGACGCTGACCACCTGCAAGCCGGGAAACGACGAGTGGTATATACAAGTGGGTGAACTCGACCTCGACATGACGCGCGACCTGGGCGTGGCGCGCAAGGGCAAACTGGTATTCAAGGGCGTGCCCATCGCCTACGTTCCGTGGGTGGATTTTCCGCTGAACGACCAGCGCAAGACCGGTTTTCTTCCGCCCACCGTAGGCAGCAGTGGCAAGAGCGGACTGGAAATCAGCACCCCGTTCTACATCAATCTCGCGCCCAACCGGGATCTTACCATCGCGCCGCGCGAACTATCCAAGCGCGGGCTGCAACTGGCCTCGGAATTCCGCTATCTCGATCGCAACTACGACGGCGACGCCCGGTTCGAGTACCTGTCCAACGACCGGGCGGCAAACATCGACCGCTATGCGCTTACCTTCCAGCACAGGCAGAAATTCAGCAGCAAGCTCGCCGGCTACCTCAATATCAACAAGGTTTCCGACGACAATTATTTCCGCGACCTGTCGAGCCGCATCAACATCACTTCGCAGACCACGCTGCCGCGCGACGGCATGCTGACCTACGACGGCGGCTGGTGGACCGCGAGCGCGCGCGCGCAGAGCTTCCAGACGCTGCAGGACCCGGCCAAACCGCTGATTCCGCCTTATGACCGGCTGCCGCAGTTGACGCTGAATGCGACACGCCAGTACCTCGGCGGAGCGGATCTTGGCCTGGCGAGCGAGTTCGTCAAGTTCGATCACCCGAGCGAAGTCACCGGCAGCCGCCTTACGTTCTATCCCAGCGTGAGCCTGCCGCTGATCCGGCCGGGCGGCTATCTCACGCCGAAACTGGGATATCGCGCCACCGGCTACAGTCTGCAGCGCACCGCGGCCGGCGCTGCGGACACGATCCGCGTGGCGCTGCCGATTGCCAGTCTGGACAGCGGGCTGAGATTCGAGCGCGATACCGCGTTCAACGGGCATAAGTTCCGCCAGACACTGGAACCGCGTGTGTATTATCTGTATGTGCCTTACCGCGACCAGAGCAAGATTCCGCTGTTCGATACCGGCCTGGCCGATTTCAATTACGCGCAGATTTTTTCGGAAAATATTTTCAACGGCGGCGACCGCATCGCCGACGCCAACCAACTGACCGTGGCTGCGACCACACGCATACTGTCGCCGG
>JBQMQE010000104.1:0-2545 GCA_052172655.1 Burkholderiales bacterium
ACGGTGCCGATGGCGCCGACACCACCGGAGCCGCCGCTCGCGTCGATGGATCCCGCCGTGATGTTGCCTTGCGTCGAGGTGATGCTCACCGCACCACCGGCCCCGCCAGTGCTGCCAGGGTCAAATCCCCAGTTACCGCGGGCCGCCATGCTGATGCCCGACAGATCGATATCGCCTGCCGCCTTCACGGTCAGCGCTCCCGCATCGACCGGAATCGTTCCCGAAAAACCCGGCCCAGCCATGTTCGTATTACCGATCGCCCCACTTCCGCTGATACCGCAGAAACTGCCACCACATTGAGCGCTGGCAGCAACGTCGGCCGAGCCCCCGGCCAATCCGTTCCAATTTGCAATCAAAGTCGTCGGCATTGCGTAGGTGTACAAGTTCCCGCTCACCGGAATCGCGCCCGAGGTTCCGAAGCTAATGCTCTTGCCCGCAAGTACATTCAATTCGCCGGCGTTGGCATAATTATCCCCGGTCACGCTGATGTCCCCGGTCGTGGCAAGATTGATCGCGTTGCCCGTCCCATTGGTCCCGTTGCTTCCAACGGTCGTGCCCTGTCCACCAGCTCCGCCTACGCCGCCCGACGCATTCAGCATCACTCCGGACAAGACCAGCGAAGCGCCCGTCACACTCACCGTTCCGGCGTTGCCGCCCGCGCCGCCATTGCCACCGGCACCGGTATAGACAGGCAATTCAGGTGGAACCGGGGTGGTGCCGTAACCGCTACCACCGGAGCCTCCCATTCCGCCGGATGCGCTAATGCCGCTATTTATAGTGGGCGGACAAGGAGGCGTCGCGCAAGAGGACGCGACAGCGACGAGAGTAAGTGTGCCTGCCGCGCTCAAGTTGACCGTGCCACCCGCACCTCCTGCACCGCCCGCCCCTCCATCCACTGCGCTGCTGGTGCCCGACATCCCCATGCCGCCAATACCGCCGGCCGCGCTGATGTTGCCTGCAGTCAGATCACCGTTAGTTGCGCTGACAGTCACAGCACCGCCAACTCCGCCCGCACCTGCGCTTCCCGCCGTAGTTCCCCTACCGCCAAAACCACCGCCGCCACCTTGAGCATTGATTGGTGCATCAGCGAGCATCACCGAACCGGCACTGATATCGATCGTTCCTGCGTTGCCTCCAACACCACCGTTGCCGCCGGCACCGATATAGACACGCGGATCAAGTGGAACAGCGGTGGTGCCGTAACCGCTACCACCGAAGCCTCCCATTCCGCCGGATGCGCTAATGCCGCTATTTATAGTGGGCGGACAAGGAGGCGTCGTGCAAGAGGATCCGACAGCGACGAGAGTAAGTGTGCCTGCCGCGCTCAGGTTCACCGTTCCGCCAGCCCCCCCGGCACCGCCTGCGCCTCCATCCTCTGCGCTACTGGTGCCGAAGGTGCCAGAACCGCCACTGCCGCCGCCGGCATCGAGGGAACCAACCGTGAGGTCGCCTTGAGTCGAGGTGATACTTACCGCTCCGCCGGCGCCGCCAATACTGCCGTTGGCAAATCCAGATCCTCCGCGGGCAGAGATGCCAATGCCCGACAGATCGATGTCGCCAGGCGCCTTCAAGGTGATGGCACCCGCATTGCTGCTCGAACCAACGAAATAGTTGCTATCGATGGAGCCGCTTCCGCTAATGCCGCAGTAAGTGTCGCCGCTACACTGGCCAGCCGTAGCAACATCTGGCGTCACCGTCGAGCCGTTCCAATTCGCTATCAGCCTAATGGGCGCTCCACTGGTGTACAGGTTCCCGCTCGCAGCGCTCTCGTCCGAAGTACCAAAGGTGATGGCCTTGCCCGCAAGAACATCCAACTCGCTGCCACCGACATAGTTATCACCGATTAGGCCAACAGCTCCTGCTGTCCTTAGGAGCAGCGTACTAATCGACGCACCCGTCAGGTCTATCGTGCCTGCGAGCACTATCTCGGCGCTGGTCGTGCCGTCGTCCTTGCCGAATTTCACCGTCGGAACGGAATAGAGCGGAGTAAAAGCCGCCTGCGTGATCGAGAGGCTCGCGGTATCGATTGGATCGAATTCGAACACGTTGGCCGTCACCATGCCGAACGGCATGAAGTCGAGATTGTTGTCGGAAATAGTCACCGTGCTAGCGGTCATATTCCAGGAACCAGCAGCACCGTGTGCCCCAGGACTTACCGAACTCTCGCCGCCCACTCCACCGGCGGTATAGATACCGCCCGATTCTACCGTTCCGTCCGAAGCGCTCAAGGAAGCGTAGCCGCCTTCGCCACCGTCGCCGCCCCAGCCATACACGTACCCCGATGCACCGGCCCCGAGGTTTCCATTCAGGCTCGCCGTCCCGCCGGCTGCACCCTTGCCGCCGGTCACGTCGATCGCGCCGCTGACCGCTCCCTGATTCCCGGCGCTCAGATTGACGTAGCCGCCACCGTAGCCCCTGCCGCCCACCGCTTGAACATTGGCGCTAATGCCACTGTCTCCCGAGACGCTGGCCTGATGCAGGCCGAGGCTTGGGCCTGCGCCGCCGTCCCCGCCGCGGCTGGTGATCGACGTAGCGGCGAAATTGT
>JBQMQE010000104.1:2555-3761 GCA_052172655.1 Burkholderiales bacterium
AAATTGTTGTTGCTGCTGCTCAAGTAGACAGCGCCGCCCCAGCCGCCATTGTTGCCGTTAGCGATCGCGTTCAAGTCGCCGCCGGTGCCGCCGCCGTAACTAGTGAAACTGATTATTCCGCTGCCGCCGGCCCCGCCTTTTCCGCCGCTCGCATCGATCGCGTCGCTGACACTGAGATCAGTGCTGCCCGGCGAGGCGTTGCTCGTGGCCGAGAGGTTCACCTCGCTGCCGGACCCACCGCCGCCGCCCGAGGCATCGGTGTAGAAAGACGTGGGGCCGGTGCTGCCCGCTGCGAGGCCGTAGATGCTCGCGCTGCCGCCCGCGCCACCCGCCCCGCCCATCGCGGTGATCGTCGCGCCTGTAGCGGTAGTCACCGAGGGGCCGGACAAAGTCACCGTACCCGCATAGCCGCCGTCATTGCCGTTAGCCCAGGCCCATAACTCCGAATTGCTTCCCGCGCTGCTCGGGCTGCCCGTGCTGCCAATGGTTGCGCTGCCGCCTGCGCCGCCTGCGCCGCCGCTCGAGTTGATCGCGCCACTGACCGTGACCCCGATCGCTCCGCTGGCCGAGAGGCTTACCTGGCCACCCTGGCCGCCGCTGTTACCGTTGGCGTACGCGTACGCTGCACTGGAATCGCCGATATCGCCGGTGAAGCTCGCCGTGCCGCCGTCGCCACCAGCGCCGCCGATGGACGTGATCGAGCCGGTGGAGATCGACGTTCCGGAGATCGAGACGTAGCCGGCGCTGCCGCCGTTGTTGCCGTTGGCAGGTGAATTCACGTTCGAACCATCTCCAGCGCTGCCGGTGAGGACGGCGCTGCCGCCTTTGCCGCCGGCGCCGCCACTGGTGTCGATCGGGCCGCCGACACTGGCCGCGCCGCCGCTTGCCGCGAGATAAATGTAGCCGCCGCTTCCGCCCGAGCCGCCGTTGACGCCCGAATATGAGCCTTCACCGGAGATGTCAAACGTGAAGCTGCCGCCGATTCCACCGTCTCCGCCGCGTGTAATGATCGAGTTGGTGGTGATGGACGTTCCAGAAAGCTCGACGATACCGCCGCTGCCGCCCCATCCCCCGTCGCCGGAGCTGGTGCTGCCGTTGCCGCCATGTGCGTCGATGGATCCGTCTATGGCAATACTGCCGAGGAGGGAGGTCGGAGCCGAACAACAGTTAAATACGCTAGCGGCAACATTGACATGCCCGCCGTTC
>JBQMQE010000104.1:3771-14707 GCA_052172655.1 Burkholderiales bacterium
AAGTTATTGTTGCCGGAAATCGCATCCCCGCCGTAAGTCAGAATGTCACTGGATACGTGCACCGCATCACCGGTCGTTGGTGCTGTTGCGCCGGTGCGAATCAGATCGACGCTGCCGCCCTGCGAGCCAAAGGTGTTGCTGCCGGCGCCGTTCCCGCCGCGTGTGTCGATACTGCCAGCAATGGTGATGCGGCCCGTGTCGGTCTGAACAGTGACGGAGCCCGCGTTCCAACCACCGCCCTGCGTGCGAGTGGTGATGCTGCCTGTCGAGACGTCACCGGTGCCCGTGGTGATGCTTACATTGCCGTTCCCAAAACTCCCATCGGACGGCCCGCTGGTGTTCAGCGTGCCCACCGTTACACCGGTTGCACCGCTTGCACCGTAATCGCCACCGGAAAGCCCGATGTTGCCGCCGTTGGTGATGATGCTGCTGCCGGACAGGATGCTGCTGCCGGACAGGATGCTGCTGGGTGCCCCGTCGCTCGTGCCTGAGGCGAGCATTACCGAGCCGCTATGCGTGATGACCGGGCCGACGGTGAGGTCGCTTCCAGCCGACAGGTTGAGCGAGCCGGTACCGACGATGTTGATGGTGTTGCCGCTGCCGAGGTCGATCTTGCCGTTGATCGTGCCCATCGACACCGAGCCGTTTTGCTGCAGCCTCAGCGTATTGGGCGCAAGCGTATAGACACCGCCAATCGATCCCATCGTAATGGTGTTATTGGCATTAAGGCTGATATTGGTGCTGGCTGAGAGGCCTTCGAGCGTGCCCGTCGAGATGGTGAAGGTGGCTGAAGGTCCTCCATCCGCAAACCCGATCCCCCCGCCGTAACTGTCCTGCGACTGAGACCCGGCTGCAGCGTCCGCGATCACGATATCGTCCGGATCGAGCAGCAACATTCCGGTCTTGCCGTTCGCAGCGCTGGTGTCGACATTACCCGCGAAACGAAGCGCGTGCTTTCCCGAGGTCTCGACATAGCCGCCGTTGCCGCTTTGCGAGCCTCCCTGGGCGGAGATCGCGCCATAGAACTGCGTATAGCCATCCGACCAGACAATGACGCGCCCGCCGTCGCCGGTGGTGTTGGCGTCGGCGCGGATCGCGGTGTCCGGTCCAATGAGCGTCTGCTGCGCGTTCATGACAGCGGGGTTGGCGCCATGCGCATCGCCGCCGACCAATACCGTTCCGCCCCCTGTATCGCCCGAAGCATCAAGCTGCGCCTGATTTATCACCGCGACACGCTCGCCGAGCACCTCGATGCTGCCACCTTTCGTCCCGCTGGCGACGATGCGTCCGGCACCGTCGACATAGGCGTCCCGGCTCGCCTTGAGGAAAATGCGCCCGCCTTCCTTGACGACGCTGGAGGCATTCAGTGTTCCGCTGTTCTTTACCAGCACGCCGGCCATGCCGATGCGCCCGGCCTCGGCCACGATTTCGCCCAGATTGGTCACATTACCTTCGGCACCGGTGATGTCGACGGTGACCCCGGGCGTGCCGGTGTCGATGAGCTCGACCGTCTGCCCCGCCGCCAGGATCACCTCGCCGTTGGGCGCGTTGATGATGCCGTGGTTCTCCACCTCCGGCGCGACCAGGTAGACGCTGCCGCCGCTGGGCGTGGTGATCTGTCCGTAGTTCTTGATGCTGCCCGCATTCGGCGTGGCGCCGAAATTCAGCCGCCCGGCAAGAAAGTCTTCGTTGCGCACGTTGAGCGTGCTCGCGACGAAACCGGCGACGTCGATGCGCGCGCCCTGACCCACCATGATGCCCGCCGGGTTCACCAGCCACACCCGCCCGTTGGAACTCAGCGTTCCCAGCAGCACCGAGGGATCGTTGGCGATCACGCGGTTCAATACGCTGCTCGCGGCCGAAGCTTGGTTAAAGCGCGTGGTCTCGTTGGCGCCGATCGAAAAGCTGTTCCAATTGATGATGGCGCCGTTGCTGTTGGTGACCGTCAACAACCGGCCGGCCTGATTGAAGCTCGCGCTGCCGTTTACCATCTGCGGCGCGGTGGGATTCCCCCAAGCCGGGGCAGAGACGAAACAGGCGGAGATCGCTACAACGATCAGGCGCTTGCGCGCGGAGAATGGCAAGGAATCCTTCTTGGGCATGACGACCTCCCGATAACGCATTGCTCAGTCAGCGACAACGATAGAGATCCATTCAAAACATCATCAAACTTTTTCCCATGCTAGCCACCGAACGCCCCGCAAGCGAGGTAAAAATGCACAGTTACCGTATCAAAATGACTCGTCCGTAATTCAGAACGCGATCATCACATTCAGGTGGCCGCGCCAGTCGCCGCGCTCCTTGGTGCCGGGCGGACCGGCATCGACCACCTGCGCCAGGTCGAAGCGCAGGCTGAAGTCTTTCCCGAGCGCATAGCGCAAGCCGGCGCCAAGGCTGGCTACACTGACATTTGTCGGGGTGAGGGAGCCCGCGGGTACGTTATGGTTGTAGCCGCGTGCAAAGTCATAGAACGCGAGCAAGCGCAGGCTGCTGCGCGACCCGGCCGTTTTCCCGATCTCGGGCGTATAGATTTCGGCGTTGGCGAAATAGCCGCTGTCGGCCGAGGCCGCGCGCTCGTTGAAACCGCGCACGGCGGTGGAACCGGCCAGCCCAAGCTGCTCGGCCGCGACCAGCGGATTGCCCGCGTACTGGGCGCTCGCGGCAAAGCGCACTTGCCAGTCGGTCTGAAATGCCCTGAGGTAACTGCCCGCCAGGCGCACGATGCTGAAGTCGTCGCGCGTCGCACGATTGCCCGATGTCAGATAGGAGTAGCGGTCGGTGGCGCCATCGAGGTTGGTGTACTGGCTGCCCAGCGCGAGGTTCTGCGCAATGCCGATGTTGTAGTCGAATATCTGGCCCGGACTCAGCTTCTGGCCGCTGTAGGTGAGGCTCAAGGGACGCGTGGTGTAGGGCACGCAGGCGGCGATTGCCGGCGTCGGCGGATCGATGCTCGCCGGCGTCCCCGCCGTGGTGCAGGTCGAATTGATGTACTTGTAGTCGAAGCCGAAGATCAGTTTCGAGCTGTATTCCCCGCGGCGCGCAAAGTAGTGGTTCCAGCGCGCGCCGAACACCTCGCCTTTGCCCACGATGCCCAGCGCCCCACCCAGGGTGGGCGAAGAGCTGGGGGTGTTCACGCTAGAATTGCCGTAGATCAGATCGAGGCTGTCGCCCAGCCCATAGAAAGGCAGGCGATAGCCGACGCTGAATATGTCGACCTTTACCCCCGCCGGAGCGTCGGCCGAGCCGGTGTAAGCCAGGGTCAGCGTCTGGTCGCGATTGAGCAGATTGGCGTTCTGGTAGGCCACGCCCACGCGCGATCTGCCGGTGGCGGCGGTGCCGGTGGAGTCTGCGGTAACAAAGAAACGCTGCGGGTCTTCCTCGGTGACGGCCACTTTGGCGTCGACCTTGCCTTCTTCCTTGCTCACGCCCAGCGTCACCGCGAGCTGCTTGGCCGGATTCTCATTGGAGAGCTGAATCGCCTCGGACATCTGGCGCAGGTTCGGCGCGCGGCCTTCCTTCAGTTGCGGCAGGCTGGCACGGATGTTGGCGTCGTCGAAATACTTGTTGCCGCTGATGATGACCTTGCCGACCACGCCTTCGGTCACCTCCAGGCGTACGACGCCGCTGGTCAACTCCTGCTCCGGCACGTACACCTGCACCGTGCTGTAGCCCGCGGCGCGATAGGCGCCTTCAAGTGCTTCGAGTGCTTTTTGGATGTCGCCGTAGACGCGCTTGGGTCCGGCCAACGGGGCAAGAATGCCATCGACTTGCGCCTGCGGCAACAGGGTGTTGCCTTCGACTTGAAAACGGACGATGTCGAAATGCTCGTCCTGCGCCAGACAGGGGGCTGCGACCAGCGCCGCCAGCGAAGAAAGCACCAACGCGCAGCTTGAAATTATGTTCTTCATCTGCTTTGCCCCCCCTACGAACCGCTAGCCTAGTTCAGGGTTTGCCCCCTCTTCGTGATTCTAAACAAAGTATTGGTAAAAACCTAGAGGTATCGTTGACATTGACCAGAACTTATTCACAAAGGCATTAATGGTTCCAAATCTCACTGCGCTCCAGCCGGTCTCAGCCACGCCCCGTGGCCTGTCGGTACGCAGATTCATGAAAACGCTACGGATATCGGTAACACTGACATTGGAATCACCCAGCGCCGCAGCCGTTCTCCGTCGATGCCAGCTGCAGTCAGTCCGCTCGAACGTCGTCTTTTCCGTGCAATTCGGCGAGCCACAGTGCCGCACTCATTGCCGTGCACATACAGGATGCGGGCAGTTCCGCGCGCAGTAGAATCGAGGCAACTGCATCGGACGACATGAGCAAACTCCTTTACGCCTGGGAATTCGGCGCCAACCTCGGCCATGTCGGCGCCTTCCTGCCGTTGGCTCGCGCGCTGCGCGCGCGCGGCCACGAAATTCGCTGGGCGGTGGCACAGACCGCGCCGGCCGCGCCGCTACTCGCGCAGGAGGGATTTACCTGGCTGCAGGCGCCTAGCTGCCCGGAAACGCCGCGCGAGGGGCCGCCTCTCTCCTACAACGACATTCTGCTGCGCTTTGGCTATGCGCGCAGCGAGGATCTGCTCCGCCTGGTCCTTGCCTGGCGCGAACTGCTGCACCTGAACGACGCGCAGGTCGTCCTGGCGAGTCATGCGCCGACCGCGATCCTCGCCGCGCGCACAATGGGGATTCCGGTCGCACTCTTTTCCAGCACCTTTTGCGTACCACCGAAAAAGCGACCGCTGCCCAATATGCGGCCGTGGTTGGCGCTGCCGCCGGGACAGATCGAGGCGCTCGAAATCCAAACGCTGGCGCGTATCAACGCTGTGCTCGGGCGCTACGGCCAGCCGCCGCTGGACGCGGTGGCACAGCTTTTCGACGTCGCCGAGGATACGCTGCTCGGCTTTCCCGAACTCGACCACTATGCCGAGCGCGGTCCTGCGCGCTACTGGGGCAATCTGCCCGATGCGGGGGTCGGGGATGCGCCCGCCTGGCCGGCGCTGCCGGGAAAACGCATCTTTGGCTATCTGCGCACGGGAACCCGGCATCACGAAGCCGCACTGGCGGCGCTGCATGCACTCGGCGCGCCCGCCATAGTGTATTTCCCCGACGCAGCGCCTGCGCTGATCGAGCGCTATGCCGCCCCACACCTCGTCTTCAGCGCGACGCCGCTGGCGCTGGCGCAGACCGCCCACGAAGCCGATGCGGGCATCACCTACGCCGGCATGTCCACCGCCACCAGTTTTCTATTGAAGGGCAAGCCGCTGCTGCTGCTGCCCGGGCACCTGGAACAATTTCTGTTGGCGCGCCGGATCGAGGAAATGGGCGCGGGCTTGGTGGTAAATCCGGATCGGCCGCCGCTGGACCTGGAGCTAAAGTTGCGCCGCGTCCTGTTCGAAGCCGATTTCACCCTGAACGCGCAGGCCTTCGCGCGCAAGTATTCGAATTTCTCACAGGACACCGTCACCGCCCATCTAGTCAGCCGCATTGAGGAAATCGCCGCAGCCGCGCTATGATACCGAACCAATTCCTTGCTCCGTCCGCCCTCCCGCCATTATGAAAAATCTCGTAGAACCGCTCGAATTGAGCGCGCCGCTGGCGCGGCGACTCGCGCCGCAGCTATGCCGGACGGATCCGGCCACCGGCGAGAATTGCGCCTGGTGCCACGGTTTCTGGCAGTACCTCAGGCTGCTGGGGCTCGCCAGCACGCCCGGGCACCACGCGGATTTCTATCGCCGCGGATTTCAAGCGGTCACGGGCGAGAGCGGCACGGCACCGAGCGTGCTGGTCAGCGGCGCAGCGGATTATTCGATGCTGGCGCACGTGCTGGCGATTTTCCGGGAACGCGCACTCGAGCCCGCCGTGACGGTGGTCGACGCATGCGACACGCCGCTGTTTCTCAACCGCTGGTATGCCGAGCGCGAATCGGCCAGCGTCGCGTGCAGCCGCTGCGACATCCTCGAGTACGCCGGCGGCGCGCCATTCGACGCGGTGTGCACCCATTCTTTCCTGGTTCAGTTCTCCCCCGACGCGCGCATCCGCTTGCTGCAGAAGTGGCGGCGGCTGTTGCGCCCGGGTGGCACGGTCATCACGGTCACGCGCGTGCGTCCCGAGGCCGCCACGGAGCGGGTCGGATTTTCGGCTGAGCAGGCGCAATCGTTCCGCACTGCTGTACTGCACCAGGCCGAGGCGATGCGCGCTACGCTGCAAGTGGACCCTGCGGATATGGCGCGCGAAGCGGAAATCTACATGAACGGGCAGCGGCCCTGGCCGGTGCGCTCGCGCGCAGAAATACAACAACTGTTCGAGCGTTGCGGCTTCAGGGTGGATGAGCTCTCCGATGCGCCCCGAAACGCAGCCACCGGACAGCAGCCGGACGGGCCGGCCGTCGCGGGCAGCGGGGAAAGGGCGCAGATTATCGCGACGCGCCTGTAACGCCCGCAGCAATTTCGCACACGAAATCCTCGTACTTGCCGCCGGCGCTGCGCGCGATCTCATCGCGGTAGGCAAAGCGCACGCGAAAACCGGGCGGCAGGCGTGACTGGATCAGGCCGCGCAGGCCGTCCTCCTGCTCGACCGACAGCGCAGCCGCGGTCACCAGCCGCGCCTCGATCAAATCGTATTCGATCTGCGCCAGTTGACATTGCCGCACCGGGGCGAACCGCGTGAACGAGCGCGTTCCGAACGCAGGCCAATAGCGCTCCCCCGTTGCAGTCACCAGCATGTTGCGCACCCTGCCCGCGACGCGGCGCAGCACGGCAAGACCCCTGCCGCAGGCACAGGGTTCGCCCGGTTCGGCGTAGTCGCCCAGTTCGTAGCGTATCAGCGGCATCGCGAAATTGTGCAGAGTAGTGACGACTACGCGCCCGAGTTGACCGGGAGCGCAGGGCTGGTCCTGCGCGTCGAGGATCTCGACCAGGGCGCCTTCCTCCTGGATGTGATAGTGCTCGTGCTGCGGGCATTGCAGCGCGAGGTAACCGACTTCTTCTGCGGAGTAGACATCGGTCACCGGCACCGCCCAGGCCTCGCGGCACAGCTCGCGCGCTTCGGGCGTCAACTGTTCGCCCAGCGTCCGCACTTCGCGCAACTGCGGCAGTCGGTTTTCGCCCGCAACGACGAGCTTCGCCAGTTCGGCTGCGATCGAGGGGTAAGTCATCAGGTACTCGGGCTGCTGCTGCTCCAGCCAGCGCAGCTGGGTTTGCACGCTGTCACGCACGCCGAGAACGACCGATGGGCCGTCGGCCACCAGGCCAGCGGTTGCCTGTCCCCAGTGTTCGAACTCGCCCGCGGCAATACCGTGGCGTATCGTCGCGAGCTTGCCGCGCAGATTACGGCGATGCCACGCATGATCGCGCAAGGTTAACGCGTTCCAGAACAAGCCCGATAGTTGCGTCTTGAGAATGCGCACCGGGGTACCGGTCGAGCCGGAACTTTGCGATTCGTTTATGCCGCCATGACCTGTTGGGACCTTGCGGCTTTTCAGACTCTCAAACTGTTCCTGCAGCTCGCGCCGCGTGAGCAGCGGCAGGCGCGCGAAGCGCTCCAACGTGAGCGGCACCGCCGGATCATAGTCGGCGCCCCAGCGCTCGCGATAATAGGGAACTGTGGCCAGCGCGTGCCGCACCAGGACTTCCAGTTGCCGCAACTGGCGCTGGCGCAACTGATCCAAAGGCAGCCACTGCGACCTGTCGAGCTGGAACAGAAGCGCGAGCACCGCTGCCCCGCCCGGGGCAAGTAATGCCGGCCATGCCTCCCCCGGCACAGCGCTTTGAATTTGCCAGAAAGGCGGCGCCTCAAATCGCTTCATGGCCACAAGCCCGGGGACGACGGAACATCGCGCGCGGTCCACCGAAACACGCGGGTTTCCGCGCAGACTCTTCCTCCCGATCGCGAGCGCACGCGACCAGAACTCACTGCCTCGCCTGCAATACGAAAACGGGGCAGCACTGCGCAAGTTCGTACGATCCGTACATCAGATCGATCTCCCGGAAAGTTGGAGAAAACGACTGCCGGACATCGGACAAGGCTGGAAAGCTGATCTCGATCCGCGAATTCGCATAGGCCTCGATGGTTTCGATCTCCGCACGCGCCCAGCCGGCTGCAGCCGCAAGCGCGTCGCGTTTCGGAAACAAGCTGCCAAAGCGCCTGTGGATGTCGGCGACGCGGATATTGGCGTTCCCCGATTCCCCGACCATCGCCATGGCCAGGCGCCACTTGAACGCGTGGAAGCTGCCTATCGCTGCACTCATCGCCTGCCGGCACACGTATTCGCAAGTCTCGACCAGAGCGGGAGTCACGAAGGTGCGCATCGCCACGCGTCCGCCCGGTTTGAGTACGCGTCGCAATTGGTCGAACATCGGCCCGTACTGCAGTGGATAGGGGAGCGCATTCAGACAGCCGTCTCCGATCACCGCGGCAAAAGTCTGCTCGCGGAAAGGCAGTTGCAGCCAATTGGCGTGAACAGCGTCTCTTTCCGGGAATCTCGGCACCCAGAGGTCTGAGATCACCGCCGCTCTCCGGTCGACCGCCAGCATGTGCTCGGTCAGAATGCCGTATTCCGGCGTCACCCCGAGCAGCAGGTGCAGACCTATGCGATGTTCCAGCGCCTTTCGAACATTCTCTACGTCGTCGCGGTGAGGTGTAAGCGGGGACGCGAGTCTGTTCCGGAACGCGGCGTTCCAGTAACTCGTGCGAGGGGCGTTTGCGGTCATCAGTGCGGAAGACTCCTGGCGAATCTCATATTCTAGCCCGGGTTGCCACCCTGTCTGGACCGCAACAGTGCGAGAGGTTTCAGCGCACGAATCGCGGCTCTACGAGCGTGCCGGATACGGCGAGATTGGCGCGCGCCTGCGCGCCCCTTGGCGCCCTTTCTTCGGCGTCGCGCCGCGTCCGTGCTTGCGCCTCGGCCTTGGCACGCGCAGCCGCTGCGGAAGCGGCCTGTGTTTACTGCCGGGCCTCCCCTTCGGCTCGTTTTGCGAGTGCGGATATCGTTGGAATCGCCACGGTGAAATCGAGGTCGGTATCGACCTCGGCGGGACTCTGCGCCGGCGCGGCGGCCGGCGCTTGCTTGAATTCGCGGATGAAATCGTTCCTCATCAGCGCCTGCAGGGCTTCCTGCAACCTGGCCTGCGGCACCTTGCCAAACTTGAACTGCACTTCGGCCACCGTGGCTTTGCCGTCAATCTCCTTGAGGAGAGTGCGCATGTCGCGCGACAGAACACTGGTTTTTCCAGCCGCCTCCATCGTGCCCCTGGCGGTCTTGGTAAAGACTGTCTCGCAATCCATGGTGTCTCCGTGGCCGAACACGCACTCGCCGATCGGACATTATAGGAAGTCAATTCATGGCAATACCGGTAATACTGCACCGACAAGGTCAAATATCGAAAATCGTCTGTCGCACGGCAATAGGGGAAGCACGGGACGCAAGCCAGCGGAGGCAGCCGGCGCTGGCTGCGGGATCAGGCCTCCGCTACGCCATAGCCGCCGCCGCCGGGCGTCTCGATGACGAACACATCGCCCGGCGCCAGCTCCGCCTTGTCGGCTCCGCCCAATTGCAGGACGCCGCCGTTGCAGCGCTCGACCCAATTGCGCCCGACCTTGCCCGGCTCGCCGCCGGCCATGCCGTAGGGCGGAATGCGCCGGTGCCCCGACAGAATCGCGGCGGTCATGGCCTCGAGAAAACGCACCCGGCGCACGATGCCGTTGCCGCCGTGCCATTTGCCGGCGCCGCCCGAGCCGGCGCGGATCGCGAAACTTTCCAGCAGCACCGGGAAACGCCACTCCAGCACTTCCGGGTCGGTAAGCCGGGTGTTGGTCATATGCGTGTGCACGGCATCGGTGCCGTCGAAGCCCTGCAGCGCGTCTTTTGCGCCGGCGTCCGCCCCGCCCGCGCCGGAGCCGCCGCAAATGGTCTCGTAATATTGGTAGTCGGCGTTGCCGAAAGTGAAATTGTTCATCGTGCCTTGCGAGGCGCCCATCACGCCGAGCGCGCCATAGAGGGTGTCGGTGATGCATTGCGAGGTCTCGACATTGCCCGCGACCACCGCGGCCGGATAGCGCGGCCGCAGCATGCTGCCCTCCGGAATGATCACATTCAGCGGCTTCAAGCAGCCTGCATTGAGCGGAATGTCGTCGTCGACCAGGGTGCGGAACACGTACAGCACGGCCGCCATGCATACCGCCGAGGGCGCGTTGAAATTGTTCGGCAGTTGCGCCGAGGTGCCGCTGAAGTCGATGGTGGCGCTGCGCGCGGCGTGATCGATGCCGATCTTGACGCGGATCACGGCGCCCGAGTCCATCTCGTAGCTGAACTCGCCCGGCTTGAGCACGTCGATCACGCGCCGCACCGCCTCCTCGGCATTGTCCTGCACGTGCCGCATATAGGCGTGCACCACGGGGAGGCCGAAATGCTCGACCATGCGGCGCAGTTCCTGCACGCCTTTTTCGTTGGCGGCGATCATGGCGCGCAAGTCCGCCAGATTCTGCTCGATGTTGCGCGCCGGATATTTGCCCGAGCCGAGCAGCGCTACCGTTTCTTCCTCGCGCAGGCGCCCTTCCTCGACCAGCAGGAAATTGTCGATCAGCACGCCTTCCTCTTCCACCACCTTGCTGTCGGGCGGCATTGATCCGGGCGTGATACCGCCGACATCGGCATGATGCCCGCGCGAACCGACGTAAAACAATATATTCCTTCCGGCGTCATCGAACACCGGCGTGATCACCGTGATGTCGGGCAAATGCGTGCCGCCGTTGTAGGGCGCGTTGAGCATATAGATGTTGCCCGGCTTGATCCTGCCCGCGTTCTCGCGCATCACCGTCTTGATCGATTCGCCCATCGAGCCCAGGTGCACCGGCAGGTGCGGCGCGTTGGCGATGAGCTGGCCCTGGGCGTCGAACAGCGCGCAGGAAAAATCCAGCCGCTCCTTGATGTTGACCGAGTA
>JBQMQE010000105.1:0-14705 GCA_052172655.1 Burkholderiales bacterium
ACCCGGGGGGGTCAGCGTGAACGGCACATGGCACGCAGGATCAGGAAAACCCTTGTCGTTCGGCAGGGGTTTTTTGTTTTTTCTCGCGGCACGTCGCGCCCGTCCCCCATCTGTTTGCCTGCCGCAGGTGTTTCCGGCCCAGGCTCGTCTCAGGAGAGTCAGCAAAAAACATTTGACTAATCTAATACTTAACTGCAAGAATGCGCATTATCGCCCTGTTTATAAATAAGACTTACGCGTGTTGTCTGGGGTCGGGGCAACAGATGGCAAACAGGAGTGTGCGCGAGGCGTCGAAGCGACGCGCGGCAATGCTGCAAGGCGCGCGCTGTCGTTTTGCCTCCGCGGAAATAGCACAGGCGCCAGGGCTAATGTCGTAAAATGCTTTCGCTATCGGGCAGATCGCCGGGCGTTGGCGGAAGAAGATCAGGGGCGCAGGGGGCCGGGCATGCGGAAAGCGGGATTTTGGAAGACCGACTGGTTTCTGGGCGTCGCCGTCGTCGTTTGCGTCGCACTGCTCAATCAGACGACCGATCTCATTCCCAGCCTTGAGCGCAAAGCCTACGACCTGGGTGTAACGGCGACTTCGCGCACCCCGTTGGACAAGATTGCGGTCATCGCTATTGACGAGCAGAGTTTGGCGAATCTTGGCCGCTGGCCCTGGTCACGCGAGGTATTGGCGAAACTCACCGATAGCCTGTCGGCGGCGAAGGCGAAGGTCATCGCATACACCGTGCTGTTCTCCGAGCCGCAGACCGACCCGGGCTACATCTACGTCACCAAACTGCTCGATCTGACCGGTGCGCGCGCCGTGCCGGCTGCGCCCGCCGACGCGGCAGCAGCGCCCGCGCCGGAGGCGCCTGCGGCGGGAGAACTGGCGCAGATTCGCGCTCTGCTGCAGGAGGCCGAGCAGGCGCTCAATACCGACCGCAGGCTCGCGCAAAGCTTCGCGCGCGCGGGAAATGTGGTGCCGATGACGTTGTTCGAACTCGGCACGGCGTTAGGAAAGCCGGACAAGGCATTGCCGGATTTCGTGACGAAGAACAGCCTGCCCAAGGTCGGCGCAGGTGCTGAGGACGCGATGGTGCCTACGCGCAAAGTGGACTATCCGATCGAGATACTCGGCAAGGCCGCAGCCGCGCTTGGCCACCTCAATGCCACGCCCGATGTCGATGGCGGCACGCGCACCGAGCCGCTGGTTGTGAGCTATTTCGGTCAGGTATATCCGTCGCTGTCGATGATGGTCGCGGCGAAAAGTCTCAATCTCGGCGTGGGCGATATCAAAGTTCAGCCCGGCGAAAAGGTGTCGCTGGGCAATCTCAGCATAGTCACCGATCCGCTCACGCGGATGTATACCTATTTCTACAAGAATCGCGACGGTCGCCCAGCGTTCCCGGTGGATTCGTTCTACGATGTCTTCAGCGGCAAGATCCCGGTGAGCAAGTACCAGGACAAGATCGTTCTTATCGGACCGAGCGCTGCCGGCCTGGGCAGCGCGGCCATCACCCCGGTGTCGCCCAACATGCCGCCGGTTCTGGTGCTTGCGCATTCCGTGTCGTCGATACTGTCGGAACATTTCTTCGTCGCGCCGCCCTGGGGCCGCTGGGCCGAGCTCGTGGCGTTCCTGCTCGTCGCGGCGTACCTGATCGGGCTGCTGCCGCGGCTCAATGCCCGCATGGGCGCGACGGTTACCGCTGCATTGCTTGCGCTGCTCCTGATCGCCCACTTTGTGCTGATGACCTCGGCGGCGATGTGGCTGCAACTGATGCTGCCGCTGGTGCTGCTGCTGGTCGGGCACGTTCTGCTCGTGACCAAGCGCTTCGTCCTCACCGAAGCGGGCAAGGTCAAGTCCGACGCCGACTCGGCCGAATCGAACCGCATGCTCGGGCTCGCGTTTCAGGGCCAGGGCCAGCTCGACATGGCCTGGGACAAGTTCCGCAAGGTGCCGATGGACGACGGCCTGATGGACAACCTGTATAACCTGGCGCTCGATTTCGAGCGCAAACGCCAGTTCAACAAGGCGGAAAACGTGTTCCAGTACATGGCGCAGCACAACCCCAAGTTCCGCGACCTGGAGGCGCGGCTGAGCCGCGCCAGGGCGATGTCGGAAACGGTCATCCTGGGCGGCGGGACCAGCCATCCAGGCGGTTCCATGTCTCTGGGCGCCGGCGCGGAAAAGCCGATGCTCGGCCGCTACCAGGTGGAGAAAGAGCTGGGCAAGGGCGCGATGGGCGTGGTCTACCAGGGCAAGGATCCGAAAATCGGCCGCGTTGTTGCGATCAAGACCATGGCGCTGTCGCAGGAGTTCGAAGCAGACGAACTGGCCGAGGTGAAAGAGCGCTTTTTCCGCGAGGCGGAGACCGCCGGGCGGCTGTCGCACCCCAATATCGTCACGATCTACGATGCGGGCGAGGAGCACGACCTGTGCTACATCGCGATGGAGCTGCTGAAGGGCAAGGACCTGATACCCTATACCAAGCCGGACAATCTGCTGCCTATAGACAAGGTGGTGTCGATCGTCGCCCGCGTCGGGGATGCGCTGGGCTATGCCCACAAGCAGAACATCGTCCACCGGGACATCAAGCCTGGCAATATCATGTATGAAGCCGAAAGCGATCAGCCCAAGGTCACCGACTTCGGCATCGCGCGTATCACCGACTCGTCCAAGACCAAGACGGGCATGGTGCTGGGCACGCCATCCTATATGTCGCCGGAGCAGCTCTCGGGCAAGAAAGTGGACGGGCGCAGCGATTTGTTCTCGCTGGCGGTGACCCTGTACCAGTTGCTATGCGGCGCGCTGCCTTTCGTGGGCGATTCCATGGCGCAACTGATGTTCAAGATCGCCAATGAGCCGGCAACCGAAATTTTCCTGGTCCGGCGTGGGCTGCCGCCCGCTTTGGTGGCTTTCCTCGACAAGGCGATGGCCAAGGACGCCGACGCGCGTTACCAGACCGGAGACGAATTCGCCGCGGTGCTGCGCGCGGCGTTCGCCCGGGGCGCGGCACCGGCCGCTGGCGGCGGCGTCGACATGAATCGCGGAGTTTAGGCAGCGCGCCGCATGGATCTGAGCCAAGCCCTGGAGATCGCCAGCCTGACCGACCCCGGCATGGTGCGCTCGCACAACGAGGACTCCATCGCCTCGATTGCAGAAAAGGGCCTGGTGGTGCTGGCCGACGGCATGGGGGGCTACAATGCCGGTGAAGTGGCGAGCGGCATGGCCACCACAGTGCTCACCACGGAACTGCGGCAACTGCTCGAGAATAACGCACCTTACGCGGTCGACCCGCATAGCGGTCAGAAGGCCGCGCTGAAGATGCTGCAGCAGCAGATTGCCAAGGCCAATACCTCGATCTACCAGGCCTCGCAGAGCCAGCCGCAGTATGCCGGCATGGGCACGACGCTGGTGGTGGCGCTGTTTTACGACAACAAGGTGATGGCGGCCCATATAGGGGATTCGCGCGTGTACCGGATGCGCGGTGACGAGTTCAGTCAGGTGAGCAAGGACCATTCGCTGCTGCAGGAGCAGATCGACGCCGGCATGCTGACCAAGGAGCAGGCGAAGCATTCGTCGAACAAGAATCTGGTCACGCGGGCGCTGGGCATCGACGCCGCGGTGGAGGCGGAGATCCACGAATACGACACCCGGCCCGGTGATATCTATCTGCTGTGCTCCGACGGGCTGTCCGACATGGTGAGCGACGAGGACATAGGCATGACGCTGCAGGCGCTGGGCGCCAACCTGAATCTGGCGGCGCAGCAGCTGGTGCAGATGGCCAACGATAACGGCGGGCGCGACAACGTGTCGGTGATACTGATAAAGATTTTGCGTGAATACCCGGCCGGACAGGGCTTGGCATCGAAGATTTTCGGATGGTTTAGATAGCACGAGGATAACGCTATGGCGAAGCTGATACTCAGTATGGACGGTCTGGTGCTCAAGGAAATCCTGCTTTCCAAGGAGCGCACCACCATCGGGCGCAAACCGCACAATGACATCCAGATCGACAATCTGGCCGTCAGCGGCGAGCACGCCGTAATCGTGACCATACTCGCGGATTCGTTCCTCGAGGATTTGGGCAGCACCAATGGCACCTTCGTCAACGGCAAGACAGTGAAAAAGCATTTCCTGCAGAACAACGACGTGATCGAGCTCGGCAAGTACAAGCTCAAGTACATCAGTGAAGCGCTGCCAGGCGCCGCCAAGGCCGCCGATTTCGAGAAGACCATGGTGCTGCGTTCTGGTGCGATGAGGAAGCCGCCGGAAACGCACCCGCCTGCGGCCGCCGGCGCGGGCGTTGGACAGTCCCCTGCCGTGCCGGCAGGCACGCCAGCGGTGGCGGGCACGCCTGCCGCGGCAGGCATTGCCAAATCGCACGCCGACACCCAGGTCGGCATTACTGCCGCGTCGGTGGCCTCCGCCGCGGCGTCCGCGCCCGCCCCGACACCGACCCCGACCCCGACTCCTGCGCCGGTGCGGCGCGCGATGCTGAAGCTCCTTTCCGGCGGCAACGCGGGCAAGGAGATGGAACTCACCAAGCCGCTCACCACGCTGGGCAAGCCGGGCGTGCAGGTCGCGGTGATCACGCGCCGGCCGCAAGGCTTTTTCATCACCCACGTCGAAGGCGTCAACAAGCCGATTGTCAACGGCAAGCCGATAGAGCTGCAGGCGCATGCGCTCAACGACCACGACATGATCGAGCTTGCCGGGGTGAAGGTCGAATATTTCTTCAAACCCTGACTTGCCGCTCGAAGAATAGGTGGCCGTTTCAGAATTGTCGAAGCAGCCCCTGAATTTGGGGAGCACGAGGGGGATATCCCCTCATTTTGCAATAGGCTCTAACAAGGAAATGGCTTGAAACGGCATATCGTCAGAATCGCGCTTGGCCTCGCGCTGATGCTGTTGTTCGCCGGCCATGCCGCCGAGTTCTACAATATCGGCCTGATCACCCGGCTCGACGCCATCATCTACGACACGCGGCTGGCACTCACCATGCCCGGCGGCGTGGACCCGCGGGTGGTCATCCTGGATATCGACGAGCGCAGCCTGGACAAGAACGCACTTGGACGCTGGCCCTGGCGTCGCGACAGGATTTCCACACTGCTGAAGAAGTTATTCGACGAATACGGCATCGTCATCGCCGGCTTCGACGTGGTGTTCGCCGAGCCCGACGAAAGCTCCGGGCTGCCGGTGCTCGACCAGCTCGCCAAAGGCAAGCTCAAGGACGTGGGTCAGTTTCAGTCGGCGCTGAAGGAGCTGCGTCCGCAACTCGACTACGACGGCATTATGGCGCAGACGCTCAAGGGACGGCCCGTCGTGCTGGGCTATTATTTCAACCACGAGGAGGCGGTGCGCTCGGGTGCCATTCCCAAGCCGGTGCTGGCCGCAGAGGCGTTCCAGGGGCGGAACATCGGCTTCACTAGCTGGCAGGGCTATGGCGGCAACCTGGCGGAGTTTCAGGCCAATGCCGCCAACGCCGGCCACTTCAATCCGCTGGTCGATGCCGACGGCGTGTCGCGGCGGGTGCCGATGCTGGCGGAATTCCACGGCGCCTATTACGAGGCGCTGTCGCTGGCGATGGTCCGGGTGCTGGCGGGCTACCCGAAGGTAGAGCCAGGCTTTGCGTCCGAGCGATTCTCCAGCGCGAGCTACTCCGGGCTGGAATGGCTGAAGGTGGGGCCGGTTACCATTCCGGTGGACGATACCGTGAGCGCGCTCATTCCCTACCGCGGCAAACGCGGCAGCTTCAAATATATCTCGCTCGCCGACGTCTATTTCGACAAGGTGCCGAAGGACGCGCTCAGGGGCAAGATCGCACTGATCGGCACCTCCGCCCCGGGTCTGCTCGATCTGCGCTCCACGCCTGTGGGCAGCGTGTACCCGGGGGTGGAAATCCACGCCAACATGATCACGGCGATGCTGGACAACGACTTCAAGCAGAAGCCGCCCTATATGCTGGGCACCGAGGTGATCTTGCTGCTGATCGGCGGCATCGGGCTGTCGTTGCTGGTGCCGCTGCTGAGCCCGTTGAAGTCGACGCTGGTGTCACTGCTGGCGATTGTGCTTATTACCGGGCTCAACGTGCTGGTATGGACCAAGGGCGGCATGGTGCTGCCCCTCGCCTCCAGCCTGCTGATGATCGCCGCCCTGTTCGCGTTCAACATGTCGTGGGGCTACTTCGTCGAGTCGCGCAGCAAGCGTCAGTTCACCGAATTGTTCGGCCAGTACGTGCCGCCGGAGTTGGTCGATCAAATGGCCAGGGATCCGGAGCGCTACAGCATGGAGGGCAAGAGCGAGGAGCTCACGGTGCTGTTCTCCGACATCGTCGGCTTCACCTCGATTTCCGAGAGCCTGGCGCCAAAAGACCTGTCGCAGTTCATCAACGACTACCTCACCTCCATGAGCCTGGTGATTCGCAACAACCGCGGCACGCTCGACAAGTATATTGGCGATGCTATCATGGCCTTCTGGGGCGCACCGGTGGCCGACGCCGAGCACGCGCGCCAGGGGGTGATCACCGCGATGGCGATGCAGGCCGAGCTCGACAAGTTGCGCGCGCAGATGCTCGCGCGCGGTTGGCCCGATATTCGCATCGGCGTCGGCGTCAACACCGGCAACATGAGCGTCGGCGACATGGGCTCCAAGCTGCGCAAGGCCTACACCGTGATGGGCGACGCGGTCAACCTGGGTTCGCGCCTGGAGGGCTTGACGCGGGTGTATGGGGTCGGGATTATCGTGGGCCCGAACACCAGGCAGGCGGTGAAGGACGTCGTATTTCGCGAGCTTGACCGGGTCAAAGTCAAAGGCAAGGACGAACCGGTCGACATTTTCGAGCCGATCGGCATAGAGGGCCAGGTCGACAAGAAGGTCCTGGACGAGATCAAGCTGTGGCGCAAGGCGCTCAAGGCCTATCGTGCGCAGAACTGGGACGAAGCGGAAATGGACTTGTTCAATGCGCAGCGCATGTCGCCGGAGTGCAAGCTTTACCAGTTGTACTTCGAGCGCATCAAGCAGTGTCGCGCCGACCCGCCCGGTCCCGGCTGGGACGGTGTAACAGCATTCAAGACCAAATAGGCACGGGCGATGAAGCTGAAGGTGCTCGGGTGCAGCGGCGGGATTGGCGGAAGGCATCTGCGCACCACCTCGCTGCTCGTAGACAACGACGTCCTGATCGATGCCGGTACCGGTGTCGGCGACGTATCGCTCGCGGAGTTGATGTTGATCGACCACATCTTCGTCACGCATTCGCATCTGGATCATGTCTGCTCCATCCCGTTCCTGGTCGATACCGTCGGCGGCATGCGCAACAAGCCGCTAATCGTGCATGCGATCGAGCCGACGCTGGAGATCATCCGCAACCATATTTTCAACTGGAGCATCTGGCCCGATTTCTCGCAGATCCCGACGCCGAGCAAACCATTCATGCGCTACGAGGCGTTGCAGCTCGGCGAGACGGTGGAGCTGAAAGGGCGCAAGATCACTACGCTCCCGGCCAATCACGTGGTGCCGGCGGTCGGCTTTCAGGTCGATTCGGGCCAGGCGAGCCTGGTGTTTACGGGCGACACCACCACGCACGATCCGTTGTGGGCGGTCGTCAACAAAATCACCAATCTGCGCTACCTCATTATCGAGACTGCCTTCTGCAACCGCGAACGGGAGCTGGCGATAGCGGCCAAGCACTATTGCCCGAGCCTGCTGGCTGAGGACCTGGCCAAACTCGAGCGCAGTGCGGAGGTATTCATCACCCACCTGAAGCCGGGCGAGATCGAGTTGACCATGCAAGAGGTCGAGGACTGCGCCGGAGAGTACAAGCCGCGCATGCTGCAGAACAACCAGGTATTCGAGTTCTAACGGCAGCAGGAACATCAGTTTTTACGGAAACGCGCATGGCGGTCACCAAAGTCAGCATAGAAGCGTTAAGAGTCCTCGACCCGCTTTCCTCGCTTTTGGACGCGCGGCTGAAGGAGCTCGCTGACTTGTGCTGCATCGAGCATGTTCCCCGCGGCGTCGACCCGTTTCACCTGCGCCCGATCGCCGGCCAGTCCGTATACATGGTGCGCGGCGAGCTGGCGCTCGCCTATGGTCAGGGCAGTTCCGAGGTGATTGTCGGCGGTTCTGCCGAAGCGCGCTATCCTCTGGGCAAGCGGCGCGTATTCATATCGGCCAAAGCCGTGACCGACGTGCAGTTGATACGCATCGACGACGAGCTGCTCGACATCATGCTCACCTGGGACCAGGTGGCAATGCAGGAGCAGGCCGGGGCAATGCAGCCCGCCCCTCCAAGCGGCACCGACTGGGGCGTCATGTCGGGCCTGTTCGGCATCAACAATCTGCGCTTCGGCGTCTTTTCCCAGTTGCCCCCGGCGCACATCGACGAGCTGCTGCGGCGCTTCGGGCGCATCGAGGCGAAAACAGGCGAGGTGATCATCCGCGAGGGCGCGGAAGGCGATTACTACTATTTGGTGGAGTCCGGCAGGTGCCAGGTCGAGCGCATGATAGGCGGGGTCAGCATGACGCTGGCCGAGCTCAAGAGCGGTGACACCTTCGGCGAAGAGTCGTTGGTAGCGGAGGCCAGGCGCAACGCCACCGTCACCATGAAAACGGACGGCGGCCTGTTGCGCTTGAGCAAGCAGGATTTCAACGAGCTGCTGCGCGAACCGCTGCTGCACGCGATCAACATGGAGCAGGCCAAGCAGAAGGTGTTGGAAGGCGCCCAGTGGATAGACGTGCGCTACCCATCCGAATACCAATACGACCGCCTGCCCGGCGCGCGCAATATTCCGCTGTCCGAGATTCGCAACGCTTTCGGCGCATTGGACATGGACGAGGAATATATCGTCTATTGCCAGAGCGGCAGGCGCAGCTCGGCCGCCGCTTTTCTGCTGGCGCAGCACGGCTACCATGTGTTCCTGCTCGAAGGCGGGCTGTGGGGCGGGGACCGGCTGCCATGAGCGCGCATACGCGTACCCGCGCGCGGGGGCAGGCAGGGATGCCCGCAACACCGCGGTGGATATGTTGCGGCGGACGGCCCTCAGGGCAGTACAGCGCGGCCGGCTTTATTTGCCGTATAGTGTCAAGTTTGTCGTAGCAGCGGCAGCCACCGGCTGCGCGGATCCATTGGCGAGGTCACCATGAGTGCAGTTCTGAATACACCACAGGCCGCGGCCACGGGGTCGGCCGACGTCAACGCCAGGCTGATGTTCCAGAAGAACCTGCAGAACGTCACCAACAAGATTCACGCGACCTCGAACGTCGACGAAATCATGCTCGAGGTTTCGTCCGATATCTGCAGCCTGTTCAACTCCGACCGCCTCACCATTTACGTCGTCGGCGAGGACAAGCAGTCGATTGTATCCAAGGTCAAGACCGGGCTCAATTCCTTCAAGGACCTGAAACTGCCGATCGCCGAGCACTCAATGGGCGGCTATGTCGCGTTCTCCAAGAAGATGATCAACATCAAGGACTGCTACGACGAGGCGGAGCTGAAGGCGATCAATCCCAACCTGCGCTTTCTGCAGGAAGTGGACAAGCGCACGGGCTACCGCACCAAGCAGGTCTTGGCGGCGCCGGTGTTGGACGGCGAGGAGCTGATTGGCGTCATCCAGATCATCAACAACAAGTCCGGTGTGCCGTTCATGGCGCTGATGGAAGAAGGGGTGATCCAGTTGGCGCAGACCCTGGCCATCGCCTTCAGACAGCGGCAGAAACCGCAGATCATCAAGACCAAGTACGATTTCCTCGTGAGCGATGCGGTGATCTCGCCGGCCGAGTTCGATCTGGCCGCGCGCTCGGCGCGCAAGAAAGCGGTGGACGTCGAGCAGGTGCTGGTGGAGGAATTCCAGGTCAAGCTTCCTGCGATCGGCCAGGCGCTGTCGAAATTTTTCGGTGTGCCCTACGAGCCGCACAAACCCGACCGGATCAAGCCGCCGGAACTGCTGAAGAACCTGAAGCGCGAGTACGTCGAGCAGAACCAGTGGGTGCCGATCGACGACGGCAAGGAAGGGGTGGTCGTGTTGTGCCTCGATCCGGAGCGGGTAAAGAGCTCGCGCATCGTGCAGAACGTGTTTCCCAAGAGCAAGCTGATCTACAAAGTCACCACGCAGCGCGAGTTCAAGGAAACGCTGAACATGTTCTACGGCGCCGAGGTTGTCGATACCGGCGATATCGGGGATATGCTCTCGGGGCTGGAAGACGACGAAGAGGGTAGCGGCGAGGGCGGCGGGGACGACCTGTCGCAGGCGGCCGACAACGAACTGGTAAAGCTGGTCAACAAAATCGTCATCGATGCCTATAACCAGGGGGCCTCCGACATCCACATCGAATCCTATCCGGGCAAGGGCAAGACCGAGATCCGCTTCAGGAAGGACGGCTCGCTCGCACCCTACATCGAAATACCTGCCTCATACCGCAACGCCATCGTCGCCCGCGTCAAGATCATGTGCGATCTGGATATCTCGGAGAAGCGCCGGCCCCAGGACGGCAAGATCAAGTTCAAGAAGTTCGGGCCGCTGGACATCGAGCTGCGCGTGGCCACCATTCCGACCCAGGGCGGCGTCGAGGACATCGTCATGCGTATCCTCGCCGCCGGCGAGCCGATTCCGCTCGAAAAGCTCGGCCTCACGTCGCACAACCTGGAAACGCTGAAGGAGGTGGTGAGCAAGCCCTATGGGCTGTTCTTCGTCTGCGGGCCGACCGGCTCGGGCAAGACCACGACCCTGCACTCGGTGCTGAAACACCTGAATACGCCGGATACCAAGATCTGGACCGCCGAGGACCCGGTCGAGATCACGCAAAAGGGCTTGCGCCAGGTGCAGGTGAACAAGAAGGCGGGGCTGGATTTCGCCATGGTGATGAAGGCGTTCCTGCGCGCCGATCCGGACATCATCATGGTAGGTGAGATGCGCGACAAGGAAACCGTGTCGACCGGCATCGAGGCTTCGCTCACCGGCCACCTGGTATTCGCCACACTGCATACCAACAGCGCGCCCGAATCGATCATCCGCCTGCTCGACATGGGCATGGATCCGTTCAACTTCTCCGATGCCCTGCTCGGGATTCTGGCGCAGCGCCTGGCGAAGCGCCTGTGCGCGAAATGTAAACAATCCTATAATCCCGCTCCCGAGGAGATGAAGGCGTTCCTGACCGAATACTGCAGCGAACTGGTCAATACCTCGAACTTCAAGAAAGACCCCAAGGCGGGCTACGAAAACACTTACAAGGAATGGGTCAAGAACTACGGCAACGACAAGGGCCAGTTCACCATGTACAAGAAGATCGGCTGCGATGCCTGCGGCGGCAGCGGCTACAAGGGTCGGGTAGGTCTGCACGAATTGCTGGTCGGTACCGATCCTCTGAAAAAGCTGATCCAGGAGCACGCGCGCGTGGCCGAAATGCTGGCCTGCTGCCTGGACGAGGGCATGCGCACGCTGAAAATGGACGGCATGGAGAAGGTCCTGATGGGGCTCACCGACATGCCCACGGTGCGCGCGGTCTGCATCAAGTAGGCGCAGAGCCGGCAGCGATGGGGAATGCATAAGGTGGAGGCGGCGCCCAACGCCCAAGCAAAGGCGATCCAGACCGTCGACGACCTGTTCCGGCGGCTAGAGCAGCTCAACGAGATCGGCGCGTCCCTGTCGGCCGAAAGGGACATCAATCGGCTGCTGGAAAGCATCCTACTCGCCGCCAAGGCGATCACGCGCGCCGACGGCGGCACGCTGTACCTGTTGATAGAGGAAGACGGCAGCAAGCGCCTGAAATTCGAGATCATGCGCACGCAGTCGCTCAATATTGCCATGGGTGGCACCACCGGGACCCCGATTCCGTTCTATCCGATCCATCTGCACGGCAAGGACGGCAAGCCCAACAAGCAGATGGTGGCGGCGTTCGCGGCGCTGACCGGCGAGACGGTCAACATCGCCGACGCCTACACTGCGGAGGGTTTCGACTTCAACGGCACGCGCAACTTCGACAAGAAGACGGGTTACCGCTCGAAATCTTTTCTCACGGTGCCGATGAAGAATCACGAGAACGAGATCATCGGCGTGCTGCAACTGATCAACTCCCAGGATCCGGCCAGCGGCGAGGTGGTGGCGTTTTCCGACGCGGACCAGCGCCTGGCCGAGTCGCTCGCCTCGCAGGCGGCGATCGCGCTCACCAATCGCCAACTGATCAACCAGTTGGAAGCCCTGTTCGAGTCGTTCATCGCCATGATCAACACGGCGATCGACGAAAAATCCCCCTACACCGGCGGGCATTGCCAGCGCGTGCCCGAACTCACGATGATGCTGGCCGAAGCGGTGAACGAGACGAAGGAGGGGCCGCTCAGCGATTTCGACATGAGCGACAAGGATCGTTACGAGCTGAAGATTGCGGGCCTGCTGCACGATTGCGGCAAAGTCACGACCCCGGTGCATGTAGTGGACAAGGCGACCAAGCTCGAGTCGATTTTCGACCGCGTCCACCTGATTGATACCCGCTTCGAGGTGCTCAAGCGCGATGCCGAGATCGAGTTGCTGAAAAGCAACGCGGCATTGCGCCAGCAGGGACTGGACGAATTATCGCTGCGCGAGCGCGGCAATCAGCTGGAACAGGCCTACACGGCGCGCTTGCGCCAGCTCGACCAGGACCGCGAGTTTCTGCGCAAATGCAATATCGGCGGGGAATTCATGCCGCCGCAGGCGCAGGAGCACGTGCGGAAAATCGCCGACTACAAGTGGCTGGACCAATCCGGCAACACCGCGCATTTCCTCACCGACGACGAGATCGAGAACCTCAGCATCGCGCGCGGCACGCTCACCGTCAAGGAGCGCGACATCATCAACTACCACATCGTCGCCACGATCAAGATGCTGGAGGCGCTGCCCTGGCCCAAGCATCTGCGGCGCGTGCCGGAATACGCCGGCGGACACCACGAACGCATGGACGGGAAGGGCTATCCGCGCGGCCTCACGCGCGAGCAGATGTCGGTGCAGGCGCGCGTCATGGGCATCGCCGACATCTTCGAGGCGCTCACCGCCCGTGACCGGCCGTATAAGAAGGGCAAGACGCTGACCGAATCCCTGCAAATCCTGGGAAAATTCAAGGAAGGGGGGCACATCGATCCGGACCTGTTCGATGTGTTCATCCGGCGCAAGGTGTACCGGCGCTACGCCGAACAGTTCCTCGACGCGAACCAGATCGACCGCGTCGACGAGAGCAAGATCCCGGGGTATAGCCCCTGAAGCGCGCGTGGCGCCAGCCTGTCCGGGCGCCGTCTCAGGTTTTTGGGGAAGGACCCTGGGTCACGCAGACGATCAGACCTTCGCTGGCCACATCGATGAATTCTTCATCGTAGCCCAATTCCTTGAGTTCCCAGCGGAACGCATTGCCCAGCTTGGCCTTCCTGTACCAGCCCAGCTTGTTCTCCCGGTTGAATTCTGCGGCGCGGCCAAAAGCTTCTTCGAGTATGTCTGACAGGCGCTTTTGCGACACCATCTGCGCGGGATTGTTGGCTATTGCAGGCGGATAACGTTTGGCCACGTCCTGGGCCAGGCTCTTGGCCAATTCAGCAACCTTTCGGGTGGAAAAAAACTCTAGAATGGCAGTTCTCCCGCTGAAATGGCCAACAAAAAAACGCAACCTGAACGCAACTACTCGGTCAAGAGCCGTTTTAAGTATAGCAGTTCAATCCGAGCGAAATGTGCGCCAGCCAGCGCGCAAGCCGGGTCGCGCAACTATCTTACCACCGGCGAATCGTCCTCCCTCTCAACGGGAACGACAAACCAAGCTAGCTCGATGCCGGAAACCGCAGCAGGGCAGAGCCCGAAGTAACGTTTATTGTCACTAGCTGCCCTGAATGGGAAGGTCGCGGCTTTAGTCCAGGCTGACGCGGTTTTCATAATACTTTGAAATTATGAGTGTATTTTTTTGGCGTTGGTTCTGGACATTCAGGCATAGGGCTTGCTTCTATGGGCGTACGGCGTGCGGTAATCGCCGCAACTTTGCAAAGGGAATCAAAATGAAATCAATTCAACGTGGTTTTACGCTGATCGAACTGATGATCGTCGTGGCAATTATTGGTATTTTGGCGGCGGTTGCGTTGCCTGCGTATCAAGACTATACGGTCAAAGCGAAGATTGCTAATGCGATCAGCGCAGTGTCGCCGTTAAAAGGGGCAGTGGGATTGTGCTCGCAAGAAGCTGGTGGCGTATTGACTACTTGCGACACTGGCGCGGCCGGCATGCCAGCGTTCACTGCAACCAAGGAAGTTGCAAGTGCAACGGTAGCGGATGGCGTCATTACGGCTACCTTTGCTAACGGTATTGGTGCTGGCGTAGATGGCTTGACAGCTATCTGGACCCCGACGGTGAATGCGAGTTCGATCTCTTGGGTTGTCACCCACACTGTAACGAACACTGCTGCGGCCGCTGCGCTAGTAAAGAATAATCCCTAATCTTGCCGCCGCTACTGCATAATATTGCGGCAACAACAGGCGCTGGTTCCGGTTTCATTGTCTGATCCAGCGCCCGGATTTGAAAAGGCACCTGCGGGTGCCTTTTTTTTTGGGTACGCCAGGCATTGTGGCGCGTGACGCCGTGACTGGCGCTGTTGCAATCGCTGTAGTGGCGGGAAAGACGGTTTGGCGGTGAAGGTCCTCTACACACCCGGCAGGGGGAGGTGTTAGCGCGCCTACTCTGAGCTGCCAGTAAACGCTCATCCGTCTGGCAAGAGA
>JBQMQE010000106.1:0-14693 GCA_052172655.1 Burkholderiales bacterium
TCAGTCTACGCTTGAACGGCAGCTATCGGGAAACGCGACAGGCAGCAAAGGGTCGATAGGGTGAGTAGCGATTTTCGATAAGCAGCCGCTCGAATTCGTCGCCCCCAATTTTTCGTCTGGAGGCGTCGAGCGGCAGCAATGCATCGTTGAGCTGCCGTCCAAGCCGCATACCTTCAATGGCCGTTCAGGCCGATCAGTAGTCCTTGGGTCGTATATCCAGAAGGTCGGCAAAGTGAAGAACTCCGGCCACTCACCAAGTAAGTTTTCGGCTTGCCCCAGCGTCGCTTCCTGGCCGGCTCTTGCCGCTGACACCTGCCGCCTACTGAAATTCCTGGCAAGGTCAGCTTTCGCCGTCAATCGCAGTGGTCACGTGGTAGCGGGGCGGGGTTTGGTTCATCGGTGCATTAACGATTGGCGATGGGATTCGCTGAAAAATCTGCAAAATCAAGTTGCAGGCGGATAATGAGCGTGTGGCACGGTAGGTGTGGCGTAGGGTAAGACAATAAGCCTGGTGAGAAAGGGGAAGTGCTACCTGTGAACGTGGTCAAGAGTAGCGGGGGCTGGTATTTCGGCTGGAACATCGTGGCGGCGGCGGCGATCGTCACGCTGTTGACGACTGGCATGCGCATGGGCGTCGGTCCGTTCTTTCTGCCCATCGCCCGGGACCTGGGCTTTAGCCGCAGCCTGCTCGCGGCGATCGTCGCTGTTGGCATGCTCTGCTACGGGGTCGCCATGCCGCTGGCCGGGCATCTCGTCGGCACGCGCGGGACCCGGTTCGTGCTCTTACTCGGCACTGCCATGGTCGTCGTGGCGATCGTATGGACTACGCTGGCACGCGATGCGGTCAGTTTTCTGCTGGCCTTCGGCGTATTGCTATCGCTGGGCTTATCGTTCACCAGCTCGGTGGCGTTAACGCCCATGGTGTGCCGCTGGTTCAGGCGTCAACGCGGCATGGCGCTGTTTTTCCTGTCGACGGGCGCGATGGCCGGCATCGCCATCCTGACGCCGGTCTTCGCCTACGCGATCGGCGCGGTCGGTTGGCGCAATACCATGCTCTGCTTTGCTGCAGTGTTCGCGCTGCTTGTCTTCCCGACCGCATGGCTGGTGATCCGCGACGACGCGCCCGAGCATGCCGATCTGTTGCCGGTGGCGACGTTCCAGCCGAAAGGGGCGACAACTGCGGCGGCGGACTTGAGCTGGCGCAAGGCCGTGCGCACGGGTCCGTTCTGGAAAGTGGCGCTGGGGCTTTTCGCCTGCGGCTACAGCATGAATCTTCTGGGCATTCACGGCGTTCCCATGCTGATGGACCACGGCTACGACCCCATGACCAGCTCTTTCGGTATCGGTCTGATCGGCCTAGTGGCGATCTTCGGCACGCTGGTCTTGGGCCGGCTTTCCGATGCGCTGCCGCGCAGGTACATCCTAGCCGCGATCTACCTGATCCGCGGTTTTGGTTTTTTCGCGTTGTTGCTCGTCGGCACGCGCCTAGAGCTGTATGCGGTGGCGGCGATCGGTGGTCTCGTCTGGGCAGGCAGCATTGCTCTAGCGTCCGCCATCCTGGCGGACGTCTACGGCGTTCGCATCGTCGGCATACTCTACGGCTGGACGTTTCTAATCCACCAGGTTGGCGGCATGACCAGCTCCTGGCTCGGCGGTTGGGCCTACGAAGCCTACGGCAGCCACTGGATCGCATTTGGCAGTGCCGGAGCGCTACTGGTTGTGGCTGCGGCCATTTCGCTGCGCCTGCCGAAGAGGGGATACAAGCTCTGAACCACCGTGGCGTGGGAGCTACGCGGCCGGCGACCTACCCGAACCATTTCGATCCATTTAATCCTGAGAGACGGCTCGGGTTAGGTCCTTCTTTCTTGAAGGAGATTCGATGTAAGGTATCAGCGTGCGTCTTCTCTCGAGCGAGAACCTGCCGCTCGGCGACCTGATTTCGTGGCATCTTGAGCGTCTGAAAGTGGCCGGGTGCCGAAGTACGTCCAGCCAGCGCCGGCGGCCGGTATCGCTGCACAGCGGAAGTAGAGCCGTCCGTGGATCAATGACCGTTGTGGCCGAGGACCAGGCAGTCGAGAATAAGATCGAAGTTCGGCTGTTCGGGCGATGCGGACGCTCGCTACCGCGCGGCAACTGCCTTCCTGAAAAAAGCCCCGAGCGGTTGCCCGGCAAACTGCCGGAGTTCCAGCCCCACCGGGCAACGCGGCAGCAGCGCGGGCGTTGGGCAGTGATTGCCTTGCCGTCGTCAACAATTCAACCGGCCGCAACGGTCCTCAATCCGACGCCGCGTCGCCGGTCGCCGGAAACGCATCCCGCGCGCTGGTGCCGATCAAGCGCGAAATCCGGATCGCGACGCCCGGCCGCTGGAATTGCCCGACGCGTTCCTGGATCTGCCGGTCGGTGACGGTCATGCGGGTGCGCAGGCGCACGTATTCCGCCCACGATGTGATGATGAAACGCTCGACGAAGCGCCCATCCTCGCCGAGATCACGGAATACCCGCCAGTTGCTCGCACCGTTGCGGCGCCGCGTGGGTTCGATCGTCTGCATGGTGCTCAGGAATGCTTCCCGGTTCTCCGGATTGATCCGGTACTCGACCTGGATCAACACCGGCCCATCGTCGGGCAAGGGTTCGACCGCGATCGCGAGGTCCGGCGGCTGCAACCCCGGCGTGACATCCGCCTCGTCGCCCATCTTGACCCGTACGCGGTAGCCCAGCGCGAGCAGCGCGAGCATTGTGCCCGCCGAGACGGTCAGCGCCATGCGCGTGCCCCCCGAGCTGGCCAACCAGCCCCAGAGTACGCTCCCCAGTGCGAGGCTCGCCTGCATCGCCACGAGGCTCATTGCCACGGCGCGCGCGCGCACCCAGGCCGGCGCAGTGCTCTGGGTGCCCGCCGACAGGCTGGCGAGAACAGCCACCCAGGCCGCGCCCGCCGCGCACGCGCCCGTCAGCGCAATCGCCGTAATATGCGTCCAGGCGATGAGCAGCGTGGCAAGCACCCACAGGATGACACCCGCGCTGACCACCGTATTCAGCGACACGCGGTGTAGTTGGCGCGGTATGTACAGGGCGCCGATGATCGCGCCGATGCCGAAACTCGCGGACAACAGGCCGAAGCCGCCGGCCCCGAGTCCGAGCTGATCGCGCGCGATCACCGGCAGCAGCGCCCACAGCGCGCTCGCGCAAACGCAAAAGCTCAGGTTGCGGCCCAGAAGCGCCCGCATCGGCGGCGAGTGCCTGGCGTAGCGCAGCCCGCTCTGGATGCCCGACAGCAGTGTTTCCGGCACGCCGGGAATGGATCGCGGCGGGCTTTGCCAGCCGCGCACCGCGACGATCATCACCACGAAGAACAATGCGCTGGCAAGCAGCGCGCTGCCCGTGCCCACCCAGGCCGCCAGTGCGCCGGCGAGCGCAGGTCCGACGGCACGGGCGAGATTGAACGCAACGGCGCCCAGCCCGAGCGCGCGCGGCAGGTCGGCGCGCGCCACCAGATCGTTGATGCTCGCCTGTTGCGCCGGCAGGTAGAGACTGAAGCCGGCGCCAATCACAAAGGTGCCCGCGAGCAAGGCCACGGGTCCGAGCATGCCGAGCAGCGCTGCGACGCCTAGTGTCACAGTGGCCGCTATCAGGATAAGCTGCGTCGCCAGGATGATCTTGCGTCGGTCGACAATATCCGCCAGTGCGCCCGCGAGCAGCCCGAACAGGAGCGACGGTGCGGTGCTTGCGGTCTGCACCAGCGCGACCATGAGCGCCGACGGCGTCAGCGTCGCCATCAGCCATGCCGCGACCGTCGCCTGCATCGTGTAGCCCAGCGCCACGGCGACCGACCCGATGTAGAAGCGCCGAAACGAGACCTGCCGCAGAGGCGAAGTCTCGAACATTCGTGCGAAAAATTGGGCGGCGCGATTGGTCAAGGGATAGGCAAATCAGTAACGCATCGGAACCCCGCATCTTCAATCCAGCCGGATTGAAGATGCGGCATCTCGGAGACCGGCACCTGCCGCAGATTCGCACACAAGAGCTTCATCGCCGGCAGAGCATCGATACGCATAGAATAGCAGACTGATGCACCCCAGTTAGCAGGAATGGTGATGTACTACGGAGAGCGCTTGAACAGTATTACCCACCTCGCCGGCACGGTGCTTGCAGCCATAGCCGCGCCGATGCTGGTGGTCATCGCTGCGCGCAGCGGCGATGCGTGGAAAATCGTCGGCTGCGCCACCTACGGCGCAGCCCTGTTCCTGCTCTATGGGTCTTCGACGCTTTACCACAGCGTGCGCGGACGCGCCAAGGCGATCCTGCGCAAGCTCGATCACTGCTCCATTTATTTGCTCATTGCCGGCACCTATACGCCGTTCGCCTTGGTGACCTTGCGCGGCCCCTGGGGATGGACCCTGTTCGGACTGGCCTGGGGGCTCGCGGCTCTGGGAATCGCGCAGGAATTCGTGTTCGGCAAAGGCGCCCGCCGCCTGTCGATCCTGATCTACGTCGTCATGGGGTGGATGGGCGTGGCGGCGCTGCGTCCGCTCGCCGCAGGGCTCGGGGCGCCCGGGCTCGCATGGCTGCTCGCCGGCGGCCTGCTCTATAGCGGCGGCATCGTTTTTTATCTGCTGGATGAGCGCGTGCGCCACTTTCACGGGGTGTGGCATCTGTTCGTGCTCGGGGGCAGCGCGGCGCATTTCATTGCCATCGCTTTCTATGTGGCTTGAAACTCCACGATGCCGCCCTACAGCATCTGCCGTTTGGCGATATCCTGAAATATCCCGGGCACGTCGATCAGCGTCCGGTAGTCGCCGACCTGCGCGATCCTGCCGCGGTCCAGGACGATGATGCGGTCGGCGTTGATGACGGTGGACAGGCGGTGCGCGATGACGATGCGCGTGGCGCGCAACTGGTTCAGGCTTTGGATGACGATTTCCTGGCTGCGGTTATCCAGGGCGCTGGTGGCTTCGTCGAAGAAAATGATGCGCGGCCGGTGCACGATGGCGCGCGCGATCAGGATGCGCTGGCGCTGGCCGCCGGAGAGCGTGCCGCCGTCCTCGGAGAGCATGGTGTGCATGCCCATGGGCATGGCCTTGATGTCCTCTTCCAGGCTGCACAGCCGCGCCGCTTCCCAGGCGTCGTCGATGTTGAGCAGGCTGGTGCCGACGATTTTGGTGAAGATATCGCCCGGCATCAACTGGCTGTGCTGCAGCACCACGCCCATCCGGGGGGCGCACCGCGCGCAAGTCCGTGCCTTCGAGATTCTGGTTGCAGGAAGAAGATGCGAACCGGGCCTCTTATAGCCGGACGTGTAACGGGCGCTTGCCACCACTCCCGCCCCCTCCGCCGCGGCGGAGGTTGATCTGAGCGCAGACCGGTGCTATCATTCATGATAGCACCGTTTGCGACGCGTATGGAGGCAGGATATGGGACAGGTTATCGTAAGGAATCTTGATGACGAGACGATAGGTGCGCTCAAGACAAGGGCCGCCATGCACGGAAATTCTCTCGAACAGGAGCTGCGCGGGATTCTCGCGCGAGCGGCAAAGCCCGGGCCGAAGGAACGGCTGGCGCTGGCGGATGAGATTCGTGCCATGACTCCCAAGAAACGCCAGAGCAACTCCACGGCACTCATACGCGAGGACCGCGAGCGATGACCTGGGTGGTCGACGCGAGCGTCGCGGTCAAGTGGTTCATCGACGAGGAGCGCTCGGACGAGGCGCGCGCGGTACTCGCCTCGGGCCAGCAGATCATCGCCCCCGACCTGATCATTGCGGAGACCTGCAATACGGCCTGGAAGAAGGTCAGGCGCGGCGACATCTCGCGCGAGCAGGGCGAGGCCCTGGTGCGCGCGCTGCCGTGGTCATTCGATCGGCTCGCGCCAACCGCTCCTTTGTCGGAGCGCGCCCTGGAGCTCGCGCAGCGCTTTGACCACCCGGCCTACGATTGTTTCTATGTTGCCCTTGCCGAGTCGGAATCTGCGGTACTGGTCACCGATGACGACAAGTTGATCCGGTTGGGGAAACAGGCGCGCCTGGGGAAATGGATGAAAGCGCTGGCCTCGTTCGAGAGCGGATCAAAATAGATCGCTATAGAAAAACAATTCGAGCATGACCCCTTTGACCGGCGATTGTTAACCAAACACGAGGAAAGAAACCATGACCAAGATCGAGATTCGCACTGATGACGTGCCGGGCTTCTTCTCGCGTGCAAGGGATGCCGCCCGCCGTGCTGATCGAGGCAACGCATTCGAAGGCAAGGTCACGCTCTCGTTCGAAGATCCGCAGAGAATGTTCACCGTGCTCTCGCAAGGACGTCGTCGCCTGATGCTCGAGGTGATGCACGAGCCAAGACGACTAACGAGCTACCCCAGCGCTTGCATCGCAACCGTTCCTCCATTACCAAGGACGTTGGGTTGCTGGAGAAGATCGGGTTGATCGTAACGCAGCGTCGATCCAACCCTGGTCACGGCATTCAAAACATTGTCCGGTCAGTCGCCCGTAAAATAGAAGTGGTCGCGACCTTGGGATAGATAGGGGTTTCAGCCGAAGAGCATGTTTTCATTGGCAGGCGTTCTGCTCCAGCCGACAGAGTAAATAGGTCAGGCTCGATTTATCTTCATCTACCAGAAAAACAATTCGAACCTGGCCCCTTTGACACCTTACTTCTTACTTCCCAAACGCACTGATAAGTCGCCGTAGAACCCCAAATCCATATCCTCATCAATGCGGCCAGGCCGGAACGTGGCGTCCACTTGTCTTGTTACGTCGCTGGTTACACTGCCCGAAACCCCGACCGAGAGCCGGTGGAAAGCGCCGTCTTTCCTGGTCCGCAGGGCATATTGCCCCCTACAGCATCTGCCGCCTGGCAAGATCCTGAAATATCCCCGGCACGTCGATCAGCGTCCGGTAGTCGCCGACCTGCGCGATCCTGCCGCGGTCCAGGACGATGATGCGGTCGGCGTTGATGACGGTGGACAGGCGGTGCGCGATGACGATGCGCGTGGCGCGCAACTGGTTCAGGCTTTGGATGACGATTTCCTGGCTGCGGTTATCCAGGGCGCTGGTGGCTTCGTCGAAGAAAATGATGCGCGGCCGGTGCACGATGGCGCGCGCGATCAGGATGCGCTGGCGCTGGCCGCCGGAGAGCGTGCCGCCGTCCTCGGAGAGCATGGTGTGCATGCCCATGGGCATGGCCTTGATGTCCTCTTCCAGGCTGCACAGCCGCGCCGCTTCCCAGGCGTCGTCGATGTTGAGCAGGCTGGTGCCGACGATATTGGTGAATATATTGCCCGGCATCAACTGGCTGTGCTGCAGCACCACGCCCATCTGGCGGCGCACCGCGCGCAAATCCAGGTCGTCCAGATTCTGGCTGTCGAAGAATATGCCGCCGGCCGACAGTTTCTCGAAGCCGAGCAGGCAGCGCAGCAGGGTCGATTTGCCCGAGCCCGACGGTCCCACCACCGCGATAAAGCCGCCGGGCCGGATCGAAAACGAGACGTCGTCGAGAATCAGCGGGCCGTCGTCGCGATAGCGGAACGCCGCATTGACCACATCCAACTGTCCATGCAGTTCGCCCGGATGCGTCTTGGCTTCATCGACCTCGGGCAAGGCTTCGAGCACCGGCTTCGCCCGCTCGTACACCGGGACCAGGTTGAGCAGGCTGAGCGCGGTGTTGCTTAAGCCCGTGACCGCGCCCATCACCGCGCCGAACGCGCCATAGAAGGCGATGAACTGCCCCGTGGTGAGCGCCTTGACCGCTTCCTCACCCGCGACCGGCGCGCCGGCGGCCTTCATCAGAAAAAAGCCGATCGCCCCGAATAGCAGGATATCCGTGACCACGGCGTAGACGGACAGGAACACGTCGTTGATGTTCTTCACATGGCCCGCGCCGAAGGCGAGCTGCTTCATGCGGCTGAACTCGCGCGCCCAGTTGGCGAAGGCGCGCGCTTCGGCGCCGGTGACGCGCAGCTTGGCCACGCCGCGCAGATACTCCAGCACCAATCCGGAGAGCGTGCCCGCGCTCTCGACCATGCGCCGCTGGTAGCGCAGCGTGAGAAAGCCGAGCCCGAAGGTCAGCAGCGCCGCGCCCAGGACCAGGCCCACGCCGAGGATGGCGAGCTTCGGGTCGTAGTAGAACAGCAGGGTGATGTTGAGCAGCGAAAAGAAGCCGGTCAGGATGGAGCCGAGCGTGGTGCCTGAAATCGCCTCGCGGATGGTGTTGATCGCGCCCAGGCGCGAGGCCAGATCGCCCGAGGTGTAGCGCTTGAAGAACGTCGCCGGCAGATTCAGCGCGCGGTCCCAGATGGCGGCTTCCAGGCTGCAGTCGGCGCGCGATTCCAGGCGCAGTGCCGCCATCGAGCGCGCCATGGTGAACATGGTGGTCGCGATGGCCACCGCGATCAGCGCGCCCATCAGTTGCACCACCTGGCCTCGATCCGACGAGGGAATCAGAACATCGAAGATATATCCCGATAACACGGGCGTGAGCAGGCTCAGCAGGCCGATGCCCGTGCCCAGGCCGAGCAGCCACAGCGCGTCCGGTCCCATGCCGGTATAGGTGAACTGAACGATGTCGCGCAGGCGCAGCTTGTACGATGGCAGCGAGCGAAAAAACGAGGTGGCGAACGGCGCCAGTTGCCGCGCCAGCGCTTCGTCCACCACCCGTATGGACTTCGCCACCGGGTCATGCAGCTCGTAGCGGCCGCGTACGCGCAACAGCGCCAGCGGCTGTTTCGTTTCCTGAAAGCGCGCGAGCAGGTCGCCGCCGTCGGCGCGCCACCACTCGCCGCGCAGCGCCACCTGCCGAAAGCGCACGTGCGCCGCGTCGGCAATGGCTTCCACCGGATCGGTATTGGCGAGGCCGGTGCGCGGCGGCGCGACAAAGCGCGTCGCCATGCGCGCGCCGATCAACTGGCAGGCGCCGAGCAGAGGATCGGTCGAAATGTCGGCAAAGCGGGTGCTGCGGTCGCGTTTCAGCGTACGCACGAAACTCGCGAGCCCGCTCGCCATCTGCTCCGCCGCTTGCTCCGCCTTCATGCGCATGCGCTCGGACTCGTGTGCCGCAGCCGCGGCAAAGCCTTGCAGCGAATGGCACACGATCAAGCGGTAGTAGCAACGCAGTCCGTCCCAGAAATCGGCCTCGCGCAGCGCCGCGCCGGGCGCAAGCGCGTGGACACTGCAGTCCCGGACGGCAGCGCACCAGGCATCGTCGCGCAGCGGCAGCAGCGGCGTTGCCGCATCGAGGCGCAATGCCGCGCGCGACAGGAACCGGGCCTCGCCTTCGAGCAGGCGCACATACGCCAGGCGCTCCATCGGGAAGAACGCGCGTCCGGCCGCAACCGCGGTGAGCGCCGTCTCCCCCGCAGCGAGCGAGACGTAGTCCTTGGGCTGTATGCCCTTGGTAGCGCCCCGCGTCGTCGCCGACACCCAGGCATCGACGAGTGCCGCAAGGCCGGGGTGCAAGCTCTGGTCCGCCGCCAGCTCGCACAATTCGCGCCAGGAGAATTCGCGCACCCGGGTGCCTGCGGTTGCCGAACCGATCAGCGTCCAGCCGGGATCGAGCTTGGCGTGGTCGATGCCGAAAAACAGCTGACCGCGTTCGACTCGATACAGATGTTCGCGCGGACCGGGAGCGAATTGTGCGGCCGGCGCAAGGCTCTCCGCCTCTGCGGTGGGTGCCGCCGCGCCTTGCGCCACGGCGAATACGTCCACCATGCCCTCATCGACCCACCATACGCGCTCCGGATCGCGCAACAACAGGGGTGCGTGCGCGCCGACGACGCGTTCTGCGCCCAGCTGCAGCAGCCGTGCGCGCAGGGCCTGCATCAGTGCGCCTCGGTCGACATGAGCTGGTGATACAGGCCGCCTTCTTCCGCGATCAGGGACTCGTGGGTGCCGCGCTGGACGGCGCGGCCGGCGCGCAGCACGATGATTTCGTCGGCATCGCGTATCGTGGACAGGCGATGCGCCACGACCATGGAGGAGCAGCCGCGCCGGCGCAGGTTGTCGTCGAACAGTTTCTCCGTGGCGGCATCGAGGGCGCTGGTGGCTTCATCGAGCACCAGGAGGCGCGGATCGTTGACGAGGGCGCGCGCAATCTCGATGCGCTGCTTCTGGCCGCCGGAAAAGTTGGAGCCGCCCTCCAGGATGCCGGCGTCGTAGCCCCCGGGTCGCTCCAGAATGACCTCGTGGATGCAGGCGTCCTGCGCGGCGCGCATCAGGGCGGAATCGACCACGGTGCTGTCCCACATGGTGATGTTGTCGCGCATGCTGCCGGTAAACAGCACGATGTTCTGGTCCACCGCGGCCATGGAGTTGATCATCGCGTAGCGGCTGTAGGCCTCGCGCGGCCTGCCATCGAACAGAATCTCGCCGTCCCACGGCTGGTACAGTCCCATCGCGAGTTTGGCGATGGTGGACTTGCCGCAACCGGAGGGGCCGACCAGCGCCACGCGTTGTCCCGGGGAAATCTTCATGCTGAAATTTTCGAGCAAAGGCTTCTCGGCGCGGCTGTAGCCGAAGCTGACGTTCCTGAATTCGATCTCGCCGCGGAGCTTTTCCAGCGGCGCGGCGCGCGCTCGATCGCTGTCTTCGCGCACCAGAGAATCGAGCGGATACTTCATCACATCGTCGAGCCGGTCGATATTGCCTTGCGTCTGCTGTAATTTCGAGAACATGGCGAGCAGTTGGTTGGCCGGCGCCATGAAGCTTGCCACCAGGGTTTGGAACGCCACCAGGGTGCCCATGGTCATCGCCCCGTCCATGACCCGCATGGCGCCGAGACCGAGAATCAAGGTGCCGCTGAAAGCGTTCAACAGCGTCGGCAGCAGCGCGAGATTCAAGCCGATGCGCGCCGTTTCCTGCATCGAGTTGAGGAACTTGGATTGGTTTCCGGACCACTTGGAGAAAAAGCCGGCTTCGCCACCCGATGACTTGATGGTTTCCATCATCGCCAGGCCCGACATGGCGACGCCGCCGAGTTTGCCGCCGTCCATGGCCAGGCGCTGGTTGAGCTGCTTGTTGCGCTTGGCGATGGCGTGCAGCGCGCCCAGATTCAGCGCTACGGTCACATATGCGATCAGCGCCAAGCCCGCGTCGTAGAACAACAGGAGGACACCAAAGAAGATCGCCGTGACGATCGCCAGCAGGGAATGGGTCAGGTCTTCGGTGAGGATGCGCGCCACGACATCATTGATGCCGACGCGGCTGCTGATCTCGCCGGGCGAGCGATGGGTGTAGAACTCGATCGGCAGGCGCAGCACATGCCAGAAAAACTTGGAGGAGGTCGCCAGGGCCATCTTGGTTTCGACGCGCAGCAGGTAATACTGCTGCGTCCAGGTGAGCGCAGCGCGCAAGGCGCAGGTCACGGCCATGCCGATCAACAGCGGCAGCACCCAGCTTTCGCGCTGCCCGATCAGCACTTCGTCGATGAACACCCGCGCGAACGCGGGCACCACCATGCCCGGAATGACCAGCGCCAGGCCGCACACCAACAGCAGCGCAATGGCGTTGCTAGCGCCGGCAAAACGCCGCTTCAGCGCGCGCAGCACGCTGGGGGCGTCGCCGCCGGGCTTGAAATCCGGCCCCGGTTCGGCGCAGAGCACCACGCCGGTAAAGGATTGATCGAATTCCTGGGTCGATACCCAGCGCTTGCCCGAGGCCGGGTCGCTCAGGTAGACCTTGTCCCCGGCGAAGCCCTCGACCACCAGAAAGTGATTGAAGTTCCAGAAGGCGATGAGCGGCAGCGTCATGTTGCGCAAATCCGCTGGCTCCTTTTTGTAGCCCTTGGCCACCAGGCCGTAAGTGCGCGCCGCGCGCAGCACGTTCGATGCCTTGGAGCCGTCGCGCGACACGCCGCAGGCGACGCGCAGTTCCTCCAGCGGCACCCAGCGCTTGTAGAAGGCGAGCACGATCGCGAGCGATGCCGCGCCGCATTCGGTCGCCTCCATTTGCAGGATGGCGGGCGTGTCGACGCGAACGTTCTTCAGCAAGGGCGCCGGGGCGGGTGCGGATCGGGCGGCGGGACTGCTCATGCCGGGTTCAATACCTTGCCGTGAAGGCGCGCGCGTGCTAGCCGGGATGCGGGCCGGCTCAATGCAGCACCAGGCTTTTCTTCAGGAACGGAATCACCAGTGTGATCGGGGCCTGCCTCGACACCACGATTTCCGCTGTTCCCAGCGTACCGGTCCCCACTTTGAACGGCGGGCCGTCTTTACTGGACCATTTGAATCCGCTGGGCGTGTCCCCGGGCAGGAGCTTCGCGCGCACCTCGATCGGGGCGCTGCCGCCGGACAATTCCTGCACCATCTGCCGGTTCTGCAAGATTGCCATCATCGATTCCTCGCTTGCCGCGTATTCGGAAACGTAACTGACCTTGGCGATCATGAAGCCATGCTCCTCGCGCTTCACCGTCGAGGGCACGATCTGCGCTTGCATCCCGACTTCGATCTTCTTGCCTTCGGCGGCCGGGATGTAGATCACGGCTTCGATTGCGGAGACGCCGCTGGCCACGGGCTCAACCGTCACGACCGCCGCGCCTTGCGTCACCAGGGTGCCCGGTCCGGCCTTGACTTCGACCACGCGCCCGGCGTAACTCGAATTGATCTGCGCGCTCTGCGACAGGCTGGAATGCAGCCCGACCAGGGTGCGGCGCGTCTCGCTCATCTGGTTGCGTATGACGGTGATCTCCTGCAGTGCGCGCTTGTCGTCTTCCGCGCCCCGCAGTGACCCCTGCTGCAGTTGTGATTTGGCGTTTTCGATTTCCAAATGCGACGACGCCAGCTCGTTCTGGGAATTGAGCAGCGCCTGGCGCGTGATCAAGCCCTGTTCGAGCAGACGGCGCTGGGTTTCCACCCGCTCGCGCAGCACCTGCGCGCGGTCCTCGGTCGCCTTGATCTGGCCTTCGACCGCGGCCCGCTGCTGCGCCAGCAAGGAGCGCGACAGCGTTTGCGAGCGCTTGATCTGGCCCTGCAATTCGCTTTCCTGGCGCTGTAACTCGGCGAGCCGGTCCTCGGCGGACTTGATCCGGTCGACGAGTTCAGGCTGTGCCAGGACCGCGATCGGCTGCCCGATGCGGATCAGGTCGCCCACTTTCACTTTCATCGACGTGATGCGGCCCGCCGAACCGCTGGTGACGTCGGCCAGGCCGCCGCGTTGAATCAGCAGAGCCTTGCCGGTGACCTTCCAGGGGATAGAGCCGAACAGGCCCCAGAGTAGCGCCAGCAGCACCAAGGCCACCAGCGGCGCGAGCATCAGCCAGCTCTTCAGGGTCACGATCTGCACCATGGAATCGAGCTGCTCGGGCGAAGACAGGCGATCCAGGGCGACTTTGCGAAACAGTTTTGTCTGAATTTCAGATGCGCTCATGCTGCGTGCTCCGGATGGCGTTCAGCTCAGCGAACCGCAGGAGTGAACAGTTCGCCCACGCGGGCGTCGTAGGTGTCGCCCGCGCGCGCAAGCAAGGTGCCGGTTTCGAACCGAAACTGCGCGATGGCGCCGGCAAACACCTCGCGCGCCTGCACCGCGGCCAGCAGCGCGTTGTTGTAGCGGTCTTCCACATTCAGGGTATCGATCAGCGTCGCCAATCCGAGGCGGCGTTTGGTGCGCTCGTTCTCCAGGCTCACCCCATAGGCCTTGACTGCCGCGTCGGCTTCGGTCAATTGCTGCGTCGCGCGCAGCACTGCGTAGGCCGAGGTCTCGATGCTGTTGCTGATCGAATGGCCCAGCTCGTCGATGCGGATGCGCTGGGCGTCAACTAGCGCCGCCTGCTGCCGGGACCATCCGCGCGCGGCGTTGTTTCCCAGCGGCATTTGAAAAATCAGATTGGCGTTGTAACCGGGGCCGAAGTTCTGGGTGAATGCCGGTGCGACCGCGCCCAACGCGGCGCCTTCGCTCAAGCCGCTTTGGGTCGCGCCCAGCACCAGATCGAGTTGCGGGCGTTCGTTCCTGCGCGCGGCATCGAGCAGGATTTGCGCGGCTTCGCGGTGCGCGCGCAGCGCCGCGAGATCGCTGCGCGACTCCAGGGCGCGCAAGGTCAGCTCTTGCCTGCGCGCCACGGTGTTGATCGAAGCGCCGTCGTATTCCGGGAACGCGTCCGCCAGCTCGCCGATGGCCATGGTCGCTTGCGCGTTGAAGCCAAGCGAGCGCCCGAGCGCGCGGCGCGCTTCCAGCAGCGCCTGCTGCGCCGCGATGCGGGCCGAGCGGCGATCGTTCAGGCTCGCTTGCGCGAGATTGATCTCCGCCCGCGGCAGTTCGTCCGCGGCGATCAATTTGCGAATTTCATCGAGCTGGTCTTCGCCGCGACGCTCGCTCGCGCGGCTGATGGCCAGGCGCTGCGTCTTGCCGAGGTAATCCCAATATAAAAGCGCGCTGTTCAATAGGATCTGCGCCACCGAGAAGTCGAGTTCACCGCGCGCGGCAATGTCGTGGTCGAGGGCGGCGAATGGAAGGGGGCCAAAGGGGCCGGCCGCTTCCTGAAGCGCGCGACCGCGTCACTCGGAGGACGAGGCGGAGGGCGTCCGGAACTCGCGCAGGGCGGGATCGGGTTGATCTACGCCGTGCTCGGGGTGCTCGTCGGCTTCACCACCATGCCGTTTTCCTACTGGCTCAACAGCTACCTAGATGAACTCAGCCTGCCGGCGGCGCTGGGCGGCTACACCTGGGCGACGGTCGGCGGCACCGGCATGGTGGCCGGTTTCCTCACCGGCAAGT
>JBQMQE010000107.1:0-14510 GCA_052172655.1 Burkholderiales bacterium
ATCACCGCGGCGATGTTCGAGGCATCGTGCAGGGGGATGATCCGCTGCTCCAGCTCGTCGGCGAACTCGGCGCCCGCGGCCGGCTGGCCGCGCGAAAACGCGCTGCGCGCCGGATCGTGCGTGTGGCGCAGGTGATCCACGCCGGGAATCATCAGGCCGTAGGCCTTGCGGTTGGCGGGCACGCCGCCGACCGAGATGCCGGCGAGGTTGACGCCGTGATAGCCGCGCTCGCGGCCGATGAAGCGCGTGCGCGTACCCTCGCCATTCAGCCGGTGGTAGGCGAGCGCGATTTTCAGCGCCGTGTCCACCGCTTCGGAACCGGAATTGACGAAAAATACCTGCTCCATGCCCTCGGGCGCGAGCGCGGCGACGCGGCGCGCGACTTCGAACGGCAGCGGATGGCCGAGCGAGAACGAGGAGGAAAAATCGAGGATGCCCGCTTGCTTCCTTATCGCCTCGACGATTTTCGGCCGGCAATGCCCGGCGTTGACGCACCACAGCGTCGCCAGGCCGTCGAGCACTTTCTTGCCCTCGACCGTCGTGTAGTACATGCCTGCCGCCGACGCGATCATCTTCGGCGCGAGCTTGAACGCGCGATTGTTCGTGTACGGCATCCAGTAGTGCTCGAGATCGAGCGGCTGCGGCGGTTGTTGCGTTTGGTTCATGGTCTGTCCTTCAGCTACTGCAATGAGGGCGCCGCCGACGATCGAGGATGCCGGCTGCCGGCGTTCGCAATTTCTCAGCCCAGCGTCGGCATGTCGAGCCCGGCCGCGGGCGTGTCGTCATGCGGCCAGCGCGTGGTCACCACCTTGGTGCGGGTATAGAACTTCACTCCCTCGATGCCGTGCATGTGCAGGTCGCCGAAAAGCGAATTCTTCCAGCCGCCGAAGGAGTAGAACGCCATCGGCACCGGAATCGGCACGTTCACGCCCACCATGCCGACCTGGATCTCCTCCTCGAAACGGCGCGCCGCGCCGCCGGAGTTGGTGAATATCGCCGTGCCGTTGCCATAGGGATTGGCATTGACCAGCGCTATCGCCTCCTCCAGGGTGTCCGCGCGCAGCACCACCAGCACCGGGCCGAAAATCTCATCCTTGTAGATTGTCATCCCGGGCTTGACTTGATCGAACAGGGTGGTGCCGAGGAAAAAGCCGTTCTCGTAGCCCGCGACTTTCTTGTTGCGCCCGTCCGCCACCAGCTTCGCCCCTTCGGCCACGCCGGTGGCTATGTAGCTCGCGACCTTGTCGCGATGGGCCAGGGTCACGAGCGGCCCCATTTCCACGCCTTCGCCGTCGCCGGGACCGACCTTGATCTTCGCCGCCTTGTGCGCGAGCATTTTCACCAGCGGATCGCCGATGGCGCCCACTGCCACCACCGCCGAGATCGCCATGCAGCGCTCTCCGGCCGAGCCGTAGGCGGCGCCGATCAGCGCATCGGCGGTGAATTCCAGATCCGCATCCGGCAGCACCACCGCGTGGTTCTTGGCCCCGCCCAGGGCCTGTACACGCTTGCCGTTGCGGGCGCAGGTCTCGTAGATGTATTTTGCGATCGGCGTCGAGCCGACGAAAGACACCGCATGTATGCCCGGATGGTTGAGGATCGCGTCCACCGCCTCCTTGTCGCCGTGCACCACGTTGAACACGCCGTCGGGCAGTCCGGCCTCCTTGAACAGCTCGGCCATTTTCATGCTGGTCGAGGGCACTTTTTCCGAAGGCTTGAGGATGAAGGTGTTGCCGCAGGCGATCGCCACCGGATACATCCACAGCGGCACCATCGCCGGAAAGTTGAACGGCGTGATGCCCGCGCACACGCCCACCGGCTGGCGCAGCGTGTGGCAGTCGACGCCGGTGCCGGCGTTCTCGGTGTACTCGCCCTTCAGCAGATTAGGGATGCCGCAGGCGAACTCGATCACCTCGATGCCGCGCTGCACGCTGCCGAGCGCGTCCGGCAGCGTCTTGCCGTGCTCTTCCGAGGCGAGCCGCGCCAGTTCCTTTTGATTCGCCTGCATCAGCGCCAGAAATTTCTGCATTACGCGCGCGCGGCGCAGCGGCGGCGCGCTGCCCCAAGCGGCCAGTGCCGCAGTCGCCGCCTTGACCGCAAAATCGATATCCTGGGCGTTGGCGAAGGGCACGCGCCGGGTGACATTGCCGGTGGCCGGGTTGGTGACCGAGCCCGAGCGCGTACCGGTCGACGGGGCCGCGGCCCCGTTTATCCACAGGGGCACAGCGGCTTGGGTCACTGCCTTTTCGTTGGGGAGGTTCATGCTGATAGTGTCCTTACAAAGGAGCGCTCCAGGCGCGAAAGCTCATGCTTGAGGGCGCGGCATGGAACCGCTGGAAATGCCGGATTTGTGCCTGAGATCATACCACGGCGGCGCCGTCCAAAACTTGCGCGCTCGCGCTGCCGTCAGGGCCATCGTCCGAGAGAGTGGCGCATTCTTCCGATCCGCGTTACCCTCGCGGCTTCGTTGCATTGATGGTTCCTCCGGAGAGAACGGCATCGTAGCGCCAGAAAAGACACCGCGAGCGCGTGCCGGCGAGCGCGGCAAACTGCGCATCGGCGACGACTGGAACGCGATCACCATCATCGCCCTTTCGCAGTCGAACCCGCTCAAGGCGATCGCCGAGCTGGTGGAAAATGCGATCGATGCGCACGCGACCCAGGTCAGCATTACGCGCGGCCGGGAACAGGGTCGGCATTTCCTGTCGATTCGCGACGACGGCAACGGCGTGCCGCGCGATGCCGAAGGTCGGCCGGATTTCCGCTATGTGGCCACCCATATCTGCGATTCGATCAAGCGCCGGCTGAAGAAGGAAGGCGCCGCGGGCCTGCAGGGCGAGTTCGGCATCGGACTGCTCTCGTTCTGGACCGTGGGCGAGGCGCTGGCGATGACCTGCAGCGGCGACGACGAGCGCGCCTACCAGATGGTCATGCGCAAAGGCGATCCGGGATACAGCGTAGCGCCCAGGCGCACACTTTTCGCCGAGCGCGGTACCGAAGTGAAAATCGCCCCGCTGCTGGAGGGTATGCGCACGCTTTCGGGCGAGAAAATCCAGTGGTACCTCGCCGCGGAGTTGAGGGACCGCATCCGCCAATCGGGCGTTCGCATCAGCGTCATCGACAAGCTTGCGCGCAAGCAGTACGCAGTCGAGCCGCGCCAATATGAAGGACGCCTGCTGCACCAGTTGCCCGCAGTGCGCTCGCCGCGCGGGGACGCATACGTCGAACTGTATCTGAACGAACCGGGGGAGGAAAACCGTGTCGCGCTGTTCCGCAACGGCACGCGCGTACTGGAAGACATCGCGCTGCTCGACGGTTTTGCGCGTCCGCCCTGGACCGCGCGCTATCTCCAGGGGCTGGTCGATGCGCCGTTCGTCAACCTGACGCCGGGCACGCGCTCCGGCGTCATCCATGACGACGCGTACATGGCGCTGCGCACGGCGATCGAAGCCCTGGAAGCGAGGCTGATCGAGGTGATGGACGAGCAGCAGCGCGCCGAAGAGGAACAGGCGAGCCGCACGCTGTTGCGCACCATCCAGCGCGCCTTCCGCGAGGCACTGCTGGCGCTGCCGGCGGAGGAATACGATTGGTTCGACATTCAGGCGCGCGCGCAGCGCGCGGGCAGCGGCGCACCCGGCGCCAACAGCAGCACCGCCGCGGACGAACCGCTCGACGCGCCGATGCCGGGCGCGCCCGAGCCCGAAGCGGGCGAGGCGCGGCAGCGTCAGTTCTTCGAGTTTGCGGGCCCCCTCTTCAGCGTGACGATATCCCCGGCTTCGAGCATTGTGCGCGTAAGCGAATCGCGCGAGCTGCGCGCACTGCCGCGCGACCGCTCGCGGCGCAGAGTCGAACAGGATCTGGAGTTCCTTTGGCGCGTCGCCGAAGGCGGCGGCACGATCGAAAATCCGCGCGATCAAGCCGTACGCTACGCCGCGGCGGCCGAACCGGGCCTGGCGCGCGTGTGCGTCAGCGTGCGCCAGGGCGAGGTGCTGTGCGAAGCCGAGGCGCTCATCACCGTGACGCACGAGCTGTTGCCGCAGCTCGGCAGCGCGGCAGTGGAGACGCAGGGCCTCCCCGGCTACACCTTCGAGCGCGCCGCCGGCGAGTCCTGGCGCTCGAAGTTCGATACCGCGCGCAACCTGATCGTCATCAACAACGGCCACCGCGACTTTGTGTATTCGGGGCGCAGCAAGGGGCTCAAGCTGCGCTACCTCGTGCGCCTGTATGCCAAGGAGCTGGTGCTGCGCAACTTCGTCGGCCTTCCCGCGGATCAGCTACTGGAGCGCATGGTGGAGCTGTCGCTGCGCACCGAGGAGCATCTCTGATGGCCGCCAGCGCTAGCCCGGTTCCGCCCGCCGGCAGGATTGGAGCAGCGTTTCGACTTGCCTTGTACTGACCCGGATCAAACTCCAGCTCCGACGCGCTGCGGCTAGCGCACCCAGCAACTGATGGAAATGCCCTCGCCCGACGCGCCCTGGGCGAAGCGGAAGCTGGTCCCGGGGCGCATCTTCGCGTAGTCGAGGAATTCGGTGACCTGGCGCGCGTAAGGCCGGGTGACGTTGTGCGCCGTATAGCAGCCGCCCGGCGCCATTTTTCCTTCCAGGTCCCGAAAATACTGCAAGTACCATACCTTGTCCGCATCCTGGAATACGAAGTCCCACGGCCCCGGTAAGGACTTTACCAGGTCGTGCGCATCTGCGAGCCGCGCATCTACGTATTGGGCAAGCCCGGCGCGCCTGAGGTTCGCCAGCGCGCGCTGATGCCGCCCGCGGTCGATCTCGATGGTGGTGACGCGGCCGCCAGTCTTCGCCGCCGCCCAGGCGAGCCACACGGTGGAATGGCCGGTGGAAGTGCCGATCTCCAGGATCGCCTTGTACCCGCCCTGCACCACCAGATCGTGCAGGATCTTGCCGTCCTGATAGGGCACGTTGAGGGAGTCCCACTTGTCGCGCTCGGAGTCGAGGAAGGCCTGCACCTTGCGGTCCAGTTCGGCCATCGTACCCCTTGCAGGCGCGCGCGGCGCTTGCGCGCCAACTTCAGCCACGAGTGCAATGCACACGCAAACCGCCATGAGGCGGGCGAACTGTCGAGCGCTGTCCATGTCTGATTCGTCCTCCCGGGCAATGGCACATCTTAGCGCATCAGCCGGCCCGCGCCTCAAGCCGCCAACGAAGTCGAGGGATGATCCCTGTCGAGCAAGGCGAAGCGCGCGCGCCCGCTGCAAAAGCGCGCAAGCAGCTCCATGATTTCCGCGCCCGCCTGTTCCACTTCGGCCGGCGGCACCGGCGGCAGGCCGTCGATATTGAACTCGACTGCGCGCGATTGCGGCAGCGTGAGCGTGTGCTGCGCCTGGCGCCAGGTCCAGCGCCGCGTCAGCACGGTGTCGCCCTCGGCGAAAATGATCTCGCCCGGCAGGGGATGTTCGGTTTCGGTGGAGCCGAAGGCGAGGAACTGCTCGGCGCCCGTCGCCGGCCGCAAGGCAAGGTCGCCCGCGAGCACATCGATCGCATGCGCTCCGGCGGGGATCAAGTGCCGCAGCGAGATCAGGTTGCCGATATCGACCAGGGCGTTGATCGCGGGCAGGCGCTCGTTCTTCAGCGCGCGCCGCGCCATGGCTTCGTTGGAGGAGCGGAACTCCGCCGGTTTGGCGCCGAACGCACGATAGGCCTCGCGCCAGGACTTGAGGCGCGGTTCCTCGGCCACGGCATCCGGCTTGACGCGCGCCCTGACCGCAGCCTCGGCCTCGCGCAGCAAATCGAGCAGCGCCTGCGGCGAGGGGCCGTTCGCGAGTTCATGCGCGATCACCACCCCGCGCACATAACCGGGGTAGCGCTGGAAGATCTCGTCGGCGATGCGGCAGGTGTATGCGGTCATGGATTGGCGGTTAGCGAATGCCTCAGCGAATGGATTGGCGGTCCGGATGGCTGTTGCGACGCCGCGTGCCGACTACTCACGCGCCTGCCCCGGCGCCAGCGATATCGAGCGCAGCCCCCAGCGCCTAGGCGGCCGCGTGGGCTTTCGCTTGCGCGTACAGGAACTCCGGCGCAAGATCGAAGCCATTCGCCCAAACCACAGTGTCCATTTCCACGCGGATCGCAGAAAACGCTGATTGATCGCGAAGAGCGGCAACGATCGGGCGCGAATCGGACGCAATGAAATCCTTCAGGTCGATTTCACCTTCGGTGTTGTCCGAAAAACGGATCCACAGCCCGGAAACGCTTTGGCATCGGTCACCCATATCATCTTCAATTTCCTCAAACGAGCGGAGCAATTCGACTAAAAGTACCCTGTTTGGCGAGAGTAGTCCAGTTCTCCATCAACTCTGGCTGGTGCAACTCGCCCCACTCCATCACGAGACCGAGCACGCGCGGTGGCAGCCGCCCTTCCCGAAGCTCCAGCGGCTCGATTCCGATCATGGCGCGGTACTCCTCGTAGCGCACGTGAAAGTGCGGCGGATTGTGATCGTTGAAGTACATCATTATTACGATGCCGAGAAAGCGCGAGATTTCAGGCATGGCCGAATCCTCCTACAAACTATGAACCACGAGCGCTTGCTCGCCCAAAGCCGCTCGCGCCACATCAATCAAATGCCGATGATGCGTAAAGATCATGACCTGCCCGCCCTCGGCGAATCGCGCCAGCGCGCGCAGGATATTCGCCGCACGCTCATCGTCCGAGGTAATTAGTACGTCATCGAGCACGAGCGGCATGTGCGGGTGTGATGCGCGCCGCAGATCGAGCGCTGCGAGTCGCAGCGCCAGATAGAGCTGATCGGCGGTGCCGTCGCTCATGGCCTCGACGCCAATTCTGACGCCGTCCGCCCGTTCGGCGCGGAGCACCGGCTTGTCGTCGGCTTCGTCGGCCACCAGCCGCTGATACCGGCCAGCGGTCATAAGCGAGAAGTAGGTGGATGCGGCGGCCACCATCGGCGCTTGGGCGCGTTCTCGGAAGCGATTCAGCGACTCCTTCAGCAGAGCATGCGCAAGCTTCAAGCGCGCCCACGGCCGGATCGACGCACGCAAGCGCGCCGCAGCCGATTCCATGGCCTCCCGAGCGGCGGCCGCGCGATCCGATGTGTCGACCGACTCCAAAGCTCGCCGCGTCTGTTCCTCGGCCTGCCGCGCCGCGGCCTGCTCGGTTTCGCGCTGCCCGATTTCCAGCCTGCGGCTGTCGCGTTCGCTCTCGATGGCAACTGCGTCCTGGCCGGCAAGACTCTGGCGCAGCGCTTCCTCCGGGCGCGCCGATGCCTGCGCGAGCTGCTCGCGCAGCGTCGAGAGGTGCATCTGTGCCTGGCGCTTGCGGGCGGCACCCTCCTCCTGTTCCGGAAGCAGGTCGGCTGTTGCGACGCCCGCCGCCGAACAGAGTCGTGCCAGCATCGCGCCTTGTTGCTCAAGCTCCGTTTCTGCCTGTAGCTTCTTTTGCTGCGCCCTGCCTTGGTCACGGATCAGCGTGTTGCGCTCCTGCTCGCTCTCTCGTGACGCCGCCAGGCGCCGGCGCAAACGATCCGCGAAGTCATCTACCGACGTCGGTTCCGGCTCGCCGGCCAGCAGCGCGAGTTGCGCGGCTCGGGTTTCGATGTCGCTGACTACCGCATTGTGATGGCCCTGGGCCTGTCGCGCATCATTCAGGGCCGTAGACTGTCGCGCCAAGGCATCGAGTTCTTCCAGTCGCGCCTTTACCGTTTCCGCGCCACTACCGGACGGCAGGAACAGGCGCGCGTGCCAGGCGTCAAGCGCCTCTTCATGGCCTTTCAACTCGGTCTCAGTCCGGCTAATTAGCGCGCCGACCTTCTTCCGCTCGTCTTGTTGCTTGCGCAACGTATCTGCCCGAGCGCCACCCTGGGCCTCGCTCTCCGCCGCCTTCTTCTCCCAACGAAGGGCCTTCGCGATCAGCGACGGCAACACATTGACCTCGCCTCCGCCCACCACTTCGGCGACGGTCTGCCCAGCGGCGCGCAGGGTGAGGGCCAGCGCCGAAGCTGCCGTCGACGCTTCCGCCAGCACAGCTTCGCGATCCGAACGCAGTCCCGCCAGGCGGTCTGCAAGGTCCAGCACAACGCCGCGCCGGCCTTGCCACTCGCGCAGCGCGTCGGCATCCAGCGCCGGCAACTGTGCCTGTGTAAGACGTCCCGTCCACCCGGCGAGTACGTTTTCCCGCTTCGCTCCAAGAGACGCCAGTACGACAGCAATCTCCCGCCGACGCGTCTCCATCTGCTCGATGCGCGTGGAACATTCCTCGGATGCGGCCGCCCGCTTGGCATCTGCCCGCAACAGGTCCGCTTGCCGGTCGGCCTCTTCCTGTGCGGCCTCAAATGCGTCCGGCAGCAGGCGATCCGCATCGAACGCCGCATCGATCCCTCTGCCCAGCTCGGCCGCATCATCGGTGCGGTCCACATAGCCCTTGCGAACGCGCGTCCAGCCGTCGTCACGCCGCTCCCGGGCCAGGCGTAAGGTCTCGGCAGTGACCACCTCGCCTTCCGCGGCAAGCTGACGTTGGCGTAGCCGCTGCTCTTCCAATTGTGGCTCGAGTCGCCGGTCTTCGTCGCGCGCATCGCGCGTCGCCTCGTCGACTTCAGCCAGCTCCTGCCGGGCCTGGGCAATCTGCGCTTCCAGCAAAGGCTGGGCTCTGCGCAAGACTTGCTCCGATTGGGCGCCCATGTCCGATAGAGCCTGAATAAGCCGGCTTTCGAGTTCGCCGATCTGGCGGTCGAGATCGCCGCGCCTCCGCCCGACATCCCCCAGAGCCTGAGCCCCGCGTAGGGCCTCGGCCACGCTTTGCCGAACGGCTGGGTCGGGCAATGCGGGAATTTCTTGCGCGTCGGCGCTCAATGCCTCGTCCAAGTCCAGGGCGCGCTGCCGATTTCCCGCCAGACGCTCGTTGAGCCGGCCGATCGCCTGCAGATGATCGTTCAAGGCCACGCGATCCGCTTCCGAGGGCGCCGCGTTCAGGACTTCCGGGATATCTCGCCCCGGCGCGATCCGCGCCGCCCCTGCCGCGAGGTCAGCGGCTATCCGCTCGATCACCGCCTGCTGTTGCTGCGCCTCTATGCGGCTGCGCGTAGCGGCCTCCACGCCGGCAGCCAGCCGTTCGATCATCTCGGCATGTTCAAGCAGCGGCGTCTCGATCACCAAAATGGCGAGCGCCTTTGCGCAACGATTGAGTTCAAGATCGGCGTCCAGCAATTCCTGCTGTGCGCGACGCAGTGCCTGCTCCGCCGCCAGCCGCTCCTCGCGCGCGCTCTCTGGAAGATCGGGCACCTCGGCCAGCGCCTGCAGGTCCGCCAGCGCACGGTCGTGCTGCCGCAGCAAGGGCTCGACCGTGCGCAATTCGGTCAGTTCATTCTCTCGCCGGCGCAAGATTTCAATTGCCTGGTCGATCTCGGCCAATTTAGCCTTAGCCTGCTCATGTGCGCGATTCAGAACCTGCCAGTCGGCCGGTTTGGTCTGCGCCTGGCGCCACGCGCTGCGCTGCTCTTCAAGTTGCCGGCGCGCCTCATTGATGGTCGCGTTCTGCGCACGGCCATGCGGGTTGAAGATCGTCTTCGCGTCATCGTCCAAGGCTGTCAGAATCGCCGCGATACCGCGGGTGCCGGCACTGGCCTCGAACAAAGCCGAGCCGAGTTCGCCCTCCCCCTTGAGCAAGCGGTCGCCGCCCGCGCGCAAGCGCTCGTGGTTGAGCCCGAACATCGCTTCGAACTCGCTGCGCTCAACGCCGCCAGTCAGCGCCAATTCATGCTCGCGCAGCACCGGCAGGGCTGGGTCGGGCTGTTCGGTCGCGATATCGAATCGCGACAGCGTCGGGGCGCGGCCCTTGCGTCGGACGAGACCGATAGGCTCGCCCTGGTCGTCGATGAAAAGCCCGGCGATGCGCATCCGTCCGGTGGGGTGGATAAAGTCATCCGGACTGCGCAGAGGAATGCCGAAGCGAAGATCGGTTATCGCCCGCAGCGCCGCAGACTTGCCCGCCTCGTTCGGCCCATAGATCAGATGCAGATTGCTCCCGCTCGCCGCGAAGTCGAGCGTCTTGTCGGTGAACGGCCCGAAGGCCTGCAGCAGTAGCCGGGCAAGCTTCATGCGCCCTCCGCCGCTGCCGTCAGACGTGCAAGCACCGTCGCTTCCGCATCGGTGAGCAAAGCCCGCAGGTCGGCGAAGTTGTCCAAGCGCAGCACGTCGCCAGCGGCCACGCCGGCGGTGACTTCGGCCGGCAGCGCGTTCAAGAGATCGCCCAGCTCGGCTTTCCCCCAACTCGTCAACTCCGCTTCGTCGCCGGCTATAGCGTCCACCAACCGGATCAGCTCGCCCACCGCGTCCTGGCGCTGCGCAGCCTGGGCTCGATCCATCGGCGTCGTCAACGCGAGGCGCACTTGTTCTATCCAGACCTCTGCGTCGCTCACGTCCTGCGCCGCGGCCTGCACCGCCGCGGCCAGCGTACCCGGCTGGTTCGCCTCCAGCCGGTGCAATGCTGTCGAGCCGGTCAGCGTGACCCGCACCGCGTGCAGCCTGTCCGTGGCACCGACGAGCACTGGCTCCAGCGCCTCGCGGAAAGCATCGCCCAGCGCCTCCAGGCGGTCGATGCCATCCAGCGGTACCACCACCTGATTCCACCGCGCCACATCGAGCGCGACGAATTCGGCCTCGATCCGTCCCGCCTCCACCGTGACCAGCTCGCAGCCCTTGGCGCCTGTCTCGTTCGCGTGCCGGCCCTGAAGGTTGCCCGGGAAGACGACGCGCGGCATCTCCGACACTACCTCGCGCGCATGGACATGTCCCAGCGCCCAGTAGTCATAGCCCTTGGCCACCAGCGTCGCGAGATCCGTCGGCGCGTAGGGGTCGTGACCCGGCCGGCCGTTGAGGCTAGTGTGTAGCATTCCGATGTTGAAAAAGTCCGGGACAGGCGCTGGGTACGAAGGGACCAGATCTTCGTCCACCGCCCGATCGGGGAAACTGCGCCCGTGGATCGCCACCGACAGTTCTTCGATCCGGAAGGTTTGGGCTGTGCGACTGGAGAACACAGTGACATTCGGCGGCAGGACTAACTGGCGAGTGATCACGCCCTGCGCATCGTGGTTGCCCTGCACGATAAATACGCGGATATCCGCCCGCCCCAGCCGCACCATCTGCTCGCGAAAGAACAGGCCTGTCTGGAAAGCCTGCCAGTCGCGGTCGTAGATGTCACCGGCGAAGAGCACGAAGTCGACGCGCTCGGCGATCGCCATGTCGATCAACCGCTCCAGCGCGTCCCGGGTCGCAATGCGCAGCCGTGCGACGGGTGCACCCTCGTAGCGGTCGAGGCCGCGCAGCGGGCTGTCGAGGTGGAGGTCGGAGGCGTGGAGGAAGCGCATCGATGGTCACCTTGAAGAACGACTGGATCTGTCGTCACGCACGGTATGTTTCATCCTTGCTTCCAGTTGCTCATACTCTCCAAGGTGTGCGCGCATCAGGCTTTTCCAAAGTTTGCCGTGGTTGGGCACAGAGAAGTGCAGCAGTTCATGGACAATGACGTAGTCTCCCAGGTCCCGCTCCATCCCTAGCAGTTCGTCGTTGAAACTCAGGGTTCCCGCGGTAGAACAAGACGCCCACTTGTTTCGCATCGGGCGGACATACAAGCCATGGACCTTGACATCGAACTTCGCGGCCCATTCCAGCACGCGCGCCTTGAACTCCTCCCGGTCGCGCCACCGGCTCATGGGCGAAAGCTCTTCTGCAGCAAAGTGAACAAGGCTTCGACCGTTGCGGCGACCTTCTCCAGGTCGTCTTCCTCGGCAGAAACCGCAAACGTGACTTGATTCCGCAACTCGCGCAGTTCGGCCTCGCCGCGCTGCCAGTTCGGAAACTTCGCGAACTCCCCGGCGATCTTGCGGCTGACCTGCCCGGGCTTGGGTATGCCGTCGTCGGTGAGCTTGCACAGTACGAAGTAGGTCAGGCCATCCAGTCCTTTCGCGGCCTGCTCCTTCTTCCGTTGTTCGTTCTTCTCGATTTCCTTGAGCAACGCGGCCAGCGCGTCTTCCGTGCTGGTCTGCCGCTCCTCGAAACTCTCCTGTACCGCCCTGGCCCGTTCCGCGAGCGCCACGAGGAACGGGTCGTCGCTCTCCTCCTCGGCGGTCTTCTCAATCGCTTTGACCAAGTTGATCACTTTGGTCGCTTTGCCTTCCAGACGTTGCTTGATGGTCTCAATGGTCGCTTCGTTCAATGCGACGTATTCCGCGGTGTCTCCAGCGACCACCGCTCCGATATGCTTTTGCACGAGTTCGTTGGTCTTCTTCTGAAAAGCCTTGTCCACGTACACCTTCCGAGCATAGGCGTTGCGCACCACGGCATAGATCGAGCAAAGCGTCGTGTATTGGTCCATGAACGGCCGCAGGAACGCATCCGGCGAGATGATCTCGTAGAGCATCTCGATCTCCTTATATTCGCGGAAGAACTCCTTGCGCCGCTCCTTGTCGCGGAAGTGTTCGATGAGGCTGTCCACGTCCTTGTCGTCGAAGTTCCGTGTCACCAGCGCCAAATATGCCGGTGCCTTGCTCTCCATTTTCGATTTGAACAGCTGTTTGAGCAGGCCGATGTCCTTGACGATGGCATTTATCTCGTCGCTGTCGAAGGCCAGCGCCTTTTCCAATTTGTCGAAGATACCGACGAAATCGAGCACGAAACCGTGCGGCTTCACCATCTCGGCCGCCTCGTTCTCGTAGGGGCGGTTCACCCGCGCGATGGCCTGAAGCAGCGTGTGATCGCGCATGGGCTTGTCCAGATACATCGCGTAGAGGATGGGCGCGTCGAAGCCGGTCAGCAATTTTTCCGTGACGATCAGGATCTTCGGCCACTCGCCGGCCTTGATGAAGTTTTTGCGGATCTGCTTCTCGCGCTTCGGGTCGAGATGCCACTTCTTCAGGTGCGCCGGGTCGTTGTTGTTCCCGGTAAAGACGATCTCGGAATATTCCGCCGGCAAGATGGCATCCAGCGCCTCCTTGTAGAACGCGCACGCCTCGCGATCCACCCCCACCAGGAACGCCTTGTAGCCGAGCGGCTCCACGTTCGCCCGGAAATGGTCAGCCACGTGGCTGGCCACCTTCTTCACCCGATCCTTGCCCTTGAGGAAGTTCTTCAGATTCACCGCGCGTTCGAGAATCTTGTTCAGCTCCTCGATATCGGCGATGCCCTCGGTCTCGGCCAGCGCAAAGAATTCCTTCTCCATGATCTCGTGCGGCACCAGCATTTCGTTCGACGCGAGGTTGTAGTAGAGCGGCAACGTGGTGCCGTCGGCTATGCTCTCGGCGATGGAATACTTGTGCAGGTAACCCTTGTCGTCCTCGCAGCCGAAGGTCTTGAACGTCCCCTTGCCGTAGGCCGTCTTGTCCACCGGCGTGCCGGTGAAGCCGATGAAGGTCGCGTTCGGCAGGGCGGCCATGAGGAAGTTGCCGAGGTCGCCACCTGTCGTGCGGTGCGCCTCGTCGATCAACACGAAGATGTTCCGCCGCAGGTTCAGGTTCCCCGGCATGTCGCGGAACTTGTGGATCATCGTCACGACAATGCCGCGGTAATCCTGACCCTTCTGATTCAGCAACCGGTTAAGTTCGGCGATGGAACTCGCGTGCGCCACATTGCCCAACCCCACCGAAGCGAGGTTCCTGAGCATCTGATCTTCCAGCTCGTTACGGTCGATCATCAGTAGGATGGTCGGCTTCTCCGCCTCGGGCGCTTTGAACAGCAGCTCGGCGGCTTTGATCATCGTGTAGGTCTTGCCGCTGCCCTGCGTATTCCACACCAGGCCACGCGTGCGCTTGGGATCGAGCGCCCGCGTCACCACCTTGTCAACCGCGCCGGCCTGATGCTGGCGCAGGATGATCTTCTGCAGCTCCTCTTCCTTCTCAACGAAGAGGATGAAATCCTTCAGGATGCGCAGCAGGTGCGGCACAGCGCAGAAGCTCTTGACCTTGGCTTCCAGATTGCCGACCTCTTCGTGCTTCCAGTTGAACAGGTTCCGCCGCACCGTGTTCCAGGTCACTCCATAGGCAAAGCCGATGGCCTCAGTGGCGGTGAAGAGCATCTGCGGCACCATCACCTCCGGCGTCTCGGCGTGGTAACGCCGAATCTGGTCCACTCCGAGCGCGATCGCCTCGTCTTTGCTCGCGTTCTTGCACTCGATCGGTTCCACGGGGATGCCGTTGATCAGGAACACCACGTCCTCGCGCGTGCCGTACTTGCCGTTGTGGGTGTAGAACTCCTCCGTCACCTCATACACGTTCCGCCACTGCGCGCGCGGGCGGCCGAGGTCGCCGTAATCGATCAACGTCAGGTCCAGCTCGCGGCTTTCCTCGGCGCAGAAAAACTTGTGTTGATTGCGCAGCGCCTGGAGGAAATCGCGGTTGCCGTAGATGTCGGCGTGGAAACGCTGAAACTGGCCGATCAACGCGCCCTCGGCCTCCTTGTACTTCGGATTGAAAGCGCGGATCTGCGTGTGCAGCAGATCGCCGAAGAACAGGTCCAGACGGCCTCGTTCGAGGCCGAGCGCGC